>JAYVXB010000712.1:0-3516 GCA_043785585.1 Deltaproteobacteria bacterium | reverse complement strand
TGCCGTCGGGGACCTCGCGCGAGAGATCGCGCGTCTGCCCGCGCGCCATCGCTTGCTCGATGCCCGCGAGATCGATCATCCACCACGCGCGCCCGTCGGCGAATCCAGGTAGCGAGTGCGGCGCCTCGGGGAAGACGAAGCGCGTGCCGCGCGGCGCGTCGATGACTCGCCACAGAGAAACGAGATCGTCACCCGGTGCACCGAAGCCGTGGAGAAGGACCATCGCAGGACCGTCGCCGCTCCCTTCGCGATCGTCGCCGCCCATGATGCGCACGCGGAGCCCGCCGAACGTTTCGGTCCTCATTGAGCTTGGTTCTTTCGCATGGGTCGTAAGACTACAGCCCAACCACCGAGATCACATCCGCGAGTCGTCGGAACAACCTCCGCGTCGACGCGCTACACTGCTCGTCGGATGCCGCTCGTCTTCGCCTATGCCTCCCACGCCGCCTCGACGGCGAGCAAGCGGGACATGAAGGAGCTCCTCGGCCTCGTCGGCTCGACCGCGGGCGTCGCGCTCGTCGCGCGCGCCGTCGAGTCGTACCCCGCGCTCGCTGCGGCCGTCGACAACGGCGAGGTCGACATCGCGTGGCTCCCGCCGGTCTCGTACATCCTCTTGCAGAAGCGCGGCAAGGTGACGCCGCTCGTCAGCCACCACCGCGGCGGGCGCGCGGAGTTTCACTCCGTCATCCTCGTGCGATCGTCCTCGCGCATCCGCCTCGTCGAAGGACTCCGCGGCAAGCGCGCGGCGTGGGTCGACAAGCACAGCGCGAGCGGATACGTGCTGCCGCGGATCCAGCTCGCGGCGATGGGGATCGACGCGCGCACCGCGTTCGAGTCCGAGCGCTTCTTCAAATCGCACGACGCGGTCGTGCGCGCCGTCGTCGGCGACAAGGCCGACTTCTGCGCGACGTACGCCCGCCTCGATCGCACCGGCGCTGCCGTGCGCGGCGCGTGGATGGATCTTCCCGGCGCCGAGGGCGTCGTTCGCGTGCTCACCACGTTTGGCACGATCCCGTCGGACTGCATCTCGGCGCGCGCCGATCTGGATCCCGCGCTGTGCGACGCGCTCCGCAAAGGCTTCATCGACGCGGCGTACGACGTTCGCGGCGCGCTGCTCGTTCATGGCCTGTTCGGCGTCGACGAGTTTCGACCGTGGGACGACGTCGGATACACGACGTTGCGACGCGCGATGATCCGCGCGGCGTCCGAGGGGCTGTTCGAGTCGGCGGAGGGGGCGAAGGGCGCATGAAGATCTGGACCTGCGGGATCGCGCTCGTGTGCGTGGCATGCACCGCGTGCAGCGGCACCGTCGTGCTGGTCGGCGACGGCGGCGCGGGAGACGCGACCGCGGGCGATGCGATCGCCGATGCGCCGGGCGATGTCGGCGTGTGCGTGCCGGGGACGTGCAAGGTCACGCCCGTCGCGACGTGCGAGGCGCCCTCCGGACCGACGGGGAACGGCTGCTGCCGATGCCAAGGCGACGAGTGCGCGCAGTTCTGCAAATGCGCGGCGCCCGACACGCCGATCGCGACGCCGAACGGCGATCGCCCGATCGCGTCGCTACGCGTGGGCGATCTCGTCTACAGCGTGCACGACCGCGCGATCGTCGCGGTTCCGATCGCGCGCGTGAATCGATCGCACGTCGACGCGGAGCACGTGATGGTCCGCGTGCGGCTCGCGGACGGGACGACGCTGCGGATAAGCCCCAGCCATCCGACCGCGGACGGGCGCAGCTTCGGTGAGCTACGCGTCGGCGATCCGCTGGATCGCGCGGAGGTCGCGGAGGTCGCGATCGTGCGCTACGGCGAGCCGTTCACGTACGACATCTTGCCGGCGTCGAGCACGGGGACGTACTTCGCGGGCGGTGCGCTGATTGGGAGCACGTTGTTCAGGCCGGCACCCACCACGCCGCCTGCGGCTCCGTCGAAGAACTAAGCCGGCGTGCGCGCTCGTTTTCTGCTCCGAGCTGTCGCGCTCGCAGCGGCGCTCACCTGCGGCTGCCCCGCGAAGCGCGCGACGACGAGCGCGCCGACGGCGTTCGATCACGTCGACTTCACCGGGTGTGCGGCGATCGTGGCCGGGCCGACCTGCGAGGTGTCGCGTGAACGCGCGCTCGTGATCGCGCCGCCGCCGGATGCGACCGACGTCGCGATCGCGTTCGCCATCGGTGCGTCGGACCTCGTGCCGGCGACGTCGGAGGGATCGCGTGCGCGAAGGGTGACGATCCCGGCGGGGGCGCGCGAGCTCGTCCTTCGCGGGAAAGAGGCGGGGCGTGTCGTGGAGTGGAGGCTCGCGCTTCGCGAAGCCACGCCCGAGCCGGCGGTCGTGACCGAAGCGCGCGAGCTCCGCGCGAAGGGGGCGCTCGACGACGCGGCGCGGACGCTGACCGAGCAGGTCGCCGTCCTCGAGGGGGCTCCACGCGCGTTGGCGTTGAGCGCGCTCGCGCGTGTCGAGATCGCGCGAGGCGCTTCCGATGCGGCGCGAGAGCGCCTCGGCGCGGCGATGGACGCGCACGCCGCGGTCGGCCGATTCTCGACCGCCGCCGACGACGCGACGGTGCTCGTGTTCCTTCTGCTCGAGCAGCGTCGTTTCGCCGATGCGCGCAAGACGCTCGCGCGCGCCTCCGACTGGTCGAAGGACTACTACGACGGGCGCGTTCAGGTTCGCTTCTACGAGGGGTACCTCGCGCGCGACACCGGCGACGTGAGGACCGCGCTCGCGAAGCTCGACGGCGCGATCGCGGACGCCGACGCGATGTCGCTCGCGCGCATCTCGGGGATCATGAGAATGGAGCGCGCGCTCACGCATGCCGAGATCGGCCGCGTCGACGAAGCGCTCGGCGCGCTCCGCGAGCTCGAGTCGATCGAGGCGGCGCCCGCGTGCGATCGCGGGCTCGCGGCGCTCAACGTCGGGTGGATCGCGCTCGGCGCGCGGGATGCGGAGATCACGCTCGGCGCAGCATGGGACGCGCGCGCCGCGCTCGAGCGTGCGCTCGCGACGTTTCGCGCAGGCTGCCGCGACGTGCGCAACGAGTCGAACGCACTGACGAACCTCGCGTGGGCCTGGCTCCAAGCAGGCGACGTAGCGTCGGCGCGCGCGACGCTCGCGGACGCGCGCGCGACGTGGGCCCATCCCGACTCGGAGGTCGCGCTCTTCTGGGTCGAGCTCGAAGGACGAATCGCGCTCGCCGAGAAGCGCTACGCGGCGGCGCTCGCGCTGTTCGATCGCCTCGCGCGACTCGCCTCGGTGTCGGGCGCGCGCGGCGACGCGTGGCGTGCGGCGGACGGGCGCGCGGCGGCGCTCGCGGCGCTCGGGAAGCGGGCGGACGCGGTCGCGGCTTCGGCGGAGGCCGAGCGCTTGCTCGAAGAGGAGAGCCGCGGCGTGCCGCTCGGCGAAGGGCGATCGCAGTTCCTCGGCGCGCGCGAGCGGAGCGCGCGTCGACGCGTCGAGATCTTGCTCGACGCGGGAGAGCCCGCAGCAGCACTCGCAGCCGCGCGCGCCGCGCGGGGACGCGTG
>JAYVXB010000711.1:0-11303 GCA_043785585.1 Deltaproteobacteria bacterium | reverse complement strand
TCGCGCGACCGGGAACGTACACCGTCGACCTCGAAGCGGGCGCACCGAGCGAGGCGACGATCGCGATCGCGCTGAGCGCGAGCGATGACGCCTCCCGTCGCAGCGCCCAATGGATCGCGGCGGCGCTCGACGGTCCCGACGGTCTGCTCGCACGCGCGCTCGGCGAGAGCGCGCTCGCACGCGCATGGAGCGCGCACGTCACCGGAGCGCCGCGCGCCACGGCGCTCGTGGTGCGCATCACGTCGTCGAATGGACAGCTCGACGCGGCGGTCGCACAGACGCGCGCGCTCCTCGATCGGTTGCGGCAGAACGGGCTCGCCGATACCGAACGAACCCGCGCGACGGAATCGCGAGCGCGCGCCGAGCTCGCCGCCGCGCTCGATCCGCGCGCGCGCCTTCTCGCGCTGTGGCGCGGCGACCGCGCTCCGGGAGCGCCGCCGAGCGCCGAAGCGATCCGCACCTTCGCCGCCGCCACGCTTCGCGACGACGCGCTCGTCATCGTCGCCGCGCGACCCGCGCGTACGAAGGGACCGTGACCTCCGCGGTCGACAACCCTTGGTTTGCGGTGGCGCGTCGACCCGGGTCGACGTCCACGGGCAAAGCGGACGACGTCGTTCGGCTCTTGCGCGATGGCCAACAAGCGTTCCCCGCGATGCTCGCGGCGATCGCGGCGGCCGAGCGCGAGATCCTTCTCGAGATGTACTGGATCGGCAACGACGCCGTCGGTACGCGCTTCCGCGACGCGCTCGCCGCGCGTGCCGCCGCCGGCGTGAGCGTCAAGGTCATCTACGATTCCATCGGCAGCCTCGACATCAACCGCGCGTGGTGGCGTCCGCTCGTCCGCGCCGGAGGTCGGGTCCTCGAGTACCACGCGATCTGGCCGCTCGATCGCCAGTTCCGTTTCGATCGCGTCGAGCGGCGCGACCATCGCAAGCTCTTGGTCGTCGACGGCTTCGACGGATTCACCGGCGGCATCAACCTCGCCGCGCCGTGGCTCCCGCGCGAGGAGCACGGGCGCGGCTGGCGCGACGCCATGATCGAAGTGCGCGGCGACGCGGCAGAGGAGCTTCGCACGCTCTTCTACAAGACGTGGCAACGCATCACGCGCGAGCGCCCGCCGGACGACGTGCGACCGCTCTCGCGGCAGCGGCGCGGCGGCGTCTGGGTCCTCGCGAGCCAGTGGCGCTCGCTACGAAGCATGCATCACGAATACGTCGTGAGGATTCGCCGCGCGCGCGATCGCGTCGACATCGCGAACTCGTACTTCGTGCCCGATCTTCGCGTGCGCCGCGCTCTCTTCGCTGCGATCGCGCGCGGCGTCCGCGTGCGGGTCCTCGTCCCTTCGCGGAGCGACGTACCGTTCGTGCAGTTCGCGACCGAGGCGCTCTTCGATACGCTCCTCCGACACGGCGTCGAGATCTACTCTCTGCCCGGCCCCATGCTCCACGCCAAGACCGCCGTCATCGACGAGATTTTCACGACGATCGGCAGCTACAACCTCGATCAGCGCTCGTGGCGGAAGAACCTGGAAGTCAACCTCGCGGTCGAGGACGCGCCGTTCGCGCGTCACGTCCGCAGCTGGTTCGAACGCGACATCGCGGAAGCGACGCGCATCGATCTATCGACGTGGCGCGATCGCGCGCTCGCTCGGCGCGGGCTCGAGTGGGCGGCGTTCGCGATGAGGAAGCTCTGGTGAGCACGCCGGTGAGAGCTCGGTTGCGGCGCGCCGCGCGCGTCGCAGGGTTCGGCGCGGTGACCGCGGCGATGCTCCCGACGTACGCGCTCCGCGACGCGCTCGCGCGGCCCGACGATCGCGACGAGATTCGCGATCGCTGGATCGCGACGTGGTGCACGGCGTTGCTCGGCCTCTTCGCGGTGCGCGTCGACGTCCGCGGCGCGTCGGCGTCGACCGCGGGTCGCGGGCGCCTCGTCGTCGCGAACCACCGATCCACGATCGACATCGCGCTCCTTCTCAGGACGTTCGGCGGGCACATGGTCAGTCGCGCGGATCTGTCGCGATGGCCGCTCATCGGCGCCGCGGCGCGCAAGGTCGGCACCGTGTTCGTCGATCGCGCCGACGCGATGAGCGGCGCGAGCGCCGTGCGCGCGATGCGCGATCTGTTGCAGCGCGGCCGCACCGTCATCGTCTTCGCGGAAGGAACGACGTTCGCCGACGATGTCGTTCGCCCGTTTCACGGCGGCGCGTTCGTCGCCGCCGCAGGATCCGGCGCCGAGATCGTCCCGGTCGGGATCGCGTACCAGAGCGGCTCGGGAGCGGCGTTCGTCGACGAGTCGTTTCCGCAGCACCTCGCGCGCATGTCGGCAGCGGACCCTACGCGCGTCGTGATGAACATCGGCGCGCCGATCGTCGCCGCGGAGCGGATTCGGTCGGTGCGCCTTCGCGAGCAGACGCAAAGCGCCGTGCAGTCGCTCGTCGATGAAGCGCGCTCGCTCTGCGATCGTCAGCCGCCGCCGACGAAGTGAACGACCTCGACGGCGTCGCCGGGCGCGACGCGGCGCGCGGCGTGCTCGGCGCGCGGGACGATCGCGCGGTTGATTTCGACCGCGACGGGGCCGCCGGCGAGGCCCAGGTGCTCGATCAGCTGCGCGACGGTGACCCCGTCAGGGACGTCGCGCGCCGCGCCGTTCAAGGTGACCTGCATGCGTCGCGAGCGTGCTACATCGAGCACGCCATGTCGACGGAGAAGCTCTACTGGAACGATCCGTTCTCGACCGAGCTCGACGCCGAGCGCGCCGAGCTCTCGAGCTTCGCGGGCCGCCCGTCGATCGTCCTCGACCGAACCATCTTCTACCCCGAAGCGGGCGGGCAGCTCGCCGACGCGGGCACGCTCGAAATCGGCGGGCGCTCCTTCTCGGTGACCGACGTCCAGATCGACGACGCGGGCGTCATTCATCATCTCCTCGCCGATCCGCCTCCGCCCGATCTCACGGCGATCGCCGGCCCGGCGCGCGGCGCGATCGATCGCGCGCGCCGCCGCGATCACATGGCGCAACACACCGCGCAGCACATGCTCTCGCGTGCGCTCCTCGACGTCGCCCGCGCCGACACGGTGAGCGCGCGCCTCGGCGCGACGAGCTGCACCATCGACGTCGGCGTCGCCGAAATCGCCGAGCGCGACATCGCCCGCGCCGAAGACCTCGTCAACGCGTGCATCACCGACGACGTCGTCGTCCGCGCGCTCTTCCCCTCGCCCGCGGAGCTCGCCGCGCTTCCGTTGCGACGCACACCCAAGGTCGAAACGAACATTCGCATCATCGAAGTCGAGGGCTTCGACTTCACGCCGTGCGGCGGCACGCACTGCACGCGCACCGGACAGATCGGCGTCACGCGGGTCGTCGGCGTCGAGCGGTACAAGGGTGGGCTCCGTGTGTCGTTCCATGCGGGGCGGCGCGCGATCGACGACGCGCGCGCGAAGGAGCGCGTCCTCGCGGACCTCGCGCGAGACTTCACATGCGGCGTCCTCGACGTACCGAACGCCGTCGGCAAGCTGCGGAGCGATCTCAAAGCGCGCCTCGAAGCGCTGTCGGGCGCGCGCGGCGAGCTCGTCGAGCTCGTCGCCGAACGCGTCCTCGCGTCGCACCCTCCGGATCCGAGCGGCCTCACGGCGATCAGCGTCGTTCGCGAGCGCGACGACGTCGGCATGCTCCGGGCGCTCGCCGGCCGCTTCGCAGCGCGCCCCGACGTCTTCGCCGTCTGCGCGAGCCCCGATGGTGATTCGGGCGATCTCGCCGTCGTCGTCCAACGCGGCGCGAACGTCAAAGTCGACTGCGGAGCGTGGCTCAAGGCCGCCGCGGCGACGCACGGAGGACGCGGCGGCGGACGGCCCGAGCGCGCCGAAGGGCGCCTCGCGAGAGGCGCGCTCGAGGCGATTGCCGCGCTCGTCGTCACGCAAGTCCCCTAAAGCCCTTGCCAAGGCGAGCGCGTTCGCGCGACGGTAGTGACTAAGGATGGCCGACAAGTCCCCCATTCCCGCTGCAAAGAAGGACGACTCCGAAGACGTCTCGTGGGCGCTCTCGACCGCAGAAGCCATGTGGGGTCGTGGCGATCACATCGAGGCCGTGAAGTGGGTCCGTCGCGCCGTCGAGTCGGCGTCCGAGGGGCAGGACGACGATCGCGCGCTCGAGCTCGCCAAGGCTGCCGCTGATCTCGCAACGCTCGTCGGACCGATCCCGCAGACCGCGCCGCCGCCGCCCGTCGTGGCAAAGCCGTCCGCGCCGCCGCCGCCACCCGCCGCGAGGCCGTCCACACCGCCGCGACCGCCGCCTCCGCCGATCCGCTCGGCACCTCCGCCTCCACCACCGTCGTCGCGCCCGGCGCCTCCCGCCGCCGCACGCGCGCTGCCAAAGCAGGCCGCTCCGCTCACCTCGGCGAACGCGCCACGCCCGCCTGCCGCGCCCGCACAGCCTCGCAACATCTCGACCTCGCAGCCGCGCGCCGCGACGACAGCGGCAGGCGCGAGGGTGCCGATCCCCGCCGTCCGCCCGGCAGCCGGCGTCCCCGCGAAAGCCTCGGCTCGCAGCCGCCGATCGCAAGCGAAGCTCGACGACGAGGCCAGGCTCGCCGCTGCGATGCTTGCCGAGGGCGATCCGCGTCCGAAGCCGCCGCCGAGTCACGCGACGGGCGAGGTCACGATCACGCAGGGCCTGCCCGACGAGATCACGCAGCAGATCCAGACGACGCCCGAACCACGCCGCGCAAAGGGATCGCGCGCGAGCAAGCCGGCACACGAAGAGATCGCGCGCGAGGTGGTGCACGCGCCGGTCGCCGCGACGACGGACGAGATGGACTCGTGGCCGACGCAGTCGCTCGTCGGCGACGACTTCGATGCCGGCAACGACGAGCAGACGCGCGTCGGCGAGCTCGCGTACCAAGCGAAAGCACAAATGGCCGCGATCGAGCCGCCCGCGTTCCACGAGAGCGTGCGAGCCGATCCGGAGCTTCGGCACTCGCAAGCGGTTCGCGTCGTCGTCTGGCGCGGCCCGGACGGCGTGCGCGTCGCTCCGTACGGGACGACCGTCAACGCGATCGGCGTCGACGCGCTGCTCGTCGCGCTCGACCCGAACGCCGATCTCGCGACCTGGCTCTCTCGCAAGTAGGCGCTTCGCTGACGCGCGCGTCGACGCAAGGTAGAACGTCACGATGAGCGAGCCGCCGCTCCTTCGACCTTCCGAGCTCGCGCGTTTCTGGAAGCTTCATCCTCGCACCGTGCAGGAGCTCATTCGCACCGGGCGGCTCGCGGCGGTGCGCACGCCGGGGAGTCACTTTCGTGTTCGCGTCGCCGACGTTCACGCCTTCTGCGAGCGCGAGAAGATGCCGGTGCCGGATTTTCTGGTCGTGCACCCTCGGCGTGTCCTCGTCATCGGGGGGAACGATGCGCTCGCGCGATCGCTCAAGGTGGCGCTCCGCGGGACGGGCGTGCAGCTCGATCTCGGTGAGCCGGTGCGGGGGCTCGTCGCCGCGGTGTTCGCCCCGCCCACGGCGATCGCGATCGACGCGAAGACGCCGGGCCTCTTCGCGGAGCGTGCTGTGCGCGCGCTTCGTGAGACGCCCCTCGAGCCGCAGCCCTTCATCGTGGTCTTCGACGTACCGAGCGCGGCAAAGGGCGACGCGTTCCTGAAGGCAGGTGCCACGAGGATCGTGACGCGTGCGCGACGCGCGGATCTCGGGGGCGTGCTCGCGGAGCTCGCGACGGCGTGATCAGCCGGCGCGCGCGCGCACGCGATCGAGGATCACGTCGGCGAGCGCGTGCTTCGACATCGTGGGGAGCGACTCGACGGCCGCCTCGCTGACGAGCGTCGCGCGGTTGTCGTCACCGCCAAACGCGACGCTGGCGTCGTTCGCGACGACGAGATCGATCTTCTTCGCGCCGAGCTTTTGCCGCGCGTACGCGACGAGGCCGGCACCTTGATCGGTCTCGACCGCGAAGCCGACGAGCACGGGCTTCGCTCCATGGCGCGCGGCGCCGATCTCGGCGAGGAGATCCGGATTTCGCACGAGCGTGATCGAGGCTTCGGCCCCCTGCTTCTTGATCTTGGTGGCGCTCATCTCGGCGGGTCGATAGTCGGCGACTGCCGCGCTCATCACGAGCGCGTCGATCCGTCCGAGATCGAGCCCCGTCGCTTGCCACAGCGCGCCGCGCATCGCGACCGCGCCGCGCACGTCGACGCGCTTCACGCCGTGCGGCGTCGGCAACGACGTGGGCCCGCTGATGAGCGTGACGTCCGCGCCGCGCGACGCCGCGCGTTCGGCGATCGCGAAGCCCATCTTCCCCGTCGACCGATTGCCTAGGAAACGCACCGGATCGAGATCCTCGATCGTCGGTCCGGCCGTCACGACGATGCGGAGTCCGACGAGATCGCGTGGAGCGAACGCGCCGACGATCGCCGCGTAGATCGTCGACGGCTCGACCATGCGTCCGAAGCCGACGTCGCCCGATGCGACCTCGCCGCTCACCGGCCCCACCAGCGTCACGCGCTTTTGCTGCGCGAGCTCCGCGACGTTTCGCTGCGTCGCGGGGTGCTCCCACATTCGCGGATGCATCGCCGGCGCCGCGAGCACCGGACCCTTCGCGCACAGCGCGATCGCCGTCACGAGATCGTCCGCGCGTCCGTGCGCGAGGCGCGCGAGCACGTCCGCGGTCGCCGGGACGATCGCGACGAGGTCCGCGCGCTCCGCGACGGTCACGTGGAGCTCGCCGGCGAACGACGGATCCCACATCTCGCCGAGCACCGCCTCGCCGCAGATCCCCGCGAGCGTCACCGGCCCAAGGAACTGCGCCGCCGATCTCGTCATCACCGGGACGACGCGCGCGCCCGCCTTGATGCACAAGCGCGCGACCTCGACGGCTTTGTACGCAGCGATGCTCCCCGTCACGCAGAGCGCGATCGTTCGACCGCCGAGGAGCGCGTTGGGGAGCGTGATGTCGGGGTGGCTAGCTCTCATCGTCGTCGCCGCGTGCGGAGCGGGTGCTCCTCGACCTTAGCCTACCCCGTCCGCACGATCGCGCGACTCTACGGGTTCTTGTCGCGGATGACGAAGAACGTGGAGGTCGTCGAACCCGCATCGCCAACGCCCGGGTTCGTCACGCCGACCCAGAGCCGACGTTGCCCGTCGACGATGAGTGCCACGCTCGTCCCCGCCGTCTTCATCGTGAGGAACGTCGACAGCGCGCCCGACGGAGCGATCGTCTTCGCGGTCGCGTTCGTCGTGTACTTGATGCGCTGGACGTCGAGCGCCGTGAACGTGTTCGGATCGTTCGACTGGAAGTACGCCCCCGCGCCGTCCGCGGCGAGCTCGGACGTGTAGCCCGTGATCGCGAAGAGAGGCGTGCCGGCGACGGCCGCCGAGCCCCGCGCGACCGCGTCGTGCTCGAAGCCGCGCAGCTCCTGCATTCCGCCGAACGTCGAGAGGATCGCGAAGACGTTTCCGTCGGCGTCGGCGGCGACCGGACCGGAGCTCCCCGCTTGCCATGCGTCGACCTTGATCGGGTCCTTGCACGTCGTGTCGCCTTCCGGGAGAAGGCGCGGATTCGTCGTCGCGGTTCCGCAGCTGTCGGCCGCGTAGAGGCCGCCGACGTTGGTCGATGCCGCCGACGTCATGATCGGCGAGAGCCCCGTGTAGAAGAGGCGTCCACCGCTCGACGCGACGCCCACCGCGGTCTCGGCGAAGAAGCCGTTCACGTTGTAGCGCTTCGCGACCGCGCCGTTGGCGTCGACGATCACGACCTCGCCGGGGAAGCCTGCGCCGCTTCCCGTGTACGCGATCGCCGTCCAGGAGAGCGACGGGAAGAACGGGAAGTCGAGCGCCTGCGATCCCCAGAAAGCGCCGCCGGGGACGCCGCTCACGGTGAGACTCGTGCTCGTCGGCGTGAGCGCGCCCATCGCCGTCGACGGGACCGCGTACCTCACGATCTTCAGCGATGCTCCGCTCTGGAAGCCGAGCGGGCCGTTGTGCCTTCCCCAGGTGAGCGACGACAGCGATGTCGCCGCGACGGTGTACACGCCGACGACGCACTTCGTCGCGTCGGCGAGCGTGAAGAACGCGTCCGCGCCGCTCGCGGTCAGACAGTCGGCCGCGGACGCTTCGCTCGGTGCGTCCGCCGTCTCGTGCGGCGCGTCGGCCGCTTCGTGCGGCGCGTCGGCCTGCATCGAGCCGTCGACGCCAGCGTCGGGGAATGGCGTCACGTCGAAGCTCGTGTCGCGCGCGCCTGCGTCCGTCGGGACGACGGTGTCGTCACCGCTGCATCCCACGAGAAAGAGTCCGGCACCGAGCGCACACGTCGCCCTTGAGAGAACGAGCTTCTTCATTCGTCTACCTCCGAGCGCGCTCTCCCGCGCGCCCATCCGAGTCGCCGCGCGTGGTCCGGTTTCCGGACTCCCAGATCGTCCTCACTCGCGCCCTTCCCAGGTTTCCCCAGTGGGTTTTTCGCGAGCTCGTCCCTGGTTACCGTGGCGGGGGCCGTGCCGGATTTTACCGGCTTCCCTTGACCACGCGCGTCGTCGAACGTTCGTTGCAGAATGCAAGTGACCGTCGACGCGACGTCTAGCTACCCCAGAGCGTCCGTCGAGTCACGATCCAAGTACGGCGCGTTCAATCGACTCCCGGTTTCCCTTCGCACTTCTCGTCGCCCGCTCCGCCTTTGCCACATTTCTCCGGCGGCTTGTTCCCCGTTCCGTACGCTTCTTTCGTGAAGCCCTCGCGAATGGTCCAGCCGTAGTACCCGGTGCGCCCCGGCACGTGCCCTTCGATCATTCCGCCGCCGCGCTCTGCACGCGTCACCTTCGGCGTGTGCACGTCGGGCCCTTGTTCGAGCGTGAAGTACTCGTCGACGACGTACTCCGGGTGCCCGTCGTCCTTCGCTTTGAAATCCGGATCCGGCGTCCCCGTTCCGACCTGCCAGATTTGCACCGTCGGCGGGTACGCGTCGCCGATCTTTTCGCGCACGGTGACGGAACCGTCGCGGATGATCCGATAGCGAACGAGCTTGAAGCCCGGGATGCCGCGTTGCTTCAGCTGACGCGCGCCGCGCGGCAGCTTGGGATCGGTGATCTCTCTCTCCGCGAACGGAGTGACCTCGGTGATCTTGCGCACGAACGTCACGTCGCGCGTCCGCTTCGGTCCGAGGATCTCCGCGCGAACGATCCCGCCCTGCACCGTCTCGTGGAGCACCACGGGGAACGGATACGGGTTTCTCAACTTGAGCGTGATCGTCGGGTAGGCGACCGCCGCGTCGATCCCCATCTTGATGTAAAAGCTCGGGCGCGTGTGCGGCTTGCGCTCGACGACTTCGAGCCCCGCGAAGAACGCGGCCGCGTGGAGCGTTCCGGAAATCTGGCAGGTGCCGCCTCCGACTCCGTCGACGAGCTCGCCCGATGCGATCACCGGCGCGACGCGGTAGCCCATCGCTTCGGTGCGCGGGCCGACGACCGTGTTGAAGTCGAACGTGTCGCCAGGAAGCAGGACGAAGCCATTCAGCTTCGACGCCGCGAGCCGCAAGTTGAACGTGCGCGCGTCGTGCGACGAGTCGCGCCCGTACTTCGTCTCGAACCAACCGAGCACTTCGTCGATCGCGATTCCGTTCAGACGATCGGCGCTGCGATCGGCGCGAAGCGTCTCGACGACGACGTCGACCGACTGGGTTCCGCGCGCGATCGCGTCATCGAGGCGCGCGAGCGTCGCGAACACGTCGACGCGAAACCCGGGCTCGTCCCGGCTCACCGTGCTCTTGTCGAGATCGAGCCGCGCTTCGATCGGCGGGCGATCGACCTCGTCTTTGACTTGCAAGAGCGCAAACGTCGCGCGCGGCGCGTCGATCTCCACCGGAAGCGGAATCGCGATCGGCTTTCCGCGCGACGTCGCGTCGTGCCGCCGACGAAGCGCGCTCTTCGGATTCTTGAGCTGGTTGACGATCGACGCGAGGCGCTCGCCGTCGACCTTCGCGCCGAGATCCTCGCGCGTTCGCTCGCGTGCCTCGCCGCCGGCGACGACGAGCTTCACCGGCGCGAGCAAGTACGCACGCGCGATCGCCCGCGCCGCGTCGAGCGAGCGCGTCGCGTCGCCGTCGAGCGGGAGCGGCTTGCCATCGAGGGTCGCCGTCGCCGGTGCGATCTCGATCTCGCGCGGCGGCGCAGGAATGAGCATGAACGCGATGATCCCGCCGAGAACGACGAAGACCATGACGCGCGCGAGATGGGCGGCGAAGAGGAGGCGCTTCACGACGCTCGGGTTTTAGCTTCTTCCGTCCTTTCTTTCCCGTTCAAATGTGTTAACTCCCGCCCTCCATGTCCCTCAGCGTCGGCATCGTCGGCCTCCCGAACGTCGGAAAATCGACCCTCTTCAACGCGCTCGGCTCCGCAAAGGCCGAGGCGGCAAACTTTCCGTTTTGCACGATCGAGCCAAACGTCGGCGTCGTCATCGTGCCGGACGATCGTCTGAAAGCGCTCGATACGGTCGTCCACGCGGACAAGATCGTCCCGACCGCGATCAACTTCGTCGACATCGCCGGCCTCGTGCGTGGCGCGTCCAAGGGCGAAGGGCTCGGCAACCAGTTTCTGTCGCACATCCGCGAGGTCGACGCGATCGTGCAGGTCGCGCGCTGCTTCGAGGACGAGAACATCGTCCACGTCGAGAACCGCGTCGATCCCGTCGGCGACATCGCAACCGTGACGACCGAGCTCTGCCTCAAGGATCTCGACACCGTCCAGAAGCGCCTCGATCGCGCGCGCAAGATGGCGAAGGCGAACCTGCCGATCGAGAAGCTTGCGACCGAGATGTGCGAAGCGCTCTCGAAGCACCTCGATGGCGGGCAGCCGGCGCGCCTCTTCAAGCTCCCGGACGCGACGGACGCTGCGATCATCATGCGCGAGATGCAGCTCCTGACGGCGAAGCCCGCGTTCTACATCGGCAACGTCGACGAGAAGTCGCTCGGCAATCTCGAAGCGAACGCGCACTTCATGGCGCTGAAGAAGCTCGCGGACGCCGAGGGCGCGCCGATCGTGCCGATCTGCGCGGCGCTCGAGGCGCAGATCGCCGAGCTCGAGCCGGGCGACCGTCCGGATTTTCTGGCCGCCGCGGGGCTGACCGAGCCGGGGCTCAACTCGGTGATTCGTGCAGGGTACAAGCTTCTCGAGCTCCTCACGTTCTTCACGGCCGGCAAGGTCGAGGTTCGCGCGTGGACGACGAAGAAAGGCGCGAGGGCGCCGCAAGCCGCGGGCGTCATCCACACCGACTTCGAAAAGGGCTTCATCAAGGCCGAGGTCATCTGGTGGGAGGACTTCGTGAA
>JAYVXB010000710.1:0-11313 GCA_043785585.1 Deltaproteobacteria bacterium | reverse complement strand
GCGAGCCGGCGCTCCGTGCGCGCGAGGCCGCGAGGCTCAGCGAGGAAGCGGACGACGCGCGGGTCGCGGGTGATTTGCCTCGCGCGCGTGAGCTCGATCTCCTGGCGCTCGAACGCGCGCCGCGCCACGCCGAGGTCTGCCGCCGAATCGCCGAGATCGATCTGCGCGAAGGTGGCCGCGCGGAAGCGGCGCTCGCGACGATGGTGGAGGCGGAGCACGCGCCGGACGCGGGGCTCCTCGTCGGCGAGCTGCTCGCGGAGGCGGGGGACGTCGAAGCGGCGATCGCGAGCTTCGCGCGCGCCGGTGACGCCGAGCCGGTCCCCGTGCTCGGGGCGCGCGCGTTCGAACGCGCGGCGGAGCTCGCGGGCGATCACCACGAGGCGCTCGAGCTTCTCGATCGTGCGATCGCGCGCGCGCCGAGGCTCGCGCGGTTGCGTTGGGCGCGGATGCGGCGGCGGCTCGCGGCCGGGCGCCTCGAGGACGCGATGGCGGACGTCGAGCAGCTCGAAGCGGGCGCGCGCGGCGCACAGTCGAAGTACGTCGTGTGGCGACGTGCCGGCGACGCGTGGGCGGCCGCGGGGCTGCACGGCGACGCGGGGACCGGCGCGCGCGGCGGACAGCTCGGCGCGGCGACGACGATGTTCGAACGCGCGTTGCGCTACGCGCCCGACGCTTCGGATGCGATGGCCGGGCTCGGTGCGGCGCTCGTCGCCGAAGGGCGCGCGGCGCGTGGGACGGCGCTCCTCGCGCGCTCGGTCGATCGCGCGCGTTCGCGCGGCGAAGAGCCCAACGGCGCGGTCGTCCAGCTCGCGCGTGCGCTCGCGGAAGCCCTCGGCGATCTCCCCGCGGCGATCTCGCGCGTGCGCTCGGTGCCCGAGTCGGCGCGTGAAGCGCTCGCGGCGCGCGGTCTCGAAGGGCGATGGCGGGCGCGGCTCGGCGATCTCGGCGGGGCGTCGCTCGCGTTCGCGCGAATGCGCGAGATCGCGTCGACGCGGGACGAAGACGACGAAGCGTTCGCGTTCTTGCTCGAAGCCGCGGCGCTCGAACAAGGCGAGCGCGAGGATCTCTTCGCGGCGCAACGTCACCTCGCGATCGCTCTCAAGCTGCGCCCTCGCGACGCGCGTGCCCTCGCCGAGTACCGCGCCGTCGGCGCCCTCGTCGCGCGCGGCCCCGACCGCGATCGCGTCGCGCGCGCGCCCTTCGAGGAAGCCGAGCACGACGACGTTCGGCTCCGCACCGAGCCTCCGCACTCCCCCGCCCCTTTCGATCTCGCCCTCGCGCCGCCGTCGATGCCGCCCATCGACGCGCCGACGGCGCCCCGCGCGCCCGCCGCGATCCCGGAAGACGCCGAAGCACGCGTCGACGAGCTCACGCGCCGTCTGCAAGCCGATCCGTCACGCGACGACGTCGCCGACGAGCTCGCAGGACTTCTCCAAGCGCTCGGTCGCTCGCACGAGCTCCTCGCGCTGCTCAGCGCGCGTCTCGAGGACGCGACGCCTGCGCGACGCGCCGAGCTCTTGCCGACGACGCGCGTGACGCTCGAAGCGCTCGCGCGCGATGCGATCGAAGCCGGGCGCGACTCCGAAGCGCAGCTCTTCCGCGATTTTCTCGCGATGCTCGACGCGGGCTGAATCAGGCCTTCGCGGCGTCGAGTGCGTCTTTCACGTCGCCGAGCGCGCGATCGACCGACTCTGCCGGCAGCGCCATCGCCGCCGCGAGCTTCGTCAACACGACGCGCTCCTCCGGCCCCACGTCGTCGGTCACTTGCGCGAGCAGCGCGCCGATGCGGAGCACCTCGAGCGCGTGCTCGGGCTTCGTCACCTGCTTCGCGAGCATCGTCAGGCGCCGGTCGATGCCGTCTTCTTCGAGCTGATCGGCGAGATCGCCGACGAGCGCCGCGATCTGCTTCGGCGCGACCGCACCGCCGCACGCCGTCACGACGACTTGCTCGAACGTCTTGCGCTCGTCTTCGTCGATCACGCCGTCTGCCGACGCGACGAGGTACGCGCCCTCGACGATCGACTCGAAGAGCGCGACCGCGACGGGATCGAACCCTGTCGGGACGGTCGCGTCGTCGTCAGGCCGCGCGCCGTACGACGCCGCCGCGAGCGAGAGGATGGAGAGGGGCTTCGAGGGATCCGCCGGGACGCCGAGCTTGCCGGCCGATCGTGCGACCCGCGCGAGGAGATTGATTTTGTCGTCAGCGGGCATGGGTTCTGACGAGGGAGCATAGAGAGGCCGACAGTGGCCGGTCAATCGCTCCGTGAGGCAAACGTCTGTCAGGGATGGGGCGTTCCCGCGAGGAAGAGCTCGTAGTGGCCGGTGGCGTCGGTGAGCGCGCGGCCGATCTCGACGAACGCGGTGCCGCCGGCGGGGACGGCGTACGCACGCACGAGCGCGCGGGCGATCGGGTTCTCCTGCGGATCGACGAGCGTGAGGCCCTTGTTGATGGGCGCGGGGATTTCGATCGGATCGGTCAGGACGAAATCGGTGTCGCCCGTCGGCACTGATCGCGACGGGCTGACGACCCACGGTAGCCGCGAGCTCTCGGCAGGGCGCACTGTGATGTCGTAGGTGTCGTAGGTCGTCCCCGCGTCGAAGATCGGGCCTGCGTCGAGCGCCAGCGCGAAGCTCCCGTCGAGCTCGGTCGTCGTCATCGCGAGGCGCGGCCAGCGCTCGGTCGGCACGCCCGCCGCGGCGAGTGATGCCGCGGGCGTCGCGACCACGACCGCGCCCGCGAGCGCACGACCGTCCGACACGCGCGCGATCCCGCGCATGACGCGCTTCGGTCGCAGCGCGAAGTTCTTGCCGTCCTGCGTGTCGAGATCGGTCACGACGGTCAACCCGAGCACCGACTTTGCCGCGCCGCCGTCGCTCGGGACGACGATGACGTCGTATTCGCCGCGCGGCAGGCGCACGGAGTAGCGCGCGTCCGCGCCGTCGCTCGCGGCCACAGCGGTCGCGCGCGCCTCGTAGAACAGATCTGTCGTGAACGACGGGTCGGCGGTCGTGAGGTAGATTTTCTTGCTGCGAAAAAGAATGTCTGCGGACGGGGGCGCGCCACCGATCGTGATGGTCACGCTCCCCTTCACCGTCGCCGGTGGCGGAATCAGCGGATACTTCGGTACGACGAGCCTCCCGGCGAGAAAGGGCGCGACCAACGTCGGCGTTGCGTCGGCGCTCACGGGGGGAACGACGAGTACGTCCGTATTCGTGAGCGCGTCGCCGCTCGCTGGATGGTGATTCGTGTTCAGGCTGACGTGGTAGGTCGCGGGCGCCATCACGGTGCGGTTCGCGTCGCCGAGGACGACGATCGACGACACTCGTCGCAGCGTTGTCTGATCGCGAACGTGCGCCGTCCATCCGTCCAGCGGCGCGCCGTCCGCGCGAACAAAGTCGAAGTTGGGTAGAGCAGGGCCATTGCTGACGAGCGCCCGCGTCCTGTCGACGTTGATGAGCACGTCTGTGCCCATCGCGACCGTCTGCACACCGCTCGTAACCGCGACCGTCCCGACATCCGGCGGGAAAAACGCATCGAACGGCGGATCGGGAATGATCGTGCGCTCGTAGACTCCGGGCGGGAGCAGCGCATGAAAGCCGGGCTTCGGTCCGCCGAGCGGCCCCGGGATCCCGTCGAGCGGCGAGACCCGATCCGCGACGCGCGGAACGAGGGGAAACCCCACGCCGGTTGCTTCGTCGGTCGGAGGTGGCTTCATGGGCGACGGCGGAGGGCCAACGAGCAGCGGACGATACATGACGTGAACGGGCAGCGCCGCGACGGTGCCCAGGTAGTACTGAACGTCATCTTGTGCCGACGGGAGCGGCCGGTATTGACCGTTGAGGACGCCGATGCCCGGCAAGCGGGAACAGCTGCCCAACGGGCAACCCTTGGACGGCGGCTGCGCGAAGAGCTGCGTCGAAGCAATGACGAACGTCTCGTCCGGCGCGAAGTACGACGTATCCGGCACCGAGATGACGAGCGTGTAGTCGAACGTCGATGCCACCACGCACGTCCCGATGATGCTGCATTGTGCGGGGGGCCCGTCCGGGACGAACGGTCGATAGAGCGAGCACGCGTGCTCGGGACACGTGTTGATCGGCGCTGCAGGCGGCGCGCTGCCGGGCACCGGTCCGCACGCGATCGCCAGCGCAATCGTTGCGCCGCACGCAGTAGATCGCGCTCTCACGATCCGCCCCCCTCGTTCGGCACGAAGATCCCGGCGTCCTGATCGGGGAACGCGCCGTCACCGCCCGCGTCGTACTGCGGGCAGTGGCCCGGATCGCCTGAGGGATTGTACCACCAGACGATGCTATCGGCGCCGTTCGAGTCCGGCGTGTGCTGCGACTTCGGATCGAAGCCGAGCGCGACGACGAGCTCGATCGAATGGCAAGTCGACAGATCCGTCACCGGCGAAAGCCCGAAGTCGATCGGCGTGGACTGTTGCGGCGCGCTCGTGAAGTCCGCTGGTCGCGGGCTGATGGGATCGTAGTCGACGAAGACGTTGTAGAAGTACGCCGTGTCGGGATCGAGAATCTCGACTGGCACGACGAACGACGTCGGCAGTTCCGGCAGGATCCGCGTGTACGGCGGCGCGACCGAGCCTTTGATGATGATGGGGTGATGCCGCACTGGCTTCGGCAGCTCCGGCGGCGGGTCCGCCAAGATGCACGACGCGGACGCAGCGAGCGACGCGACACACGCCGCGATCGTGGCGGTGACGGAGAGCGTGCGCGTGCGTCCTACGAAGGCGAACGAAACAGGAGTCATGCGGTCAGACGATGCTGAATCTGCTGCTGCTCATGCTGCCACGTTGCGAGGCCGGCGCCACGGGGTGCCATCGTGCCTCCGCGTACTCGGGGCTCACCGCGAGGCGGCAGAGATCCGCGATTGCCGGGAGCTGCGCGCACGCGCGCTCGAGCGCGCCCGGTCCGATGAGCGCGTCCGGGCTCATCGCGCGTTCGCTGAGGAGCGCGCGCGCGGCCGTCGAGAAGTCGCCGGCGAGGAAGAGTCCGACGCGCCGTCCGCTTTGCAGCGCACGCTCCATGATCTCGTCGTGATCCGGGAGCGGGCCCGCGCCGAGCAGCTCTTGCAGCCGGCGTTGGAGGCGTTGGGGAATGAGCTGCCAGAACGATTCGGCGAGGCGACCGCTCGCCTGATCGAGCGCGCGTCCGTATTCCGGCGGGCCAAACGCGCCGTGAAGCGCCGTCGTGACGAGACGAGCTTCGCGCGGCGCGAGACCGAGAATGAGGACGTTGTGCGGAAGCGCGGCGGCGATCCCGCGACCGAGAACGAAGCGCAGCTCGGGCGTCTCTTCGCGCGCCTCGCCGGTCAAGAGCACCGATGGCGGATTGATGACGGCGACGCCGGTCGTGAGCGGCCCGGACGGGCGCGTGACGAAGACGGGGATGCGCGGCGTGTCGAGGATGCGCATCGTCGTCTCGTACAGGCGCGACAACGCCGACGTCCCGCCCGGCACGATCCGCGAGACGCCCGTGATGCCGTAGCTCGTCGCGTCCTTCGCGAAGACCGACTGCGCCCCTTCCCACACGAGCGCGAGCGACTCGCCGGCCGCGAGGTACGACGGTCGCGCGAGGAGCGCCATGATCCCCGGCTCCTCGGTCTGCGCGGCGAGCGGTGGAGGCGGCAGCGGACCCGCGCCCGGATCGAACGCGCGCAGGACGTGCTCGATCGCGCGCGCGAAGATCCGATTGTCGTCGCCGAGCGCGGCGCGATGAAGCTCTGCGAGGCGCACGTCGTTGCCGGGCGCGAGGTCGAGCTGATGGCGTCGCACGCGGACGAGATCGGCGGAGCGATCGACGGCTTGCGCGAGGATCCGCGCGAGCTCGTCCCCGGCTTCGGCCGACCCCTCGGCGAGCGCCTCCCAATACGCGCGCTCCGCGGCTTCGTGGACGCCACGCGCGGCTTGCGCGCGTCCGAGCGCGAGGCGCACCTCACCGCGGGCCGCGATGCTCGTCGCTGCCGCGACCGCCGCTTCGATCTCGACGATTTCGTTCGGCGCGCCCGCGACCGCATGACGGATCGCAACCTCCGGCGGCGGCTCGCTCGGCACGAGCTGGAGGCGCGGAAGCCCGGGCGCCGCAGCCGCGGGTTCGTCCCAGTCGAGCTCTGCTTCGTTCGTCGGCGGCGGCGTGGGCGGAGGCTCCGGAACGCGCACGGCGGTCGGCGCAGGCGGCGGGCGTGTCGCGCGCGCGGTCGAGAGCTCGGCATCGAGCGCGGCGCGGAGCGGTCCGCCGGCGGGCGCTGCGGCTTGCATCTCGACGACGACGGCGTCTCCACGCGCGAAGAGCTCCGGATCGCTCGACGTGAGGATCATGCGAACGAGCTGCATCACGGTGCGCGCGCGATCCTCCGCCGTCACGAGCGGCACGAGCTCCAACATCGCCGCGTGCGTGCGATCGAGCCACCCCTGCGTGATCGCCAAGTGCGCCGCGCGTGAGAGCGACATCCACCGCGCGTCGGGATCGCGCGCCGCGTGATCGTAGAACGCGGCTGCGACGTCGAGCTGCACGCTGCGAACCGCGGCTTCTGCCGCTGCGAGCGCGATCGACGACGCACGCCGGAGACCGAAGAGGCTTCCTCGCAGCGCGATCTCGAAGTGCGGGATCGCCGCGGCGAAGCTCCCCTGCTTCATCAGACGCTCGGCCACACCGACCGCGAGGAGCGCGTTGTCCGCGTGCGACGACTGAAGCTCCGACAGCTCACGCATCCCCGCGCCGCCGCCCTGCACGACATCGAGCGCCTCGGCGAGCAAGAACGCGCGCAGCGCCGCGTCGTCCGGAACGACACGCTCTTGAATGCGCCCGAGCTCTTCGATCGTCCGGCGCGCCTCGGCGGGATCACCGGGGCCGCGCTGTCGGTATTCGAGGCCGCGCGCGAGGAGCTGCGGCGCGGCGCGCTCCGGCGCGACCTGCGCGGCGCTCTGCGCACGCGCGAGCGCGAGCGCGTCGTCACCGTGCCGAGCAGCGGCCTGCGCCGCTTCGAGGAGCATGTCGCTCCTGCGAATCGGATCGGCCTCCGCCGTCGCGAGCGCGTCGAGCGCTTCGCCGAGCTCGCGATGGTCGCCGGCCGCACGCGCGAGCGCGACGGAGAGCTCGAGCGCTTCGAGGTTCGCCGGGTGCCGGACGAGCGCGGCGCGGACGTGCGCGCGAGCGACGCGGGTGTCGCCGGCGGCGTGCGCCGAGCGCGCAGCGCGAAGCTCGAGCTCGTCCTGTGCGCCCGCGTCGATCTCGAGCGCCATGGCGCGACGCCAGAGCGGCGCGGCGCGCGCATGATCGCCTTCGCGATCGCAGAGATCGGCGAGGTAACGGAGCGCGCTCGCGTTGTCGGGCGCTTCGCTCAAGAGGAGCGCGAGCTCGTTGCACGCGTCCTGGACGCGTCCTAGGCGTTGCTCGAGGATCGCGGCGCGCCGGAGGCGAAGCGCGCGGAGCGTCTCGCGATGACCGCCGCGCGCCACGAGGCGATCCGCGCGCCGTCCGAGGTGCTCGACGAGCTGATCGTAGCGACCGCGCGCGGCGATGAGCGCCTCGATCGCTTGATCGGCCTCCTCGTCGTCGTTGTCGAGCAGCAGCGCGTCGCCGTACGCCTGCTCGGCGGCTTCGTCGTTCCCGCGCTCCTCTTCGGCGCGCGCGAGTCGCTTGAACACCGCGATCCGCCCGTCGTCCGCGACGCGCGTAGCGATCTCGCGGAGCGCTCCCACGCGCGACTCCGGATCGCCCGCCGCTTCGGCGACCCGCTCGATCGTGCTCCATCGCTCGACCGGTCCCGGATCGATCTTCGCGGCTTCGAGCAACGCGCGCAACGCCCCCGCGACGTCGCCGCGTTGTTCGCGTCGATCCGCGATCTCCGTCCAGCGCTCGGCGCGCACAGTCGGCGTCACCTCGAGCGCTTGCGCTTCGCGCTCGGCTCGCTGCTCGATCTCGGTGCCGCGTCCTGCGGCCTCGTAGGCGTCGCGCAGCTCCCTCTCGACTTCCGCGCGATCCGCGAACGGCGCGAGCTCGATCGCTCGTTCGAGCGCCGCGGCGGCCTCCTCGTACGCGCCGTCCGCGGCCCGATCGCGCGCGCGTGTTCGCAGCGCCTCGGCGCGTCGCGAGGGCTTCACCTTCTTCGACAAGCGCTCCTCGAGCTTCGCGTCGCCGGACTCGCGGACGATTTGATCGGCCGCCAGAACGAGGGCGTCGTCGTCGGCGTCACGCTCGGCGGCGAGGACGATCGCGCGCGCGCGTGTCCCTTCGTCGCCGCGCGCGGCCGCCATCGCAGCGAAGAGCTTGAGCGCCGGGACGCCGACGTTCGCGTACTGCTTCTCGGCTCCGGCCATCGCGCGTGCGAGCACGTCGGCCCCCTCCGGCGATTCGACGAGCGCGGCGGCGTGCGGCAAGAGCCTCTCGAAGTCGTCGAGATCCGCGTCCATGCCGAGCGCACGTTCGAGCGCGGCCAACGCGCCGCTCGCGTCCTCGAAGAGATCGAGCGCCATGTGCGCGAACGACAGCGCGATCCGCGCGCCGTCGGGTCCTTCGAGCTTCGACGTCAGCTTGTCGGCCGAGCGCGAGATGCGCATCTCGACGACGTCGCGCTCCTCGGGCGCGAGGCGGACGAGCTCGCGCGCCGCGTCCGCAAGGAGCGCCAGCGTCCCGAGATCCGGCGAGAGCGACGCGGCCTTGAGCAGCACATCGACGCGACGCCGTGCGCCCTCGTCACCGTGGCCCGCGAGGGTCGCTGCGCGGAGGAGCCACGCCGCGCGCGCCGCCGGCCTCTTCGTGCTCTCGGCGACCGCTTCGACCGCGCGGACTGCGTGCGCGCGATCGCCCGCGTGCTCCGCCGTGCGTGCGAGCAACAAGAACGTCGCGCCTTCCGTCGGCACGGCCGCGAACGCCTGCGCCGCGTGCTTGAGCGCGAGCGCGCCGTCTCCGTGCTGCTCGAAGAATCGCGCGCCTCGGTAGTGCGCCGCGCGCCTGCCGAAGCGCCCGAGAGCGCGCGCGCCGACGTTGTCGTAGAGCGCGGACAGCTCGGCCTCGCGCTTCGTCTTGGTCGCGGCGCGCTCCGCGACCTCGAGGCCGTCGGCGTACATCGGATTGCGCTGCAGACCGAGCGTCGCGAGATCGAACGCGCGCGCGAAGTCGCCGATCGACGCCGCGATGCGCGCGGCTTCCGCGGCGAGCGCGCCCGACCGCTTGATGTCGCTCTCCTTCTCCGCGAGCCCAGCGAGAACCTCGAGCGCATACGTTCCGCCGCCGAAGTCGGCGAGGTCGGTCGCGAACGTCGCGAGGCCCTTCACCATCGCGAAGCGCGAGGCACGCAGCCACGCGCGCACCGCCCCCTCGCGATCGTCGGCGAGATCCCAACACGCCGCTCCGAAATCTCGCCACGCGGTCCCCGCGGCGCGACGCTCATCGGCCGCGGCGAGCGCCTCGGCGCGGGCCTCCATGAGCGCGAGCTCCCCGTCGGCGCTCACGCCCTCGCCGAGCAGGACCGCGGCGCGACGCTGCAGCGCCGCGAGGCGCTCGCGCGGATCCGGCCCGATCAGACCGTCGTGGACGGCGCGCGCGAAGAGGCGCGCTTCGCCGTCGCGATCGCCGAGCTTGGCGCGCCGGTCCGCGAGCGCGTCGATGACCTGCGCACGCTCGCGCGCTTCGACCCCCGATGCGAGCCATCGCTCGAGCACCGCGGCGGCGAACGCGTCGTCGCTCGCGCGGTCCGCCACGTCGAACAACGCGTCGCGCACCGCGGCGTGCTTCGGGCCGTACACCTCGAGCGCGCGTCGCGCGATCACCGCCGCGCGATCGCTGTCGAGCTGCGCGAGCTCGCGGAGCGCACGAGCGAACGGCTCCGCGATCGAATCGATCGGCTGCGGCTGCGACATCACCCACGCGAGCGCGTCACCGAGCCGACCGGGATCGCGCGCGCGAAGGATCCGCGCGAGGAGCGCGTCGATCGCGACGAGATCGCCCGGCCTCAGGGCGACGTGACGCTGCGTCCACGCGACGGCGTAGCCGTGCTCACCGAGCGACTCGAGGGCGGCCGCGAGCGCCGCGCACCACGCGCCGCGCGCGCCGCAGACGTGCACCGCGCGCTCGAGCGCCGCCGCAGACGAGCGAACGCTCCCCTCCTCTTGTCCCGCACCACCGATGCGCTCGCCGCCGAGCAGACCCGACACGACGTCGGCGAGCATCGCGATCGCGCGCGCGCTCGACGGATCGGCCTGGCACGCGCGCTCGGCGGCAACGCGCGCCGCCGGATGCGCGCCGGCCGCAGAGTAGCGCTCCGCCGCGACGGAGAGCAAGACGGATTTGAGCGCGGGTGGCGACGCGTTTCCAAGCCCTTCGATCGCGCGAGCCTGCGTCTCCACGTCCGCGGAAATGCGCGCGTCGACCCACGCGATGCTCGCGGCGCCGCGATTCTCGGGCGCGCGATCGAGCGCGGCGCGGCTCGCTTGGATGGCCTCGTCGACGTCGCGTGCCCGCGCCGCTGCTCGCGCTGCTGCGGCCGCCCAGCGTGGGTCGAACCCTGTCGCGCGCGTGAACGTCTCGACGATCTGCCTGTGCCGCTCGGCTTCGTCGGGCAACGTCGCAAGGGTCGCTGCGAAGCGTCGCAACGGCTCGGCGCGTTCGTCGCCACCACGGACGTCGAGCTTGCGCTCCGCGTCGCCGAGGGCGGCGTGAAGTGCGACGAGGGCTTCTTCGTTCGTCGGTTCCGCCGCGAGCGCTGCGACTTGCGCACCGACCGCACGATCCGCCTCGGCGAGCGGCCCCGCGTAGAGGCGCGCGATCTCGAGGTAGTGTTTTGCTCGATCGGTCCCGGCCGCCGCGCGCGCGCGCGCTTCGAGCCGCGCGGCGAGCACATCGGAGAGCCCCATGCGGAGTAGCAGGGCGTTGAGCGTGTCTGCGCCCGTGCCGGTGAGGTTCGCGTCGAGCCCTTCGTCGAGCGCTGCGCCGAGCGCGCGCATCAGATCGCCCGCCTCCATCGCGTCGCGCCGTCGCTCCGCGTGCACCTCGCACGATGCACGCGCATTTCCGTGCGCGCGCCACGTTTCGTCGGCCGCTGCGGAGCCACCGCGGCTGCGCTGCGCGTCCGCGAGCGCGCGTGTCGCGTCCTCCGACGTCGGGTCGATCGCGAACGCGCGGTACAAGTCTTCGATCTCCGCGTCCGCCGCGCCGGCCTTCGCGCGACGCCGTGCGGCTTCGACGTACGACGCCGCGCCGACCGCGCGCGGAACGGACTCGGGTGCCCACGCCGCGAGCGCGCCGCGCAGCTCCGCCGCGAGCGCGTCCGTCGGATCGAGTCGCATCGCCTCTTCG
>JAYVXB010000709.1:0-3533 GCA_043785585.1 Deltaproteobacteria bacterium | reverse complement strand
CGTTCTCCGACCAGACATAGACGTTCCCGTTCCAGTACACAGGCGAGCCGTGAATGTGGCCACTCGTCGCGCCTTCGAAGTGGTCGACCGCGCCGACGTCGCCTGCGTTCTTGCCGCCGAGCGACGTGCGATCGAGGACGAAGAGCGTGCCGCTCTTTCCGCCGCCGACGAGGCGGTTCGTTCCGGGCACGAGCATGGCGCCCGCGGATCCGAGATCCTGATCGGCGTTGTACAGCTCCGCCTGGTTGTCGGGCGTGAACCACGACGCGACCGGAAACGCGCCGAGCGGAACGGGCGGCGCGAGCTTCACGAAGCTGTCGCCGAAGTTGTACATGCCATCGAAGCTGCCGTTGCCGGTCATGAAGTACACGTTGCCCGCGTCGTCCGCGGCGGGGCCTTGGCCCGCTTGCCAGATGCCGCCCATGCCCTGCGACTGCCCGGCGACCTTGGTCGGCGTCGTGTTGAAGACCGCGCGCTGCGCGAACGTCGCGGCGTCGTACGCCATCAGCCAGCCGTGGTACGGGCCCTTGTCGCAGTGCGAGCCGAAGCCGGCGTAGATCATCCCGTTCGCGAGCAAGAGGCTCGCGCGCTGGTGTTGGAACTTCGGTTGGAAGTGGATCGCGGTGCGATGGTCGTGCGGGTTGTTCGAGAAGGGCACCGAGCCGTCGCCGTTGCCGATCACCCACGCCGCAATCCCCGTCGAGCGAACGACCGCCCCGGTGCGCAAGTCGAGCGCGGCGACCCTGAACGTCGGTGCGTCAGCGAACTTGGCGACGACGTAGATGGTGTGGGTCGACAAATCGATGACGGGCGTGCTCGTGATGCCGACGAGCCTGCCGTCGGGACCGGTGATGTCGTTGCAGCCGCCGAACGCGCCGTCGGATCCGAGATCGAACGGCGCGCCGAGCTGCGTCGACCAGAGCGGCGACGCGTCGGGGCTCGTGTCGTCGGCGTCGAACGCGTAGACGAAGTTCTTCATCGTCGCGACGTAGACGACGTTGCGCCAGGCGCCGTGCACCGGGACGCCCTCTACATAGAGAGGCTGCGCATAGATTTGACCGGCGACCCTCCGCGTCGCGAGCTTGCCGAAGTTGCTCACGCGGACGGTGCTCGGGCTCAGCGTCGTCTCGTAGAGCTGCGCGCCGCTGCGCATGTTGTCGTCGTGTTGGGTGAGGACGTTCGGCGCGGGCGGTGGCGGATCGTAGATGCCGCCGATTCCTCCGATTCCTCCGATCCCGCCGATGTCGCCGACGGTGAAGGACTGGCTGGTCGCGCGCGCGTCGTCGTGCGACGGAGCGACGGCGCACGCGGCGACGGCGAGGGCGACGAGCGCCGGGACGATGATGCGAGCTCGTGATTGCATGCGACGGTCCGAGTGCAACGACGGGGCCGTGCGCGCATCGACGCCATTCGCTTGCGTCGCGCGGTCGGAGGCCCACGATCGCAACTCTCCCCGCGTTGCGCGCAACGCGTGACGGCGCGCACTTCGCGCGGTCGTGCTCGCGTTTTCCGGCGTCGCGCCGCGTCGCAGCGAGGCACGCCATCTGCACTCGCAAGGGAGAAAGGAGAAGCACCATGAGCTGGAAGAAGCCCGAGGTCAGCGAGATCAAAATGGACGCCGAGATCGGCTCGTACGAAATCGACGACGGCGATCGCGCGCCCAACGAACCTTGCGCCGAGCTCACGTCGACGCGATGCGGGCGCCGCTACGCCTTTCACGGACACACGGTCGCGCGGACGCAAATCGGCTGAGCGCCGCCCGCGATCCCGGGACAGCAAGACGCGGGCGTGCCGACCGCGCGCGTGCAGTCGGCGTCGCACGGACAGGCGTTGCACGGCGTCGCCGGCGCGTAGACGCTGCAGTGGCCGCCCGCGCAGACCTCGTTCGGCGCGCAGACGGTGCCGCAGCTTCCGCAGTACGGCAGACCCGACGCGAGATCGACGCACGCCGATCGTCCGCCGACGTCGCACGCCGTGTTGGCGCCCGTGCACGCGCCGGTGGCGCACACGCCGTTCTCGCACTTCTGGCCCGCGGTGCACGGCGGGTTGCCGCACCCGCCGCAGTGATCGGGATTGCTGCCGAGCTGAAAGCACGACGCGCCACAGAGCGTGAACGTCGGGAGGCAGTGGCATTGGCTCTGTCCGCAGTATTGATTGTGCGCGCATCCCTGCGTGCAGCCGTTGCAGTGATCCGGATCGTTCGCGAGATCGAAGCAACCGGGGCTGCACGACGTGAGGCCGCACGCGCACGCTCCGTTCACGCACGCTTCGGTCAGCGCATCGGTCGATGCGTCGCCGCCCCCGCCGTCGGCCACGCCGCCGTCCGCCGCGTCGCCGCCGCTCCCGTCGACGCCGCCATCGCCACTTGGAGGGAGCAGATCGAGCACGCCATCCGAGCCGCACGCCGCGACGAGCGCCGCGACGGCGGCGACGATCACCACGCTGCGAGACGGGATGCCCACGATGCCAGACTACCTCCTTCGCCGCCGCGCGCCCCACGCGAGCGCGACGATCGGCAAGGCGCCGAGCAGCGCGAGCGCGTTCGCGTTTCCGCTCGTCGGTCCGCCGCTCGGTCCGCGCCGTGGCTCGAGCGCCGCCATCCCTTCGCCCATCACGAAGCTCCCCACCTTCACGTCGTCCTTCAGCGAGTCCATCATGCAATCGCCGTCGACCGCTCCGTAATAGAGCGTCACTTGCCCCGCGCCCGCGGGCGGCGCCGTCCACGAGAACGTCCACGACGTGCGGTCTTTCACGGCCGACGCGATGACGGCGTGGCAGTCGCCGTACATGAACGTCGAGCCGGTGAATCCCGTCGGCGGCGGCGTCGTCGGACAGCTCGCGGTGCTTCCGTACGTCGCTTGCAACGCGCCGGCGATCTTCCCGGATTGATCTTCGAACGTCGCGGCGAACTCGTTCACGTTGCCATTCGTGTATTGCCCGCAACCGCTGAGGCCGAGGTGCTCGCCGCGGAGCGAGATCGTCACATCGTATTTCTTGCCGGGCGTGTACGTCGATCCGAATGCGGGGTTGAACGCGACGGAGATCGATCCGTAGTTGTCCGCGCCCTTGATGTGGCAGTGCGCGCACGTGATGGTGTAGTCGGTCGCGCCGCCGGTCCCGAGGATGCCGCCGCCTCCGGGCATCACGTTGTACGGCGTCGCCTTCTTTCCGTGTGCCGGCGCATACCAAAGGACGTCGCCGTCCCATGCGAACGCGCCGACGGACGCGGTGAGCGTCGCGAGCAAGAGACCAAAGACGAATAGGATCTTCATGACGCGCTCCTTCAGTTCGGGTCCGGATCGCACGTGCCGGCGAGCTTCGCGCCCCCGAGCCACTGCTTGATCGTTTGGTAATCAGCGTCGCCCGTCTTGAAGAGGTGAACGCCGGTGTGGTTTTTCCCGCCGACCTTCGGTTGCGTCAAAAGCTCCGACTGCTCGGGATCGGTCATTGCGACATAGAACGATCGCGCGTTGTCGTAGTTCTGTTGCCACTCGGTTTGCGTGTGCGGCAGCCAGCCGTCGCACATCGTCGTG
>JAYVXB010000708.1:0-11388 GCA_043785585.1 Deltaproteobacteria bacterium | reverse complement strand
ACGCGATCGACGGGCTGTCGAAGCTCCTCAGGGAGACGCCGACGAACGAACGCGCGCTCCTCTACCGCGGCAAGCTCTACAAGCGCGCGCACAAGCTCCGCGAGGCGCTCCGCGACTTCGACGCCATCATCGACGCCAACCCGAAGCACGCCGAGGCGGCGAGCGAAGCGCGTCTTCTGCGCTCGCGGAAGAAGTAGCGCCTACTTCTTCTTCTGTCGGGGGCGGTGCTCGCACCGTTCCACGCATCGCACCGTCGCCGGGCCTTCGAGCCGCACGTCGGGGTTCGTCGTGCTTCCGCGGACGACGCCCTGGAAGCACGACTCGGCGCTGTACCCGAAGCCGGTGCCGTCGACGCCGACGTCGAGCAGGTCGCCTGACGGCGCGAAGCGGATCGTCAACGCCGGCGGCCGCACGTGCCTGCCGTCGCTGCGCTCGCTGGAGACGCAGCTCCGGAGCCCACCCATCGTCGCGGCGAACGCTCCACGCAGGCGTTCTTCCTCGTCTTGCGCCAGCGTTCGGTGGCGCGGTGTCGCGATGGCGCAATGGAGCGGGCACGCCGGCACTCCGTCCGCGACGCCACCGACCATCGCGGGACTCGCCACCGGCTCGGGTGCGGAAGTGGTCGCTGCTGTCGGCGTGCTCGGCGCGTTGTCTCCATCCGTCGTCGCTCGGGCAGAGGCGCCCTCGTCACTCTGCGCGCGCACCTGAACGCCTGCTTGGCACGAGGCGAGCGAGACGAGCGAGCCGAGGAGCAAGACGTGACCGAAGCCGAGAGCGGCGTGAGCGGAGGCGGCTCTCATGGCGGTCACCCCATCGTAACTTGCTCTTCTGGGCCAGTCCTTCACAATATGGGTTCGCGCAAATAACTGAAGGGGGCGTGGGAACGATGCCCGACGACAAACCGAGCCGACGCCCGACGCAGGACTTCAAGGTGCAACCGGCCGGTGAGCCGACGGTACGTCCGCCGTTCAATCCCGAAGAGTTCGCGCGTGACTCCGAGTCTCGTCTGCGGATCGCGGACGTCGTTCCGCTTCCTTCCGATGACGACGAGCTTCACAACGATCTGCCGCCATCGTCGCAGAGCGAGACGAGGCTCACCGCCGCCGGCGCATCGCGCGGTTCGGCGCCGCCACCTGATGCGGTTCCGTATCGCGTGATGGCGCCCGAGGACGTCGAGTGGTTCGAGCTCGATCACGACGCGCTCTCGCTGCTCAATCGCGTGAACGGGCTCAAGACGATCGAGCGCATCGCGGACGGCATCGGCGTCGCGTCGCCGCTCGCGTGCGCGATCTTCATGCGGCTCGCGAGCGAACGAATCGTCGACTTTCGCTGACGATCACGACGGCGCCGCTACGGCGACGCGATGACCTTCAGCATGTGATGCGCGCGGGACAGCTTCTCGAGCTGCTCCTTCACGCCGGGAAGATCGCGACGCTCGATCGCCGTCTTCACTTCGGCGAGGAGCGCGCGCGCACGCTCCAGCCCTTCGGCGCCGCGGCCCGTCGTCGCGACCGCTTTCTCGACCGTCGGGAGGATCTTCGCGATCGCGCCAGCGAGCGCCTCCGCTTGCTGCTTCGCCGCCTCGAACTCTTCGGCCGCGCGGCGATCGCTCAGATCACCCGCGGCCTTCGCCTTCATCGCGCGGACCTCCGGCTGGGTCAGGCCGCTCGAAGCGGTGATCTCGATCGCCTGCTCTTTCTTCGTCTCGAGATCCTGCGCGCGCACACGCACGATCCCGTTTGCGTCGATTTCGAAGCTGACGCCGACTTCGACGTCGCCGGCCTTCGCGGCCCGCAAGTCGTTGAGGCCGAACTCGCCTAGGAGCTCGTTTTGCTCCGCATCGTCGGACTGCCCTTGCAAGACGCGAATGTGAAGGCGCGTCTGGCCGTCGCGGTTCGTCGTGAACGCCTTGGTCTGGTGCGTCGGGACGGTGGTGTTCGCCGGGATGACGGCCTCGAAGCGCCCTCCGTGCATCGCGATGCCGAGCGCGTGCGGCGTGACATCGAGCAAGACGACCTCGTGTGTCTTGTCGACGAGCGCCGCGCCTTGAATCGCGGCGCCGAGGGCGACGCACTCGTCTGGATGGATCCCCTTGCACGGCTCGCGACGGAAAAAATTCGTCACCTCGCGCTGCACGATCGGCATGCGCGTCATTCCTCCGACGAGCACCACTTCGTCGATGCCGTCCGGCGTCAGCCCCGCGTCCTCCAGCGCTTGCCGACACACGTCGATCGTCTGCGCGACGAGATCGCCGCATAGCGCTTCGACCTCGGTTCGCTTGATCATCCGCTGCATGTGCAGCGCCGTCTTGTCCGCGCTCGAGCCGATGAACGGCAGATTCACCTCGGTCTCTCCGACGCCGGAGAGCTCGCACTTCGCCTTTTCCGCCGCGTCCTTCAGCCGCTGCAGCGCCATGCGATCCTTTTGGAGATCGACGCCGTGCTCCTCGTGGAACGCCCGCACGAGCCACTCGTCGATCCTCGCGTCGACGTCCTCGCCGCCGAGGAACGTGTCGCCCGCCGTCGAGAGCACCTTGAAGACGTTCCCCTTGCCGATCTCGAGGATCGACACGTCGAACGTGCCGCCGCCGAAATCGTAGACGGCGATCGTCTTGTTCAGGTCGCGTCCGAAGCCGAACGAGAGCGCCGCCGCCGTCGGCTCGTTGAGAATGCGCAGCACGTCGAGCCCAGCGATCTCGCCCGCGTCCTTCGTTGCTTGGCGCTGGTTGTCGTTGAAGTACGCGGGCACCGTGATGACCGCCTTCGTCACGGGCACGCCGAGGAAGTCCTCGGCGATGACCTTCATCTCTTGCAAGACGAGCGCGGAGAGCTCCGGCACGCTGAAGTCCTGCTCGCGAAGCTGAATGCGCACGTCCTCGTGCGGCCCCGCGACGATCCGAAACGGCGACGTCGCGATCGCGTTCTTGACCAGCGTCGAGCCCCACTTTCGCCCGATGAGGCGCTTCGCGGCGTAAACGGTGTTCTCGGCGTTCGTGATCGCTTGTCGCTTCGCGATGTGCCCGACGAGGCGCTTGCCCGAGTCGGTGATCGCGACCATCGATGGCGTCGTTTTGTAACCGCCCCGGTTGGGGATGACCGTAGGCGTCCCAGCTTCGACGACCGCCACGCACGAGTTCGTCGTTCCGAGATCGATACCGATGACGCGGTCCATCGTGCCTTCGCAGAATACACGCTTTCGCGGGCACTACGTCGGGCCGATGAAGCGTCCGATCAACGCGAGGAGCTCGGCGGTCGCGACGGTCTTCGGGCGCACCGCGAAATCGCGCGCGCCGGACGCGAGGAGCTTCGAGTTCGCCGTAGCGACGTTGTCCGCGCGCGCGACGATCGCGACCGAGCCGGGCGCCTCGGCGATGGCTCGGATGAGCGCTTCGAACTGCGCATGGTCGGCGTCGAGGAGGGCGACGTCGATCTTTTCGGCGCGGAGCGCGGCTGCAGTGCCTGCAACGTCCTCGACGGCGGTCACGTCGCACCCGCCGCGGACGAGCGCGCGTGCCAGCGGCGCGCGAGCGAGGCGGTCGGCGTCGACGAGGAGCACCGAGCAGCTCAGCGCCGCCATGCGCGGCGTCGACGAGCGATCCAGCGGGATGATGAGCGGTGGCGAGAGCGGCGTCGGGTAAGGCATCGGCGGTGTCGGCAGCGCGCTCAGCTCTTCTTCGTAGTCGGCGACGAACGCCTGCGCGAGGCGCGCGCCGATGGCCGCCGCGACGATTGGCGTGACGAACGTTCGCGCGAAATCGAGGATCGTCCCCGCGTCGTCCGGCAGCTCGCTGAGCTCGGCCTGCGCGAGGGCAGTCAGCACGGTCTCGTTCGCGCGGCTCGGATCGTCGAACGCCGCCGAGAGGAGACGCCGGAGCGCCCTCTGCGCAGGAGTGACGAGCAAGGAAGAGACGCGGTCCGTCATTCGTCAGGCCAACATGGAGTCTATACCTGTAGGGAAGCTCGGCTCTGCGGTAAAAGGCCACGCATGAGCGTGCGCATCGAATCGGACAGCATGGGCAAGGTCGAAGTCCGGGCGGATCGCTATTGGGGCGCTCAGACGCAGCGGAGCCTCGAGAATTTCAAGATCGGCGGCCACCGCTTCCCGCCGTCGATCATCAAGGCATTCGGCATCGTCAAGAAGGCCGCCGCGTTGACCAATTTGGATCTCGGCAAACTGCCGGAGAGCAAGGTCCAGTACATCGCGCGGGCGGCCGACGAGGTCATCGCCGGAGAGCTCGACGATCACTTTCCGCTGGTCGTGTGGCAGACCGGCAGCGGCACGCAGAGCAACATGAACGCGAACGAGGTGATCGCGAATCGCGCGATCGAGCTCGCGGGGGGCGAGATCGGATCGAAGAAGCCCATTCATCCGAACGACGACGTGAACCGCTCGCAGTCGTCGAACGACGTGTTCCCGACGGTGATGCACGTCGCCGCAGTCATGCAGATGCGCGAGCGCCTGCTCCCCGCGGTCAGCTCGCTCCGCGCGACGTTCGAGAAGAAGGCCGACGCGTTCAAAGACATCGTCAAGACGGGGCGCACGCACTTGATGGATGCGACGCCGCTGACGCTCGGACAAGAGCTCTCGGGGTACGCGGCGCAGCTCGAGTTCGCCGAAGCGCGTCTGGTCGAGGCGATCGATCCGCTCCACGATCTCGCGCTCGGCGGAAGTGCCGTCGGCACCGGTCTCAACACGCACCCGGACTACGCGGTCAAGGTCGCGAAGAAGATCGGCGAGCTGTCGGGGCAGCCCTTTCGTACGGCGAAGAACAAGTTCGCGGTGATGGCGGCGCACGACGCGATCGTCAACGCGAGCGCGGCGTGCCGCACCCTCGCGGTCGCGTGCATGAAGATCGCGAACGACGTGCGCCTCCTCGGCAGCGGTCCACGCTGCGGGATCGGCGAGCTCTTGCTCCCGGAGAACGAGCCGGGGAGCTCGATCATGCCGGGCAAGGTGAACCCGACGCAGGCCGAAGCGATGACGATGGTCGCTGCGCAAGTGATGGGCAACGACGTCGCGGTCGGGATCGCCGGGAGCAACGGGCACTTCGAGCTGAACGTCTTCAAGCCGGTCATGATCCACAACCTGCTCCAATCGGTGTCGCTGCTCGCCGACGCTTGCAACTCGTTCAACGACAACTGCGTCGTCGGGATCGAGCCGAACCGCGAGCAAATTGCCAAGCACCTCGAGAATTCGCTGATGCTCGTGACGGCGCTGAACGAGACGATCGGTTACGACAACGCCGCGAAGGTCGCCAAGCTCGCGCTCGCGAAGCACCTCACGTTGAAGCAAGCCGCCGTCGAGCTGAAGCTCGTGACGCCCGAGGAGTTCGACGAGCGCGTTCGGCCCGAGAAGATGTGCGGACCGGGCGGCGACGACGGCGTCGCCTAGAGATCCATCGCGTAGACGAAGCTCGCCTTCGGGTGGCGGAGCAGGCGCTCGGTGATGAGTTTCTGCGGCACCACGTCGCCGTCGACGTATTTTTTGCTCAACGCCTCGGCGCCCGCCTTGTCGCCGCTCGCTTTGATCGCGCCGACGAGCTTCATCAGCTTGTCGGAAGCGGCGGGCATCTTTTCGAGGAGGATCGTGAACGCGCCCTTGTCCGTGCCGTTCGCGGCGGTCGCGTTCGGATCGAACGTCATCGCTCCTTCGTCGAGCAAAAATCCGATCTGAATCGCGGCGAGCTGGCTGTACGGCTTTCGCTTCCCGTCGCCTTCGTACATGCCGCGCGAGACGTGACCGAACGCCCAGACGATCCCGTCGGTGTACGTCTTCTTCGCGAGCTCCGCGTCGAAGACGCCTTTCTTCAACAGCCAATCGGTGAAGTAGAGCGCGCCGGTCTCCGCCTTGAGCTCTTCGAGCATCGTCGCGAGCCCGCCGCCGAACCACTGCTGATCGGTCTTCCCCTTGTGCGCGTACTCGTGCGCGGGGCCGAGGTTGTGGGTCGCCTCGTGGAGGATCGTCTTGATCATTCCGGCCGCGGGATCGTCCGAGTACGCGGCCATGCCGTCCTTCGTGAGCAGCGACTCGGCGCCGAGGCGGCGGACCTTCATGCTGTCGGGATCGTTGTAGAGGTTCGACATCGCGACGGTGCGCCCGCGCCCTTCGTTCGCGACCTTGCCCCAGTTGGGGAGGCTCTGGCCGATCGTCGCGCCGATCGCGTTGCGATCGTCACCGGCGTTGAAGACGATGTCGATGAAGTCCGGAAGATGAAACGTCACCTTGCGCGCCTTGTACGGCGCTCCGATGTGGGCGCCGAGCGCGTTCTCCATCTCTTGCTGCACGGGCGTGAGCTTCTCTTGCCACTTGAGCGAGCCCTCGTTGATGCGCGCGAACGTGACGTGGAAGCCCGCCTTGTGGTTGCAAGGCTCCCAGTAGACCTCGTCGGCGCCGATGCGCAGAAACCACTTCGAGTTCTGCGCGTTCATCTTCGACCACGCCTCGTCGGCGTGCACCCAGTCGTTGTCCTCGAAGCTCTTCGCCGCCGCCTCGAGGTACGCGCGCAGCGCGATCTCTTTCGTCCCGTCGAGCGCCGTCGCCGCAGCGCGAAGCTCCGTCGCGATCTCCTTCATGCGCGGATACGCCTTCGACAGCGGCAGCGCGACAAGCTTTCCCTTGTCCTCGCGCACGACCGTGAACGGACCGAGGAGCGCCTTCGCGTCCGCGCGCTTCTCGAGCGCTTCGCAGAACTTCGGATCTTTTTGCAACGCGGCGGGGTAGGCGTCGACGATCGGCGATGGCGCGCCCGGGATCGCGCTGCACAGCGGATTCTTCTCGGTCTTCGGACCTGCGCACTTCGGTCCCCAGTTGCGACGGAAGAGACTCTGGCTCGCCGGATCGTCGCCGGGCACTTGCGGCAAGAGCGCGACGATCCCCGTCTGCGTCGCGTAGAGGGCGTCGATCATCTGCGTCGCGGCGACGACGTGCTTCACCATCGTCTTCTCCGCGTCGGTCACGCCTCGCAAGTCCGTATGGACGAGCGTCGGCGCGCCTTGCTCGAGATCGTCGAGCACGAGACGCCGTCGCTGCGCCTCCGCGTCGTCGCCGGACGGCGGAGGTGCGCTCGCAGCCTTTTCGATCTTCGCGTACGCAGCTTCGAACTCCGCGCTGAGCTTGCCGCCATCGACCCATCGCGACGGCGCGCCGATCGACCCCTTGTCGTAGAACATCAGCTCGACGATCTCGTCGGCGTCGACCGCGCCGTCGCCGTTCTTGTCGCTGTTCCAGAAGAGCGGCAGATCGAGCCGTACGGCGAGCTGATTGAAGCGGGCGCGGCTCACCGCGGCGTGCGCGAGCTTGGTCGGCGGCGCTTCGCGCTTCGTCGACGGCGGCACCGGAATCTCTGCCGCCGGCGGTACCTTGGGAGGATCGGCAGGGCCGCAAGCCAGCGCGAGGAAGGAGAGCGTCGCGAGTGAAATCGAGCAGCTTGATCGGTTCATCGGGCGGCGGAAGTTAGCATGGCGACGTGCGGAGGAAGGGCGGGGGAGGTGCGCGCGTACGAAGGAGGCATGAAGCTCTCGTTGGGTATTGCGGGTGGGATGGGTCTGGCGATCGCAACGGCCGCGTGCCTCGTGATGCCGCCGCCTCGAGCCGGCGATCCCAACGCGACCGCGGGTGCCCCGAGCGATCCGACCGGCGCGGGTCCGTCGTCGCCGAGCACGCCCAACGTCGCGGGCAACGGCGGCGCGCCGAGCGTCGCGGGCAACGGCGGCGCGCCCAAGCCGATGATCCCGACCAGCCTCGAAGTCCACAGCGACTGCCCGAAGACCGTCGGCGTCTTCCTCGGAGAGAAGCCCGGCTTCAGCAGCGGCACGAAGTCGTCGGTCAGCTCGAACTCGACGACGACCTACCCGCGCAAACCCGACGGCTCGCTCACGTTTTGGGTGCTCGACGACAAAGACCAGGCCGTGTCGAGCACCGCGGTCACCGCGAGCACGAAGCGCGTCACGATCGACAAGAGCTGCAAGTCGATGACGAGCTCCTGAGCGCGCGTCACCTCGCGAAGACGACGCGCAGCGGACCGATCGAGACGGTGAGCCCGCCGTCTGCGACCGAGCAGGCGTCGTCGCTGCTGGTCTGCTGATTTCTCATGCATGCGCGCACGTCGCTGGTGGCGAGCGTCGTCGCGACGAGCGCCGTGCCGGCGAGGCCGATGAGCAAAGTGCGCCCCCAATTGCCGAGCTTTGTTTTCACCGCGAGTCCCTTTCGCTGATCGTTTTCCACGCCACACAACGTCAGAGCTTCGCGCGAAGTATCGCGACGGCGGTCCGCAGCTGCGGATCGGCCGCGAGGCGCTTGTCGGGATCGGTGATCAGCTGCGCCTTCGCGCACTGCATCTCGTCCATGCCCACTTCGACGTCCGGGAGTAGCCCGACGCCGTCGAAGCTCTTGCCGCTCGGCGTCTTGAACAGCGTCGTGGTGAACTTCGCGGCGTAGCCGTTGCCGAGCTCTTTGATGACCTGCACGCTCCACTTGCCGGTCGTGCGCGCGCCGACGACGGGCGCGTGTCGTCCCTCTTGAAGCGCGCCCGTCACGAGCTCGGCGCCCGACGACGTCTCGTGATCGACGAGGATCGCGATCGGGATCGTGGCGGCCGACGTCGCCCCCTTCGCCGTCAGCGTCTCTTCTTTGTCGCCGCGCTTCTTCAGCTTCACGATCGCCGTCCCTTCGGGCACGAACAGCCCCGCCGTCGCGACCGCCTCGTCGAAGAGGCCGCCTTGGTTGTGCCGCAGGTCCAAGACCAACGCGCGTGCGCCTTTCTTCCCGAGATCGTCGAGCGCCGCGCGCAGCGTCGCCACCGTCTTCTCGGTGAAAGCGTGCACGAGCGCGTAACCGACGCCGTTTTCGAGCAAGAGCGACGACACCGGATCGTACGTCACGACCTCGCGCTTGATCGGGAATGGCACGAGCTTGTCACCGCGAAGGATCGTGAGCGTGACCGTGTCACCCGCCTTGCCGCGGATGTCGGCGACGATCTCGCGCGTGGACATGCCCTTGTAGAGCTTGCCGTTGACGCTGACGATTTTGTCGCCGCCCGAGATGCCGGCCTTCTCGGCGGGCGATCCGGGGATCACGCCGACCACGTCGCTCCATCCGGTGTCGGACTCGAACTTGATCTGCACGCCGACGCCGACGAGCTCGCCCTTCATGTCCGTGCGCATGGACGCGAGCTCGCTCGGCGGAAGGAGCTTGTTCCATTTCTTCATCTTCGGATCGACGCGCTCGAGCATCCCACGCGCGGCGGCGCGGTACATGTCGTCCTCGGTGAGCCCGGCGGCGTAGTAGTCGTCGAGCAGCGCCTTCTCGAGCGTTGCGAAGGCGCGCTTGCCGTCGGTGAACTTCTCGGTCGGCACGCTGTCGTCGTCTTCCCAGGCGCTGGTCGCCTTCGCCGGCGTGACGGGCGAGGCGGAGACCGTCGCGGAGATCGGCGCGGCCGTCGGGCTCGCGGCGGCGACCGTCGGCGCGGGATCGTGCTCGTGCGCTTGGCCACAACCGAGCGTCGGCGACAGGGCGAGGAGCGACGCGAAGAAGAACGAGCGGGTTCGGCGAGCGAGCATGGTGAGCCTTTCGGGTTCAGTAGAAGCTGAGGTTCTCGGGCGTGGGGCGCGCGGTGTCGATGCGTTCGCCGTCTCTCACGACGAGAGGTGATTGCGGTGGAGGATTCGCATCGGATCGCGCGAGCATCGGCGCGATCGCGGCTGCGACGAGGACGACGGCTGCAGCCGCCGCGAGGCTTTGGTAGAGCGGAATCGGCCGGCGAAGCGCGCGCGCGGCGCGTGCTCCGAGCGACGGGCGAAACTCCGCCGCGACCGCCGCGCGAAGCCGCGCGCGCGCCGCGTCGCTCGGTCGCGCGTCGAGCGACGTGCCGCGATCGGTGTGGTGCTTGATCGCGAGGTACGCACGCAAACACTCGGTGCACCCCAGGAGGTGCGCATCGATTCGCGCGCGCGCGTCGTCGTCGCACGTCGCGAAGTGGTACGCGATGAGGTCGGCAGAAATCACCGAGCAGTCCATGGTCTCAATTCCTCTCGAAGATGGGTGACCATCTGGTTCATTCGTGACTTGAGCGTGCCGAGAGGGATCTCGAGCACCGTGGCGATCTCCTCGTAGCTGAGGCCCGACGATCGCAAGTGGTAGACCTCCGAGAGCGACGGCGGCAGTCGCGCGACCGCGCCGTCGAGCGCGTGGAGGAGCTGGCGATCGCCGAGCTGCTCATCGGCACGCGGCGGAGGATCGTCCTCGGGGAGCTGCGCGACCGCGCGCGCGCCGCGACGGTCGGAGCGTTGGTGGTTTAGCGCGGCGTTGCGTGCGATGCGATAAAGCCACGTGCGGAACGCGCCGTCGCGATCGAAGACGACCTCGCCGCTCTTGAGGGTGCGCAGAAACGCCTCGTGAAACACGTCCTCGGCGTCGGCGCGGTTCTTCAGCTGGCTGAAGAGAAAGGCAAAGAGTCGAGACTCGTAGCGCGCATACAGCGCATCGAAGGCGCGCATGTCGCCCTCTCTGACGCGTGCAAAGAGCCCCTCGTCCGTGTCCACCGGTACGTTAAACACCGGTAGGACGAAAAGGTTCGCCGCAATCGTCAGGCCAGCTGGGAAGCTCTCATCGAGGCTTGTACGCGAGGAACGTGATGGCGCTGTCCGTCGTGTGCTCGACGAGGCGTCCGGCGAGATCGTACGCGGGCGCGTTCGCGGAAAATCCGATTTGCTCGAGCTGCCTGCGCTGATTCTCGAGCGTGATGTAGTAGAGCATCGTGCCGTAGTTGTGGCATCGGTCGTTGATGATCGACCACTCGCGACCGCGCTGCTCGCGCTTCGAGTACCGCCTGTAATTGCGGATGCGTTCTGCGACGTCGCGCGCGAATCGCAGCGCGCGCACGCCAGCGCGGATCGGGTTCAGGCTTGGATCGAAGTCGGGGAGCGTGAAGCCTTCGGAGTAGTCGCGGCAGTCTTGGTTGTGCGACGAAAGGATGAACGCGGCGCCCGGCTTCAAGACGCGCAGGACCTCGCGCAACGCGACCAGGCGGTCGTCGTGCCCAATCATCCCGAGGCCGTTGCAGCTGAAGACGACGAGGGCGAACGACGCGTCGGCGAAGCGCGAGAGATCGCGCACGTCGCCGACCTCGAAGCGCACTCCGGGAAACTTCGCCTGGCACGTCGCGACCATCCTCGGCTCGTAGTCGATGCCGGTGTAGTCCTCGCTGATCCGTCGAAGCGCTTCGACGGTCCGGCCGCCGCCGACGCCGATGTCCAAGATCGGCCGCCCGTTCATCTCCGCTGCGACGCGATCGAGGACGGTGCGCTCGCACGCCGATATCTCGTGCGACGACGCGTACTGGGCGACGGCCTGCGCCGATCGCATCGTCGCGCGATTGATCGCGTCGACGGA
>JAYVXB010000707.1:0-11399 GCA_043785585.1 Deltaproteobacteria bacterium | reverse complement strand
TGCACGAGGGCGCGCCCGGCGCCGTGACGGCGGTGCTCGCGATCGACGGCGACGCCGTGCACGTAGAGCTCGCCCGCCGTGAGGTAGGACGCCAAAACCCCGAGCGGACGCCCGCCCGGGTTGCCGCGCGCGACCCACACACGGACCGCGGGATCGAACGCCGCCCGCTCGAAGAGGCGGCTCGGGAACGGAAAGACGCCCGCGTCGATCGCCATGCACTGCGCGAGCGTCAGCGCGTCTCGAGGGAGCGGCTCGACGACGTGCGTGTGGACGGGCGCGAAGGGCACGGTTTCATCCTAGCGCGCATGAGGTCGCCTCACACGCGGCGTCTCCCCATGAGCAGAGCTTTGCCCCGCGATCCGCGATATAGAAGCGAGGGTGAGCACAGATCCGCGCCCCGCCGAGCACGAGCAGCTCCCCATCCTCCCGCTTCGCAACAGCGTCGTCTTTCCTGCGAGCGTCGTCCCGATCAACGTAGGCCGCGCGCGAAGCGTGCGACTCGTCGAGGATCTCCTCGGTCAGGATCGCGCTGTCGTCGGGATCGTCAGCCAACGCGATGCGGAGATCGACGAGCCAGCGTTCGGCGATCTCTACGAGGTCGGCACCGTCGCGCGCGTCGTCAAAGTGATCCGCCTCGGACCGTCGAACTATTCGGTCGTGCTCCACGGCCTCGCGCGCCTGAAGATGCTCGGCCCCGCGTCGCTCGAACCGTACATGCGCGCGCGCGTGAAGCGGATCCACGAAGACCTCGAGCGCGACGTCGAGATCGACGCGCTCGGCGCGAGCCTCCGCGAAGGGATGCGCGAGGTGCTGAACCTCATGCCGAACCTCCCGCGCGAGACCGCCGGCATCCTCGACAACGTGCGCGAGCCCGGCGCGCTGGCGGATCTCATCGCGTCGAACCTCACGCCCGAGCAGGCGAGCGTCGCCGACAAGCAGAAAATCTTGGAGACGTTCGACGCGAAGGCGCGCGTGCGTCAGGTCGCGGGGATCGTCAGCCGTCAGCTCGAGATGCTCCGCGTGAAGCGCGAGATCTCGTCGATGGTCGCCGACGAAGGAAAATCGCAGCGCGAGGACATCCTGCGCCAGCAGATGCGCAGCATCAAAGAAGAGCTCGGCGAGGGCGGGGAAGAGGACGAGATCGAGGAGCTTCGTGAGCGCATTCGCAAAGCGCAGCTCTCCGAAGAGGCGCAGAAGATCGCCAAGAAGCAGCTCGGTCGCCTCGCCGGGATGCAGCCGCAGTCGGCGGAGTACAACGTCACGCGCACGTACCTCGAGTGGCTGTCGGACATGCCGTGGTCGAAGATCTCGAACGACAAGCTCGACGTCGAAGAGACACGGCGCTGCCTCGACGAAGATCACTTCGGCCTCGAGAAGGTCAAAAAGCGAATCATCGAGTACACGGCCGTGCGAAAGCTGCGCGCCGACAAGAAGGGGCCGATCCTCTGCTTCATCGGTCCGCCCGGCGTCGGCAAGACGTCGCTCGGTCGATCGATCGCGCGCTCGATGGGGCGCCGCTACCACCGCATCGCGCTCGGCGGCGTACGCGACGAAGCAGAGATCCGCGGGCACCGGCGCACGTACGTCGGCGCGCTCCCGGGGCGCATCGTGCAGGGGCTCAAGAAGATCGCCGTGAAGAATCCGGTGTTCGTCTTGGACGAGGTCGACAAGATGGGCGTCGACATGCTCGGCGATCCGTCGGCCGCGCTGCTCGAGGTCCTCGATCCCGAACAGAACGGGACCTTCCAGGATCACTACCTCGACGTGCCGTTCGACTTGTCGCAGATCACGTTCCTCGCGACCGCGAACAATGCCGACACGATCCCCGGGCCGCTCTGGGATCGCATGGAGGTCATCGAAGTCTCCGGCTACACGCGCGCCGAGAAGAAGAGCATCGCCAAGGAGTTCCTCTGCCCGAAGCAGCTCTCGGCGCACGGGCTCACCGACGAGAGGCTCGAGTTCCTCGACGACGGCATCGAGCGGATCTTGGATAGCTACACGCGCGAGGCCGGCGTGCGCGGGCTCGAGCGCGAGATCGGCAGCGTGTGTCGCCACGTCGCGATGCGCCTCGCGGAGGGCGAGACGACGGTGTTCGTGCGTGCGGACGCCGCGACGATCGAGTCGATCCTCGGACCGCCGCGTTACATGCCGGACCTCGCCGAGCGCCAGTCGCAACCCGGCGTCGCCACGGGGCTCGCATGGACGCCCGCGGGCGGCGACATCCTGTTCATCGAAGCGACGACGATGCCGGGTAAGGGCGAGATCTTGGTGACGGGAAACCTGAAGAGCGTGATGAGCGAGTCGGCGGCGACGGCGCTGTCGTTCGTGCGAAGTCGCGCGGCGGAGCTCGGGCTCGATCCCGAGTTCTTGAAGAAGACGGATCTGCACCTGCACGTACCGAAGGGCGGGACGCCCAAGGACGGGCCGAGCGCCGGCGTGACGATGTTCGTCGCGGTCGCGTCGCTCTTGCTCAAGTGCCCGGTGAAGAAAGACGTCGCGATGACCGGCGAGATCACGCTGCGCGGCAACGTGCTCCCCGTCGGCGGGATCAAAGAGAAGCTCCTCGCGGCGCACCGCGCGGGGATCCGCGAGGTGCTCGTCCCCGCGCGCAACGAGCGCGATCTCGACGACATCCCGAAGGACGTTCGCGACCAGCTCAAGATCCATTTGATCAAGCGCGTCGACGAGGTCCTGCCGCTCGTGCTCGAGCCGCCGATCCCGTCGAGCGAGACGCCGAGCATGCCGCCGCCTCCCGCCGCGCCCGAAGGCGGGGACGGCGTGCGCATCTAGCGTGACGTCGCTCGCGCGCTCTCGGCCGCACGTCGTCGCCGCGATCTTCGTGGCCGTCGCGACGTTCGCGATCGGCTTTCTGCCGCTCTTCGGCGGACCCGGCTACGAGCACTCGCTGGCGAGCGGGCTCCTCGTGCCGAGCGCGGCGGCGATCGCGACGGCGGTCGAGCGGGCGCGGATGCGCGGTGTGTCGCCGCTCGCGGGGGTGTCGCGCGGCGTCCTCGCGGGGCTCTGGCTCGCGTCGATCGCGTTCGCGACGGCGCTGCTCCACGGCTTCCGTGTGGGGCTGTGCGATCTGCGCGGCGGCGCGTTCGATTTCGTCCTCGGCGCGGGGATCGGCTCGGTGCTCGGAGGCGTTTGGGGCGCGGTCGTCGCGGAGATCGCGCGCGGTCGGAAGCGTCGTCGCCTCGTGAGCGTCTTCTTGGGCTTCGGGCTTCCGCTCGGCTGCGCGCTCTTCAGCGTCGGTCGCTTCTTCACGTCGCCGATCATCTTCGCGTTCGATCCGTTCGTCGGGTACTTCAGCGGCACGCTCTACGACACGGTCATCGACGCGGGCAGCGCTCTCCTCACGTACCGCGCGTCCACGGTCGCCACGATCGTCGGCGCGCTTCTCGTCGCGTCCGTCCTGTCGCGTGACGCCGACGAGCGCATCCGCGGTCCGATCCGCGGCGATCTCGGTGCCGTCGCGCGCGGCGCCCTCGGAGCGATCGCGCTCTCCGTCACCGTCGTCACGACGCTCCTCGGCGCGAAGCTCGGCCACTGGCAGACCGCGTCGACGATCGCGCGCGAGCTCGGCGGCGCGAAGAGCGGAGCGCGCTGCGACGTCGTCTTCCCCGACTCGATGCGCCCGGACGAAGCGGCGCTCCTCTTGAAGGACTGCGAAGAGGAGCTCGCGAGCGTCGAGACGTACCTCGGCGTTCGCGGCCCCGATCGCGTGACCGCGTTCTTCTTCCGCGACTCCGCCGAGAAGAAGCGACTGATGGGCGCGGCCGACACGTACATCGCGAAGCCGTGGCGCCACGAGGTCTACCTGCAAGTCGCGCCGTACCCGCACCCCGTGCTCGGTCACGAGCTCGCGCACGTCGTGTCGGGGAGCTTCGGTCGCGGTCCGTTTCGGATCGCGGGCGGGGCGGGCGGATTCTGGCCGAACCCCGGGCTCATCGAAGGCATGGCCGTCGCGACGTCACCCGACGACGACGAGCTGACCGACGCGCAGTGGGCGCGCGCGATGCTCGACCTGAAGATCCTCCCGCCGATGAAGGACGTCTTCGGCTTCGGCTTCCTCGGCGCGAACGCGTCGAAGAGCTACACGATCGCGGGCGCGTTCGTTCGCTTCGTCGTCGACCGTTGGGGCATCGAGACGATGCGCGCTTGGTACGGCGGAGGAGACATCGAGACGCTCACGCGGCTGACGTGGAATCAGCTCGACGTCGCGTTTCACGCAGAGCTCGCGAAGTACACGCTGTCGCCCGAGGCCGCGGCGTTCGCGAAGGCGAAGTTCGAACGTCCGAGTGTCTTCGGGCGGACGTGCCCGCACGCGATCGACGCGCTGAAGCGAGACGCGTCGCACTGCGAGGCGCAGAAGCAGATCGCGAAAGCCACGAAGCTCTACGACGCGGCGCTCGCGCGCGACGTGCACGATTTCGGCGCGCGCGTGCAGCTCGGCGCGATGCTGACGAGGTACGGCGACGCGGAGCGTGGTCGGCGCGAGCTCCACGCGGTCGCCGACGACGCGCACGCGCCGATGACGTGGCGCGAGAAGAGCCGCGAGTCGCTGGCCGACGACGACTTGCTGAGCGGGCGCTTCGATGCGGCCGCGGACGCGTACGCGGGCCTCGCGTCGCGATCGCTGGACGAAGACATCGGACGCACGCTCGAAGTGAAGGCGCTCGCAGCGACGGATCTTCCTGCGCGTCGCGCGGTCGAAGCGCTGCTCCTCGGCGCGCCGGGACGCGGGCCCGACACGTTCGTCGGCGCGCTGTGGCTCGGCGTGTGGAGCAACCAAGGGACGAACGCGCTCGCGGACTACCTCGTCGGAAAGAACCTCGCGCAGCACGGATGGCACGCGCTCGCCGCGGGATTTCTGGATCGCGCGTTGGCGTCGCCGGCGCCGACGCCGCGCGTGGGGCGCGAGCTCTTGAGGCAGCGCGCGATCGCGGCGTGCGCGCTCGGCGACATGGCGCAGGTCGGGCGGGTGAGGGCGTCGGTGCGCGCGGAGTCGAGCCCGTTCCGCGGGAGCGCGGGTGGGCGGCTCGAGTCGATCGAGCGGCTGCTCGCGCGGTGTGTCGCGCCGTAGTGGTAGGTAGTGGAAGTGGGGTCGCCGCGCGAAGACGGTCGCGGGTCGAGTTGACCGAGCCGGTGTATGCGCCGCTACATCGCGAACGGAACGACGTACTCACTGGCGGGATTCCGCAAGATGGGATTCGTCGTCGACCATAGGCTCGACGCGCTTCGCGCTTCGCGCGTCGAGCCCACTTCCACTATTTACCCGCCCCGCGACCCGTCACCACGGGCAAGGGATTTCCTCGACGCTTTGTCGCAGCCCGTTGAACTCGTAACAAGCGCGACGCGCCCCTCCACCGCCGCCGCAAGGGGTCGACGTGCCGATGTACCAGCGGGTCACTCGACCGCTACGCGAGGGCGGAGCGTTGCCACACGACAGGTAATACGTCCCGACCTCCGTCGTGAAGGTCTGGTCGGTGTAATAGATCTTTTCATAGTCCTGGCCGCGAATCGCCGCGGTGCCGTCGCCCGTGGGCTCCGGTACCGAGTTTGAATCCGTCTCCGCTGCGCACCCGGCAAGGCCGCTAACGAGCACCGTAAGGACCGCGAAAAGCAATTTGGATGACTTCATGGATTGACCTCGTGATTGCAGCGCCGATCGCGCGTGTCTGCTGGCCTACGCACGCCGCGTGCCCGGTCGGCGTTTCAAAATCGACTGCACGCTCACCCGCATTTGCGGCTTCGACGGGCGCGCCCAGCGGCCGCTGCGCGCGCATCCGCGCGCGCATCCGCGCGGGTGCGCGTCGCTCGGGTTTAACGACGTAGTTCGAGAGGACAGAGAAGACGCGGTTGTCCATCGCGCGCGCGCCGACGTGCAGATCGCAGCGACGTTCCTCGCCGCGCATGTAGAGCGCCGACACCGCATGACCCGCACGTGGGACCGCGTCTGCTCGTGCCGGCGCCCCTTTTGCTAGCCTGTTGGACTCATGCGACCGACAACCGTTTTCCGTCTGCCTTCGGCAACCTGCGCTCTCGTGCTCCCCGTACTCGCGGGGCTTCATGCCGCGGCGTGTGCGTCGTCACCCTCGCCGCCGCCCCCTCCAACGCCGACGACGGTCGCGCCGTCCGAGCCCACGCCGCCTCCCGCGCCCACGTCCGCGTCCGCACCGCCCCCCGCGTCGCCGCCTCTCGATGCGCCGCCGGCACCGCAGCTCGCGACGTCGCCTCCCGATCCGCCGCTCACGGCGCCACCGCCGTCGTCTCCACCGCGCGCCGACGCGACCGATCCGTTCGCGGACGCGCGCTTGGCGTGCATCGTCGGCACGAACGATCGTCGCAAGCAGCTCGGCATACGCTATCTCCTCCGCAACTTTCCCGCCGAGTCGTGCGCCGACAAGGTCGCGCTCGCGGCGTCTCGCGGGGCGACGACGCGTGGTCAATGCAAAGAGACGGCGCAGAACGTCTGCTCGGGCCGCGGCGCGCCCGCCGACGTCGCCAAGCGCTGCGTCGACGAGATTTTCCGCGAAGGCCCGGGGGCAGGCGCAGCGCATGCGCGCTACACGAACGCGATCACTACGACGTACCCGCTCGTCTCGTGCGGCTTCGCCACCAAGCCCGACGGCACGGTCTTCATGGTGCAGAACTTCGGCGAGCCGTGAAGACGTCGTCCTACCGTTGGATGGACGCGCTCCCTCGCCCGAGGCACACGCGCCCCTGCTCGATACGAACGTCCGCCGTCAATGTCGCCAGCTCGTTCTCCACTTTGTACATCGCCTGCATCCGACCGAGCCGCGCCTCCCACGGCCCGCTCGCGTGCGCCACGAGCTCGCACGTGTGATGCAGCTCCGCGGCCTCGTGCTCCAACGCCTCGATCGCCGAGTCCTTCGTCGACTGCGGCACCGGCAACGGCGCGATGTCCGCCTCGCCCGCGAAGGGCAACACGCACGGCCCCGTCAGCGTCGTCACGAGATCCGAAATCGCGCCACGGATCTCCGGCGGCAAGCGCTTCAAACGGATCGTCGGATCGTCCTCGCTACCGTAGTAGCTCGAGCCGCGCGCGCTCATCTTGAACCAGCGAACGCGCGCGTCGGGGAAGACGAGCACTGTCCCTCGCGCGACGACGCGCGTCGCCTGCTTACGCTCCGTCGGCTCGTCGCCGTCGCGCGGCGTCTCGGGCTCGCCGGGCGACGCGGCGCTCGGCGCCGTGAGCGTCAAATCGGACAACACCGTCACCACGTACTCGGGCGTGCCCTTCGCGTTGAGCGTCTTGCCTTCGCGCAAATCCGTCGCGCGAATGTCCTTCTTCGGATCGGCGCACTGCCACTTCGCGTCGTACGGATTGCCCATCGCGGCGGCGTGGAGCGCGCGCGTCGCGTCGAGCATCGTCCCACCGAAGAGCGCCCACGGATCTTCACGCGGGTGCGAGGTCGGGAGCGGATCGACGGTCGTCGCCGTCGGTGTCTCGATGCCCGGTCCCGTCACGGACGAACCGCCCGTCACGCCGCACGCCGTCACGAGGAGCGCGGCGAAGAGGCCGATCGATCGACGCATCTCCCTAACGATACACCGAATCAGAATTTGTACTGAAGGCCGAGCCCGATGAGATCCGCGCTCGCGCTGTACTGTCCGCCGTTCACCGGCTCGAACGGCGCGTTGCCTTTGATCGGGTTGATACGCGGGATCTGCGCTGCGTGCGGATCGACGTAGACGCTGCTCGCGAAGAGGTGCGCGTAGAGCGCGTCGAAGCGCCAGTGCTCGCCGACGTAGAGGCCGCCGCCGATCGACAAGACGTACTTGTCGAAGTCGAGCGAGCTGAGCGACAGATATCCAGGCGGGACGGCGCTCGTCTCGTACGAGATGCCGCCGCGCAGATCCATCGGGTAGCCGGAGACGACGAAGCGGTACTCACCGCCGAGGCGGTACGAGTTCGAGTTGTCGAAGCCGCGCGGGATCGAGATCGTCGGAATGGCGACGTGCGGCGGAAGGCCGGTGATCCCGTCGATCGACATGCCTTGCGGCACCGCGTCGATCGAATGATGCGTCGTCCAGAACTCGCGGACGTACGTCGCCTCGATGCGAAGCTCGGGCACGGGACGAACCTCGACGCCGACGCGAAAGATCGCGGGGAGCTCGAAGCGGACGTGCGCTTCGGTTCCGTTCTGCTTCGCGTTGTCGAAGACGACGTCGCTCGGCATGCGCACCTTGAACGTCGCCGGCGCGCTGATGATCATCGGGAGCTGGCCGCTGATGCCGAAGCGGATTTGCTTGTGCGGTACGTACGTCACGCCGGCGTTCGCGGTCGGCGCGAAGATCGGGCCGACGCTGAGCTGCGCGTTCGCGTCGTACTCGGGCTGTTCGGGCGCGCCGATGATTCGGTCCTGCGGGCTCGCGGAGAACGTTACGGTCGACTTGAACGTCCCCATGAGCGCCATCACACCCGCGCCGAACCGAAGCTCTTCGATCGGCTTCCACGCCGCCCACAGGCCTGGGAGCGCGAGGAGCGATCCGTTGAACGATCCGAGCGTGTACCGCGCGGGCGACGGCTGCGGCTGCCCGTTCGCGCCCGTCACCGTGTCGGCGTAGCTCGCGAGCGCGACGTACGGCGCGAGCACGCCGCCGGCGATCGTGTACTCTTTTCGATCGCCGAAGTTGTACGACCATGCGAGCGTCGGCAGCGGAATGACCGGCGATCTCCCGCTCACCGTCGGCGAGGTCGGCTCGCGCATCGTCCCATCCGCGTCGCGAACGAGCAGCGTACGCGTGTAGTCGACGCCGAAACGAAGCCACGAAAAATCCGCGAGCACGCCGGTCCCCGCGTCCGCGAGCCCGGCCGGGTTGTACCAAACCGCGCCGAGATCATCCGCGCCCGCCACGAACGCCCCCGCGCGCCCCATCGGCCGCACGCCGCGATCCGAAAAATAGAGCCCCCCTGCTCCCGCGTCCGCCGCCCAGAGCGAGATGCACAGGAAGACGGGAAGACGGGAAGATCTGAATCCCAAAAAACTTCCCGTCTTCCCGTCTTCCTGTGAAAAAAATCCGAGTCGCCGACGCGTCATTTCAGCGTCGCCTCGCGGATGACTTCGTAGACCTGCTCGAGGCCGCTCGCCTTGTCGAGACAGAATTGGCTGATCTCGTTCGAGATGTTTCCGTAGTCGCTCGCCTCGAGCTTCGTCGTGAGGTTCGGCTGCGCGCGGTTCACGTCGGCGACGATGTCGATGAGCGTCTCGATCGGCGCGGGCTGGTTCGGACGCTGGGGTGTGACGAAGTGCTTTAGCACCAGCGCGATCGCTTTGTTCGGATCGACTTCGCTGCTGCACGACTCCGTGCCGTGCGCGTCGATGGCGCGCGCGAAAATGCGCGAGAGCGACTCGAGCGCCGCGTCGAGGAGCGCGCGACGGACGACCTTGCCTTTCTCGTCGACGAGCGCACCGCCGGTCGCGCTCGAGATCGCGCGGTAGAGCGGCGCGAGGTTCGTGTCGTCGCTGAGCACGTGGAGCATGTCGGTGATCGCGACGAGCGTCGTCGCACGCGCGTCGTCGCCCGACGCGCCGTCGAGCAAGTATTGGAGCAGCGACTCGATCCCCGTTCGCGCGGAGTCGTCTTTGCGGATCGCGTCGAGCAAGTCCACGACCGCGGCCGCCGTCGGACCGCTCACGACGTCGCCGAGGTTCTTCGCGAGATCGTCCTTGGCCCACGCACACGGCGCCGATCGATCCGGGCAGTGCGCGATCAGCTGCGCGTGGAGTGCGTCGATCAACGGCGGGAGGATCTTCGGGATGGCCGGATTCGACCACGTCGTGGCCATTCCGGTCCCCTTCGTCGCGAAGAACGTGTCGACGAGCTGCGATCGCGCGGAGCGCCATTTCTTCTGACGATCCGTGTCGGTCGGATTCGCGCTCGCCCAAGCGTCGAACGACTTGTCCATCGCGTTGAGCGCGTCGATGAAGAGATAGATGCGCGTGACCTGCGGATTCTGCGTCCCGTCGTTGCGCACGGCGAACTTGTTGCCGCGGCGATCGACGAGCCCCGTGTTGCGAGCGGGGTCGATGAGCAGCCGCACCGCGTCCGCGAGCACTTGAACGCCGGTGCGCGTCGACGTCTGCGTGCACTGGTGCGTCGCCGGATCCTGCTTGTCGCAGTGGGTGACGACGGTCTGCTCGATGATCGGCACGGTGTCGTGGAGCGCCTGGAACAGATCCGTCTTTCGGAAGATGTCGACGAAGAGCGGCTCGTACGACACGGTTCCGTCTTGCGAGCACCACCGCGAGTCGGTCTTGCGGTTCGCCGTCGGATCGCAGACGTCCTTCGGCTGCGCGGTCGATCCCCAGTGCAGGTGAAGCGTGTCGAAAAGCTCGACGAAGAGGAGCGGCTGCTTGTGATCGTCGAACGTCGCCGCGAGCCCCTGCACGTTCGCGATGAAGTTGTTCTGCTCGATCGGGAAGAGAAACCCGGGATCGCGCCCGCGCAGCGAATCGGCGAAGGTGCCGCACTTTCGCAGCGGGAGCAGCTTGCCGTCGGACGGATCGGTGAACGGCGTGAGCGGGCACACCATCGACGGGACCGGATCGAGGATGTCCTTGAGAAACTTCGACGTCTTCATCGTCGCCGGGTTCGTGTCGCCCGGCATTCCGTCGTGCGGCGCGTCGAAGTAGACGAGGCGCGCGACTCCCGCGACCGTCGGGTGCGTGCTGAAGCCCTTGATGCCGGACACGGTCTCGAGGAACGCATCGGCGCCGCCGACGAGCCCGGTGAGCGGGCTGTTCATCAGGTTCTTCAGGCACGGATCGCGGATGTCGAACTGCGCGCGGTTGAGCGCGACGTCGAGGAGAAGCGCCGCGACGTTCTCGATCCGAAGGATGCCGCACTGGGGCATCGGGTTCGGCGGCGACGGCGAGCCGAGGACGACGCACGCGGCGGACGCGAGCCCGCTCGGGTAGTCGATCGAGAGGCCGTTCCAGACGATGTGCGCGACCGCGCCCTGCTTCGTGCACGCGGAGAGTCCGTTCGCGTCGTGGAGGAGCTGCATGAACTTCTGCAGCGAGCTCCGGTTGTCGCCGACGTCCGCCATCGTGCGATCGACTTCGAGCTTGAGCGGCGAGTTGTCCGTCGACGCGAGGTTGAAGGCAGGGCCGTTCAGTTTGTCCGAGCCCGACGTCGATCGATGATCGTACGTGAGCGGATCCTTGAACTGCGTGTACGCCGCGAACGTGTCCTGAAGCTTCGCCGTCGCGTCCAACTTGAACGCGAGGATCAAGTCTTCGAGGATCCCGCCCGCGCCGATCGTGTCCTTCACGTTCGCGATCTTCGCGAAGGTATCGAGGAGCTCGTCCCAGAGCAGCGACTGCGCCGGGATCTTCGCCTCGGGGTGCGCGTCGGCGAGCGCTTTG
>JAYVXB010000706.1:0-3548 GCA_043785585.1 Deltaproteobacteria bacterium | reverse complement strand
AACCAGTGGCGCGCGCTCACGCGATTTCTCGACGACGCCCGCCTTCGCCTCGACAACAACGCCGCCGAACGCCAACTGCGCGCCGTCGCCGTCGGTCGCAATTATGCTGGGCTCTCGATTATGCGGAGGTCCCCCGCGATCCCGCGGGAATCGCGCGTCGGCGTGTTGAGATCCGCCGCGTAATCGGAGTCGCTTTCTTCGGCCATCGGCCAGGAAGGCAGCAATCATGATCGAGCACGTGTTTCGTTCGGCGCGCGTCGTGCGCCGGCTTCGAGGCAGTCGACTGGGCTCGGCGTTCGAGGACCTCGTCGTGTATCTCGCCGAGCGTGGTCACCCAGCGTCGACGATCCAGCAGTACGTGCAGGGGGTGGAGCATTTCGACGGTTGGCTCCGTCGCACGCGTCGCGCGGTGGAAACGGTGGACGAGACGGTCGTCGACGAGTTCCTCAAGCGCCACCTCCCACGCTGCCAATGCCCGCCGCCGTGCTCCACGTCGGTACATCAGGTTCGGACGGCGCTTCACCATCTGCTCGCCGTCCTTCGACGTACAGGGCGCGTGCCTGCGGCGGAAGCGGAGCTGCCAGCCGCCGAGCAGATCATCGAGAAGTTCACTGCGCATCTCCGCGATGCGCGTGGTGTGGCAAACGCGACGTGCGCGGCCAGCGCGCGCTACGTGCGCGAGTTTCTTGCCGACCAGTTCGGTGACGAAGAGATCGACTTCTGCGGCATCGAGTCTTGCGCGATCGTAGAGTTCTTCGCCGCGCGTGGTGGTCGCTGGGCGCCGGGTTCGATGAAGGTCGCGGCGACATCGTTGCGTCGTTTCTTCCGATACCTTCAGACGATCGGCCGTGCTGACGCTCGACTCGCACACGCGGTGCCGAGGATCGCCGGGTGGAGGCTCGCGTCAGTTCCGCGCGCCCTCACCGACGCGCAGACCGGCGCGCTGCTCGCGTCGTTTGACCGGTCCACGCCCATCGGCCTGCGCGGCTACGCGACGACGATGTGCCTCGCGCGCCTCGGGCTGCGTGCCTGCGAGGTCTCCGCGCTCACGCTCGACGACATCGACTGGCGCGCGGAAACCATCACAATTCCCGCCACGAAGACGAGCGCGCAGATGTGCTGCCGCTCCCTGCGCCCGTCGCACGAGCGATCCTTGCGTATCTACGGCGTGGACGACCTAGGGTGGGCACGCGCCAGATCTTCGTGCGCCACTCGACGCCGATAGGCGCGACGGGCCCTGGCATCGTACGCGCCGCCGCGCGTGATGCCGGCGCTCGCGCCGGTATCGCCGCCGCCTTCGCCGCGGGCGCGGTTGGCCCAAACGTGCTTCGGCACACCGTCGCGACGCGACTCCTCCGCTCGGGTGCCACGATGAAAGACGTCGCCGACGTGCTCAGGCACCGGAGCATCGACACAGCCGCGATCTACGCCAAGGTGGATGTCGACGCACTTCGCAAGGTCGCCGCTCCGTGGCCCAAGAGGGCGCGATGAGCCGCGCGAGGACGATGATCGCGCGCGTCGAGGCGTACCTTCATACGCGTCGCCAGTTCGGTTTCCAGCTACGAATCGAAGGCGCCGAGCTCCACAGGTTCGCACGCTACGCCGATGGCGCTGGTCATCGCGGCGCGCTGACAACGGAGCTCGCATTGAGGTGGGCTCAAGACGCGACGACGGCAACACCGTTCTACCGCGCGCGACGCCTCGAGATCGTCCGGTGCTTCGCGAAGTATCAAGTCGCTTTCGAGCCCACGACCGAAGTCCCCGCCGCAGGCATTCTCGGGCCGGCACACCGTCGGACGCCGCCGTACATCTTCTCGCCACGAGAAATCGAGCGACTCGTCGCCGCCGCCAGTCGCCTCTCCGCGCCGAGCGGACTTCGCGCCACGACCTACGTCTTCCTCATCGGCCTGCTTGCGTCTACGGGCCTCCGAATCTCCGAAGCGCTTCGGCTCGGACGCGTCGACGCTGACTTGGACGCCGGCGTGCTCTCGATCCGCCAAACCAAGTTCTGCAAGTCGCGGCTCGTCCCTCTGCATCCATCCGCGCGAGTCGAGCTGCAACGCTACGTCGCACGCCGCGATGCGATGGTGCCGCCGATCGCAGGAGCCACGCTCGTCGTGTCCGAGTCCGGGCACGCGCTCCCGTATCGGACCGTGCATTCGGTGACACGAAAGCTGATCGACGAGGTTGTCTCGTGCAGCGCACCAACAAATCGACGGCCCCGCATCCACGACCTGCGTCACACGTTCGCGTGCCGGCGCCTTCTGCAGTGGTACAGGGACGGCGTCGATCTCAATCAGCGCGTCGCCGCCCTCTCGACGTATCTCGGGCACGCGAAGGTGTCCGACACCTACTGGTATCTCACCGGCGTGCCGGAACTGATGGCGATCGCTGCGACGCGGTTCGAGCGTTTCGGGCGCGAAGGAGACGACGATGCCTCGCGCGTCTGATGTTCCGGCGTTCGCAGCTCTTCTTCAGGACTACTTCTGCCAGCGTCTCATCGCGCAGCGCGACGCGAGCCCGGCGACGGTGGCGAGCTACCGCGACACGTTCCGGCTGCTGCTCGGGTACGCCCGCGATCGGACGCGCAAGAAGCCGACCGAGCTCGCGCTCGTCGACATCGACGCGCCGCTCGTTCTCGGGTTCCTCGCCCATCTCGAGTGCGATCGCGGAAACTGCCCGCGCACCCGAAACGCGCGCTTCGCGGCCATCCGTTCGTTCCTTCAATTCGCCGCGCTGAGGTGCCCTGCATCCCTTCCGTCCATTCAGCGTGTGCTCGCCATCCCCATGAAGCGGTTCGACCGTCGCGTGCTCGGCTTCCTCACGCGCCAAGAGGTCACCGCGATCATCGCCGCGCCCGACTGCGCGACATGGACCGGCCGACGCGATCACGCGATGCTCGCGACGTTCTACAACACGGGCGCACGCGTCTCGGAGATCGCTGACACGTGCGTCGCCGATCTCTCTCACGATCGGCGCCGCTGTCTCCGTCTTCACGGCAAAGGACGCAAGGAGAGAGTCGTCCCCCTTTGGCCGAGCACGTGTCGAATTCTCTCGTCGTGGCTCCGCGAGACGAAACCGAGCTCCGACACACCCCTCTTTCCCGCGCGCGGCGGTGCTCGGCTCTCGCGGTCGGGAATCGAGGACCGCCTCGCCAGCGCCGTCGCAACGGCAATCAGCTCGTGTCCATCGCTGAGCGGCCGGCGCGTCTCGCCGCATACGCTGCGGCACACGACGGCGATGCACTTGCTCCAGTCCGGCGTCGACGTGACCGTCATCGCTCTCTGGCTCGGACATGAGAGCCCTGCGACGACGCACATGTACATCGAGGCCGACCTCGCCATGAAGAAGCGCGCTCTCGACAAACTCGCCGAGCCCCGCGCACGCACCAAGCGGCTCGCCCCGTCCGACGCGCTCCTCGCGTTCCTGGACGGCCTATGATTATGCGGCGGCGAGCGTCGCGCCGACCGCCGCGTTCTCCGCCGCCCGTGCGCCTCTGCTACAGCGCCGCCCCGTCGCCTCCGCATAATCGAGAGCCCAGCATAATT
>JAYVXB010000705.1:0-11408 GCA_043785585.1 Deltaproteobacteria bacterium | reverse complement strand
CAACCCGCGGCCGATCCCGACGACGACGAGCGCCGCCTCCCGCCGGGCGCGCAGGCCGACGCGAAGCTCGGAATGGACGCGCCGCGCGGCGTCGTCACGTACCTGCACGCGATCGTCGACAAGACGTCGGTCGTCGTCGGCGAGCAGGTCACCGTCTCGATGTACGTCTACATCGACGCGTCTGGGCCGGATCACATCGAGTTCACCGACATCCACGAGGCGCCTGCGAGCGATTTTCTGAAGCAGCCGCTCATCGCCGACGACGCCGAGACGAAGCCCGTCGGGTACGCGCTCGTCGCGGGGCGACTGTGGAGCGTGAGGCTTGCGCGAAAATGGGCGCTTTTCCCGCTGAAGACGGGCGAGCTCGACATCGGCGCGATGGCGCTCACGATCGTGAAGCCGCGCGTCGTGGGCGATCCGAAACGGACGAGCGAGGCGATCAAGGTGAAGGTTGGTGAGCCGCCCGCCGCCGGACGTCCGCCCGGGTACGTCGTCGGCGACGTCGGGAGCTTCGCGCTCGCGGCCGAAGTGACGCCGCGCGAGATCGAGCGTGGTGGTGCGCTCGCGGTGAACGTGACGCTCTCCGGAACGGGGAACCTGCCGTCGTCGCTCGTCGCGCCTTCGCGTGCAGGCGTCGAGTGGCTCGATCCGCAAGTGCGCGACGCGATCGCGCCGCAGAGCGACGACAAGCTCGGCGGCAAGCGAACGTTCGCGTACGTCGTGCGCGTCCAGCAAGAGGGCGATGTCGATCTCGGCGAGATGCGCGTCTCGTACTGGGATCCCGACGCGAAGAAGTACGGGACGGCGAAGGCGACGCTCGGAGCGGTGCGCGTGAAACCCGGCGCGCCGCGGCTCGCGGCGAGCGTCGATCCGGCACAAGAGGTTCTCGCGGGACTTCCGTCGATGCGCATCGAGCGTGCGGGGGCGAAGGCGACGCGCGCGCACCTGACGGACACGCAGTTCTTCTGGCTCGCGCTCGGCGCGTCGCCGCTCGCGTACGCGTTTGCGTTCGGGGCGCGCGCGGCGGTCGTGCGCGTTCGACGGCGGCGTGAGGCGCACGCAGTTTCGCCGGAGCGCGAGCGCAAGCTGCGGGTAAAGGCTGCGGACGATGCGTGCGCGGGAGACGACGCGCGCGCGGCGGACGCGGCGATCTCGCGGGCGCTCGAAGCGGCGGCGCTGGCGAGCGCAAAGCTGAACGTGCGCGGCATGCGCGCGGACGAGATCGCAGCGAAGCTCGAAGAGGCCGGCGCGCCGTCCGATTCTGCGCGAAGTGTCGAGGAACTCCTCCGCGAGTGCGAAGCCGCTCGATTCGCGCCCGACGCCGAGGGGATCGATTCGGCGCGCGCGCGATGGACGCGGGCGCGCGCCGCGATCGACGCGATGGAGTCGAAGTGAGCGACGACGCGGAGGCGCTCTTCCGTGATGCGACGAAGGCTCTCTCGGACGGGCGCGCCGGTGAAGCCGTCGCGACGTTCGAGGCGCTCGCGGATCGCGGCGTCGTCGACGCGGCCGTGAGCTACGACCGCGGCCTCGCGTACGCCGGGCGCGTGCGCATCGGCGCCGAAGTGCCGGGCGATCTCGGGCGTGCCGCGCAAGGCTTCGAAGAGGCGCGCGCCCTCGCGATCGATCCGGCGCTCGCAGAGGACGCGACGCGCGCGCTCGCGGTGATCCGCTCGGAGGTCGCGCGTCGGCGCGGGCGGTCCGGCGAATCGGTGGAGCTCGATCAGGGGCCGTCGCTCGGCCGCTCGGTCGCGCACCTCGTCGCGGAGGACGTCTGGTCCGCGGGCGCTGGGATCGCGTCGATCGCGCTCGGCGTCGCGCTCTTCGTCCGGTGGCTCACCTCGTCGCGGCGCGCGAGAGTCGGCGGAACGATCACGGCGGCGGTCTCGGCGCCGCTGCTCGTTCTCTGCGCGTTGCTCGCGTTGGCGATGCGTGACGAGCGTCTGCATCGACGCGAAGCCGTCGTCGTCACGTCGACCGCGCGCCCGTCGGACGAGCGAGGCATCACGATCCCGAGCGCGTCGCCGCTCCCCGAAGCGGCGCTCGTGGAGATCGTCGCGGAGCGCGCGGGGTGGGTTCGCGTGCGGTGGGGAACGGTCGATGCGTGGGTGCCGTCGGCCTCCGTGCGTCCGCTCGCGCGATGAAACGCACGCGCCTCGTGCCGGCCGAAGCCTAACCGAGCGCGCGAACGTCCGCGCGTTCGCGGTGCGCGTCCGCCCATCGCGAGAGCGCCTCGGGGAGACGCCAACCGAGCGTGAGGATCTGGTCGATGTTCTTGTGCGTGCCGGCGCGCTCGGGGAGCGCCTCGAGCCACGCGACGCACGTGTACAGCCACATGTCGGCCGCGCCCCATCCCGACGCGCCGACCGACGTGCCCGACCACGTCGCCGCGCGCTCTGCGAGCCCGTCGAGCGCGCGCTGCGCTCGCCGAACGAGCTCGCCCCTCACGCTTGGCCACGCGGCGTCGCCGTGCAGATCGTAGTAGCGCGATCCGAGATCGACGATCGTGACGAGCGCGACGTCGACGAGCGCCGCGACCTCGAGTGCCGCGTGCGCGCCGACCGCGTCCGCGCGCGGCCACAAGGGTGGCCCCTCGGTATAGGCCGCGTCGAGGTAGTGAACGATCGCGCCTGAATCGCCGAGCACTCGTCCATCCGGCTCGACCATGATCGGCACCGTCTCGATCGGCGATTGCTCGCGCGCCTGCGCGAGGAACGCAGCGTTCGCGCGTCCGTCGCGAAGCTCGTAGACGAGGCGCTTGTGCGCGAGCGCGAGCCGGACCCGTCGTGAGAAGGGAGAATTGGGAAAGTGATAGAGGAGGCGTGTCATCGCAGGCAGGGGAGACAAGCTACCACCGCTCTTTCCGCTTGGGCTCCGGCACGCGCCCGAGATCGCCTTCCATGTCGGCGATCGCGTACGACATCGTCGCGACGGCCGCGACGACTTGCGCGATCTGCGCCTCGTCGATCTTGTCGAGCGTGTCGTTTGCGGTGTGGTGCCAGTCGAAGTACCGCGTTGCGTCTTGCGAGAGATCGAACATCGGCACGCCGAGCGCGCGAAGTGGCGCGATGTCCGACCCGCCCCAGGCGTCGTTCATGTCCGGCTCGACGCCGAGAGGCGCGACGAACGCGGCGATCTCGGCGAAGCGCGGGCGTTGCTCGGGCGATCCGAGGTAGCGCGTCGCGAACGCGCGATCGGCACCGAGATCGGCCTCGCAGGCGGCGACGATCTTCGCGAGCTCGGGCGCGTGCAGCTTCGCGTACGCATCGCCGCCGTCGCGACCGTGCTCCTCGTTGGCGAAGAGCACGACGCGCACGGTTCGCCGCGGACGCGTCGGCATCAGGCCGATGAGCCGCGCCGCGTCCATGACGATGGCGACGCCCGCGCCGTCGTCGAGCGCGCCCGTCCCGAGGTCCCACGAGTCGAGGTGCGCGCCGAGGAGAACGATCTCGTCCGGCTTCTCGCGTCCGGTGATCTCGCCGACGACGTTCGCCGACTCCGCGTCGGGCAAGCGCTTCGGCGTGAGCGTGAGGCGCAGCTTGACGCCTTTCTTCTCGGCGAGCGCGCGATGGAGCCGATCCGCGTCCGGAGCCGACAGCGCCGCAGCGGGGATGCCTTTGTCGTCGCGCGCCTGCGCGCCGGTGTGCGGGAGGCGATCGTGGTCGGTGCCGATGGATCGAATGACGAGCGCAACGGCACCGAGCTTCTTCGCGACGCCCGCGCCGCTGTAACGCACGCCGACCGCCTCGCCGTAGCCGTGACCGTCGCGCGAGCGTCGCGTCGGAACGTCGACGAAGACGATCTTCCCGGCGGCCGCGGTCTTGTCGAGCGCACGGAGCTCCGCCATCGACGCGACCTCGACGACCTCGGCTTCGATCCCCGCGGCGGGCGTCGCCGTGCTTCCACCGATCGCCGTCACGACGAGCGAGTGCGTCTGCCCGGCAGCCGTGAAGCTCGCGGTCTCGACGCCGCGTTGCCAGTGACCGACGGTGACCTTCTCGGTGTGCACGTTCGCGAAGCCGTCGGCAGAGAGCGCGCGCTGCGCCCACGCGACCGCGGCCTTGTCGCCCGGTGATCCGGATGCGCGTGGCCCGACCTCGTCGGTGAGCGAGCGGACGATCGCGTACGCGTGCGACGCGCTGAGCGCTTGCCTCTGGAGATCGGCGAGCGCAGGCGGGAGCGCGGCGGTGGGCGGGGGCGGGTGCGCGCTCGCGTCCGGGGCCGGGGTCGGGGTGGAGGTCGCGGTCGCGGTCGACGCCGCGGTCGGGGGGGAGATCGCCGGTCGCGGATCGGCGGAGACGCAAGCCGAGATCGCGAGTGTGGCGAAGAGCGTCGTCGTTCGCATGGCGCGGCAGCTTACTCGCCGCGGCCTCGGACGCTAGGCGCTCTTGCGACGCTCGCGGATGCCGCGGCGCTCTCCCGCGAACGCCGCGGTCAGCTCGAGGCCGAGCTCGTCGATCTCCCCGAGGCGCCGATCGTCGTCGCCGCGCCGCTCGCGCGATCCGCGCCGGTCGCTCAGGATCGATCGCAGCTCTGCGACGCTCTTCGCTTGCTCGCGCGACCGCCGGTGCATCAGCGCGTGCGAACCGCAGAGCGTCACGTCGATGTTTCCGACCAGCCGCACGTCGACCAGCATTCGCTCGTCACAGACACGGCAGACCGCGCACTTCTTCGAGGGGGCCTTCGTCTTCACGACCCCACGTTCTCCGATCGTCGCTGGTTCGGCCAAGAAACCGGAAACCGGACGTGCTGATCGGATTGGCTCGCCGGCTGCAACGTGTCGTCTCGGCAGCGCGCCGAGCGCGCGTGTCGTCGAAGAATTCGCGCGGGCGTGGAAGTGACGCGTCGAATGTGACGTGTTTTGCGCCGTCGTCGCGGATCGACGGCGAGCGAGATGGGGAAAGGGCGCACCAGCCGATGGATCATCCGAGGAGGAAGCTCGCCGCGATCGCGGTCACGTCGGTCGCCGCGCTCGCCGCCGCGTGCAGCGCGCCGCCGCCCACCACGTACTCGCGCGGCTACCACGGTCCGAACGGCGACGCTGGCGACGACGCCGGTCTCGTCTTCGGCGAAGACCCGAGCGGCGTCGTCGGCGCCGCGTGCGCCACCGCGACCGCGGCTGCCGCGCGCTCGCCCGTGTACATGCTCATCGTCCTCGATGGCTCCGGCAGCATGTCGCAAGACAACAAGTGGTACGCGGTGGTGCCCGCGCTCGAAGCGTTCTTCGACGATCTCCAGAGGCAAGGCGACACGTCGTTCGGCGTCGGGCTGACCGTCTTCTCCGACACGCTCGACAAGACGCTCGGCGCCGGTCCCTACGACAAAGCCGACGTCCCCGTTCGCTTCGTCGACGCCACACAAGCCGCTGCGCTCCACGCGCGCCTCGCGGGCGCAGCGCCGGACAACAACACGCCGACGTACTCGGTGCTCAGCGGGCAGTACCCGATCATCGAGCACACCGTCCCGCAAGCGCCGCTCGAGTCGGGAGGTAAGCGCGTCCTCGTCTTGATGACCGACGGCGTTCCAAACGGCGGCGCGCCGGAGCAGGCACAGTGCGTCGGCGTCGCGAGCTCCGAGCACACGAACGGTGTCCTCACGTTCGCGGTCGGGATCGGCAACGTCACGCCGTACGATCCATCGAGCTACGATCCACTCTTCATGGGCCAGCTCGCGCAAGCGGGCGGCGCGCCGAACGCGGGGTGCAGCATCGACGAGCGAAGCGATCCATCGCGCATGTGCCACTTCCAAGTGACGCCGGGCGGGCGCTCGGCGCAAGAGATCGAGAGCGACTTTCTCGGCGCGATCAACCGCGTGCGCGGCGCGGCGCTCTCGTGCGAGTACCGGCTCGAGTCGACGGGCAACGATCGAGTCGACCCATTGAAGGTCAACGTCGTCTACACGAACGGTGCCGGCAAGGACGCGCTCGTGCCTCAAGGGAGCGCCAACGGTTGGACCTACGACAACCCGTCGTCGCCGACGGCGGTCGTGCTCCACGGCGCGGCGTGCTCGATGGCGAAGAGCGATCCGCACGGCAAGATCAAGATCGTGTTGGGATGTAAGACCGTCGTGAAATGACGTTGCGCTCCGCGCGACGCTTCGCTTCGCGCTCGGTGTCCCAAAAGTCGTACGGGATGATCGTCATGCCCGCGAAGAGGCTGAAGCTGCGCGTCGAGGGGAACATCCCGATGTCGCCGCCCGCGTCGAACATGAGCCATGCGCGCGGCGACCAGCTCATCGCCATGAGCAAGCCGCCGTCGCGCGGTGCGATCGCGCCCGCGTGCGTGAAGTAATACGTCTCGAGCATCGCGCCGAGGCCGGCGGGGAGCGCGACACTGCTCGCGAGCGTGACGAACTCTTGCCAGCTCGGCGCGATATCGAACTGCCAGACGTTGAGCCCGCCGTTGAGGTCGACGTGGAACGCGCTGATGTCCTTCGATGCGTACGCCCAGAACGAAGCGTCGTACGCGAACGGAAAATCGGACTGACGATCCCAGCTCGGGACGTTGAGCGACGCCGAGACGGCGAGCGACGGCTCGAACAGCGTCTGATCGTGGAAATGAATCTTCGGACCGAAGCTGATGTCGTCGAGGTAGCGGAGCGATCGCGAGACCTCGCCGGTCGTGAAGACGTGCCCGCTGCCACCGACTTGAATCTGAAGCCACTCGACGAGCGTGAGCTTGAGGAGGACCGGCTCGGAGTGGACCCACCCGCGTGGCGGCGCTCGTCGCGCGAGGTAGCCGACTTCGATCTCGAACGCTCCCGGCGGCACGATGTCCGCGGTGCACGACACCGTCGGCCTGCACGGAAGGACGCGGTACGTCTCGTCCGGCGCGTTCCCGGCGCGAGCGCTCTCTGTGTAGAAGGAGACGACCGCCAAGGCGCCAAGCCGCCACGAAGAAAATCCAAACCGGCCTTGGCGCCTTTGCGTCTTGGCGGTCAAACCCACACCCGCGAGCTAAAGAGCGTGACGGCCGGCGCGCGGAGGCGCGGGGATTTCGTAATCGAAATACGCGTGCGGCTCGCCCGCGCGACCGTCCATCGCCGCGCGCGCGACGTTGTACATCTCGCGCGCCGTGACGTAGTGGAGCTTCCACTTCGTGCCGTCGTTGTATTTCGTCGTGATGGCTTGGTGAAATCGGCGGATGTGCTCGCCGAGCATCACTTCGGCGTTCGCCTCGGGCGCGCCATGCGTGTGCACCTTGACGAAGATCCACTCCGGTCGCCCTTCGATGGAGACGCGCTGATCGACCCATGTGTCGAGTCGCGCCGGCGTTGGAGGATCAGAGTGATCGAGCGTCCCCGCTTCGATCCACGCTCCAGGTTTCCCGTCCTCCTTCGCGCGCCGGCCGAGCGCTATCGGTCCTTCGATCATCAAAAGGCGATCCTGCTTCGGCGATCCGACCTTCACGCGCTCGCCGTCTTCGTACGCGCGCCGCCGCGACACGTCGCCGCGCGGGTAGTAGATCGAGTTGACGATTCCGGGCTGGCACTCGCTCGGCGCCGCAGGAAAGGTGAAGTCGGCGTAGCAGCCGAGATCGTAGAGCAGCGTCATCTCGTCGTCGACTCCGCACCACCTGCCGTCGCGCCGCGAGTTCGCGAGGCACCAGTTGCCGTGGATGAACGACCACGCGAACTGCGAGCCCTTCTTGCTCATCACGCCGTGCGCGCCGAAGTCTTCGAGTGTCTTTTGCAACGACGCGCGAAGCGTCTCGCGTGTGTCGCCGTCGTGGTGAAGGTGGACCTCCACCTCGCCGAGCCCTTGCTCGCACATCTCGCCGAGCGGCTCGATGAACGCGGGATCGTACTGCTCACCGGGGAAAAAAAACGAGTGTCGCGGCGAGCGTCCGGTCGCATCGTGGTAGCGCTTCGCCATCTCGGGATAGCGGGTCCGCCACGCGGCGACGCGTGCGAGCCCAACGTCGCGCGTCGCGCCGCCGAGGAGCGGCTCGTAGTGATCGCAAATGGCGAACAAGAGGTGCCGCGTACCGGTCGGCTTCTTCGCGACGGCCTTCGCCGCGCGGTCACGCATCCAGCTGCCGGCCCAGAGATGAATCTCCTTCGCGCCGATCTTTCTCAACGGCCACGGCAGCGACCGCGGGTCGAGCTTCCAGAGGGGCGGGATCACGGCGTCACTTGCCCCGGCCGTCGGCGTCCCAGAGAACCACGCCGACGGTCTTCCGCTCGCCGATCTGCTTGATGGCGTCGCGCACGTCGTTGCCCTTGGTCTTGCGGCTGCGTGCGACGACGATGACCCCGTCGACCGCGTTCTCGACGACGTTCGCGTCGCCCGATCCGAGGATGCTCGGCGCGTCGACGACGAGAAAATCGTAGCCGCGACCGAGGAAGCCGATGGCATGCTGGAAGTGCGTCGAGTGGAGCGTCTCGGGGAAGCCTTGCTCGGCCGTCGACTCGGCGAGCACATGAAGCGCGGGTCCGAGCGCGACGACGCACCACGGCTCCATGTTCCCGCGCATCTTGCGGACGATCTGCGCCGAGAAGCCGTAACCGTCGGGGACGCGAAACCCGAGGAGCTGCGCGAGCGTCGGGCGGTGGAAGTTTGCTTCGACGAGGAGCACGCGCGCGCGCTGCGATTCGGAAAGCACGAGCGCCAGCTGCGTCGCGAACGTGCTCTTTCCTTCGCCGTCGCGCGCGCTCGTGACGGCGAACGTCCACATCCCTTCGGCGCGCTTCTGTTCGAGGCGGTGCCGAATCACGCGCAGCGCGGCGGGTGCCTCGCTTGACGTTTCGCCGAGCATGACGAGGATCTGCGTGTTGGGCGGAGACGCCCACGCCGGCACGATCCGCACCGGCGAATCGCCCTGCGCGGGCTGGTTGCCGCGCTGGACGACGAGCGTGCGCGTGGAGTCATACGTCACCGGTCGCGCCTCCTCTGGCAGCCGCCGTCTCCTTGCTCGTCGACGGAGGCGGGACGTTGATCTTGGGCACGACGCCGAGCACGGGGATCAGCTGTAGCGCCTCGACGTCGGCGGCGTCGATGATCGTGTCATTGAGCGCGACGCGCGAGGCCATGTAGAGCATGGCGAGGACGAGCGCGACCGCGAAGCCGATGATCGCGGCCGGCGACTTGCCCTTGGACGCGCGCGTCGGCTTGTAGGCGGGCTCGGACACCAGCATGACTTCGTTGGATGCTGCCTGGGCGGCTCGCACCGCCATGTTCGCCTTCTCGTAGTCCTTCTTGCGGAGCTCGAGCGACGTCTTGGCCGCGGAGAGATCACGCAGCAAACGCTGCCACTCGGTCTCGAGCGCGACGAGCGGGCTGACCGGCTCGACTTGCGCACTCGCGGGCGGAGCGTCGCTCGACGAAGGCGCCGGTGCCGGCACAGCGCCCGCGCCCTTCGACTTCAGCTCGGCCTCGCGCTGACCGATCTGTCCGTTGATCTCTTTGAGCTTCGCGAGGAGCTCCGGGTTCGCCCCAGGTGCGTCGTACGGATTCACGCCGCCGGGTGAAGGACGCTGCGCTTGCAGCTGCTGTAGCTTTGACTTGGCCTGCTGAAGCTGCGTCGACGCCGCGGCTGCTGCCACTTGCGCCGCCTTCATGTCCGGATGCTCGGGCGCGAGCTTCGACGACTTCGACATCAGATCCGACTGGGTCTCGACGACGCGCTTCTGTGCAGCGTCGACCTCCGCGGTCGCGAGCGCAATTTGCTCTTGCAGCGCCGCGGCGGCCGCGCTCGACGTCGGCGCCGGTGCGGGCGCGGTCTGCTGCTGCGACGCTTTGATGTCCTCCTCGACCTTCGCGCGTTGGAGGTAGAGCACGCGCAGCGTAGGATCCGCCTGGTAGATCGCGAGCAGCGCGGGATCGATCCTCGGCTGCGGACGCTCGGGCGCGCCGGGCTGCCCCTTCGGCGGCTTCAGGCCCGCCGCCGCGAACCCGTACTGGCTCTGCGCTCCCGGCTGCGACGTCAGCGCGAATTCGGGGTGCTTCGTCAAGAACACCGTCAGCACCTTCGTCGCGCGCTCGACCTCGTCTTCCGACTGTTTCGCCTGCTGCTCGAAGAAGTTCACGCTCGTGCGGAGGCTCTCCAAGCTCGAGTTCGAGTACACCTCGATGAGCTCCTCGGCGAGGTACTGCGTGACGTCGCGCACGAGCTCCGGCGTATTCGCGTTGTCGACCTCCGCCGACTCGAACGACAGGATGAACACCCCGCCTTGCATGCGCAGCTTGATGTGCGTCTTCATCTCGTCGGCCGCGTCCAGCATCCCTCGCGATTCGACCATCTTCGGGTAGAGCTTGAACTTCTTGATCGCCGTCTCGAGCTGCGAGCGCGTGGCGAGGATGTCCTTGAGCTTGTTGCTGATCCGGGCCGCGCGGTCATTGGCCGACCCGTCGTCGCGGTCGTCGTTCGTGCGAATCCCCAACTTCGGCACGAGGGTGGCCTCGGACAGGTACGAGCGCTTGACGAACTGCGTGACCACGAGAAGCGTGATGCCGCCGCCGATCAAAAAGATGAGCAGCCCGACCTTCCAATGCCCGAGCCCACGACGAGCGAGCGCTCGGTAGCGCGCGAGTCGCTCACGCGTGCTCAGCTCTTGCATCGGCTGTACACCCGGGCCGACGGGGGGCATCGTCGGCGGCGGGCGGGCGGTATTGTTCATGCGAAGGGGTCGTTCTCGGCTCGGCGAGGTCTCTAGACGGGACGCGTCACGGATGGGCAGTATAGGCGGGTGCCCTTCGCCAGCAAATCATGCTGGTGGTGGTGAGGCAAAGACGGAGGACAAGTGACGATTTACTTGGTGACGGGGGGCGCGGGGTTCGTGGGATCGTCGTTGGTCGACGCGCTCCTCGCGAAGGGCGAGCGCGTGCGCGTCCTCGACGATTTTTCGAGTGGGCGCCGCGAGAACGTACAGGGATTCGCGGGCAACGAGCGCTTCGAGCTCATCGAGGGGTCGATCGTCGACGCCGCTACGGTCGCGCGCGCCGTTCGAGGAGTCGACGTGATTTTTCACGAAGCGGCGATTCCGTCGGTCGGTCGCTCGGTCGCGAACCCGGCGCCTACGATGCTCGCGGGGGTGCAGGGGACGACCGTCCTCCTCGACGGCGCGAGGCACGCGAAGGTGAAGCGCGTCGTCTTCGCGGCCAGCTCGTCGGCGTACGGCAACACGCCGACCTTGCCGAAGATCGAATCGATGACGCCGGCGCCGCTCTCGCCGTACGCCGTGTCCAAGCTCACGTGCGAGCACTTGATGCGCGTCTTCGCGTCGCTGTACGGCATCGAGACGGTCAGCCTCCGCTACTTCAACGTCTTTGGTCCGCGTCAGGATCCGGCGAGCGAGTACGCCGCCGTCATTCCAAAATTCATCACCGCGGCGATCCGTGGCCAGCGCCCGACGATCTTCGGCGACGGCGAGCAGACGCGCGATTTCTGCTTCATCGACAACACCGTGAG
>JAYVXB010000704.1:0-11411 GCA_043785585.1 Deltaproteobacteria bacterium | reverse complement strand
TCGGCGCGGTTCCCGACGCGGTGCTCGCGTCGCTCACGAACCACCGGCACCTCGGCATCCACACGGAGATGTGGAGCGACGGCGCGCTCGCGCTCATCGAGAGCGGTGTCGTCGACAACTCGTTGAAGAAGGTCCACCCGGGCAAGACGGTCTCGGGCTTCGTGATGGGGACGCGCAAGCTCTACGACTTCATCAACGACAACCCGTCGACCGTGCAACTCGACATCGGCTACGTGAACAACGTCGCGGTCATCGCGCGAAACCCGAAGGTCGTCGCGATCAACTCCGCCGTCGAGATCGATCTCACGGGACAAGTGTGCGCGGACTCGGTCGGGACGCGCGTCATCTCCGGAGTCGGCGGGCAGATGGACTTCATCCGCGGAGCGTCGCTGTCTCCAGGCGGACGACCGATCATCGCGCTCACGAGCCGCACGTCGAAGGGGCATCCGCGCATCGTCGCCACGCTCCGTATCGGCGCCGGCGTCGTCACGACGCGCGCGCACGTTCACTTCGTCGTGACCGAGCACGGCATCGCAGATCTCTACGGCAAGACGCTCGACGAACGAGCGCGCGCGCTCATGGCGATTGCGCACCCCGACGATCGCGACGCGCTCGCACGAGCCTGGCGCGCGACGCAGCGCGAAGACGCGCCATGAGCCTCGAAGACGATCTCTCGCGACCCGAGGCGTACGAGACGAAGACGACGCGCGTCGATCTCGTGCGGACCCACATCGCATCGGTATTCTTGCTCGATCGCGACGTGTTCAAGATCAAGCGGCCGGTCGAACTTGGGTTCCTCGATTTCCGGACGATCGAGTCGCGCCTCGCCGCGTGCGAAGCCGAGGTACGTCTCAACGCGCGCCTCGCGCCTCGCGTCTACGAGGGCCTCGAGGCCGTTCGACGCGGCGTGGACGGACGGTGTCGGATCGGCGGCGACGGCGAGATCATCGACTGGGCCGTGCACATGCGGCGCATGCCGGACGAGCGACGCGCCGACGTCTTGCTCGAGCACGACATGCTCTCCGGAGCGAAGCTCGACGCGCTCGCGGAGCGTCTCGCCGCGTTCCATGCCGCGGCTCGCTCCGACGACGAGACGTCGAGCTTTGGCAGGTGCGCGTCGATCCTCTGCAACGTCGAAGAGAACTTCGCGCAGACGCGCGACGAGATCGACGCTTTCGTGCGGCGTGAGGAAGCCGACGAGATCGTGCGCTGGCAGCGCGCGTTCATCCACGGGCACCGCGCGCTCTTCGACGAGCGAATCGCGGCAGGGAAGGTGCGCGACGGTCACGGTGATCTTCGGCTCGAGCACGTCTACTTCGAGGACGACGCACCTCCGACGATCCTCGACTGCATCGAGTTCAGCGATCGATTTCGCTTCGCCGACGTGTGCGCGGACGTCGCGTTCCTGTCGATGGATCTCGCCAGCCACGGGCGCGTCGATCTCGCGGAGCGATTCCTCGCGCGCTACGCCCGCGCCTCCAACGACTTCGACCTCTACGCGCTCGTCGACTTCTACGAGAGCTACCGCGCGTTCGTGCGCGCGAAGGTCTGCATGATGCGGCTCGCCGATCCGCTCGCGGACGAGGCGACGCGTCCGCAGACGGGCGCCGAAGCGCGCAGGCATTTTCTGCTCGCGCTGTCGGCGGACCGGCGCCCGCTGCTCCTACCGGCGCTCGTCGCGGTGGGCGGGATCATCGCGTCCGGCAAGAGCACGATCGCGGACCGTGTCGGCGCCGACATGGGGGCGCCCGTCATCGACGCGGATCGCACGCGAAAGGCAATGTTGGGCGTCGCGCCGACGAAGCCGGTTCACGAGGCCGCGTGGAAGGGGGCGTACGATCCGGCGTTCACGGAGAAGGTCTACGAAGAGGTTCTCCGCCGCGCGGGCGTCGTCCTCGCGTCGGGGCGCCCCGTCGTGCTCGACGCGTCGTTCCGTTCACCGGCAATGCGCGGCGCCGCGCGCGAGCTCGCGGGCTCGCACGGCGTGCCGTTCCGTTTCGTCGAGTGCCGAGCGGATCTCGAGGTGTGCCGTGCGCGGCTCGTCGAACGCGCGAACCACGCGGGAGTCTCGGACGGGCGCATCGCGATCTTCGACGAGTTCTGCGCGAAGTTCGAGCCGCCTCGCGAGCTCCCCGAGTGCGAGCGCATCGCGGTCGACACGTCCCGGGCGATCGACGCTTCGATGGCCGCGCTTCGTGCGCGGCTCGACACGTGGCCGCCAGGGCTCGCGGGATGACGGTCGCGGTTCGCGTCAGGGCTTCGTCGCGCGCACGGTGAGCACCGGCACGGGCGACATCCGCACGACGCGCTCGGCGACGCTGCCGAGGAGCGCGTGCGGCAGCCCGCGGCGTCCGTGCGTTCCCATCACGATGAGGTCGGCGTTCTGCTCGCGCGCCGCGGAGACGATCTCTTCCCATGGATGACCGCAGCGCAGGATCGCGTCGACGTTCGCGTACGTCTTCTTTACCTCGGCGAGGCGCGTTGCCGTCGCCTCGCGCGCGGCCTTCTCGAGCTCCTTCGTCGTGTCGACGATCGGCATGAACGGACCGCCGGAGTAGAGATACAGCGACACTTCGAAGACGTTCAGCAGCGTGACTCGTCCATCGAACGCGCGCGCGAGATCGATCGCGGTGTCGGTCGCCGTGTTCGACGTGTCGCTGAAGTCGATCGGGACGAGTATGTGCTGCAGCGAGATCATGCATCAGCGTAGAGCATCGGGCGTGCCAACGGGGCAACCGTCCGCCTGGCTCGCGGCTCGCGGCGTCTTGGCGCGGCGGCGCAGCGACGCAAGGGCCGCGCGTGAACGCAAGACGTGCGTGGAGCGAGCTCGGTGGAGTGGGCGCAGTCCATGCAGCTCGCGTGGATGTTTTCTTGCGTTCGAATCTCACGATGGCGCGCGTCCGACTACCGTTGGAGACACCGCCCGATCCGCCGGAGACGCGGCTCATGCTCCGCACCGTTGCGATCATCGACGGAGACGAAGTGGAGGAGCAACGCTACGTCTTCTGCCCGTTCCGGTTGGAGTCGATGAAGGGCACCGACTGCCTTCGCTGCTCGGACTTCGCGCGCCTCGAGCATCCAGAGACGATTGTCTGCGCGCGCGAGCCGCCGCTCACGGACGAAGAGGCCCTCGAGCTCGTCTCGGACCGGCAGATTTGCAGCGGCTCGGGGAGCCTCGCCGCGCGCACGCAGATCGGCTCCGTCGCCGCGAACGTCGTCGTGTGCGCGTCACCGACTACCTTGATCAGCGTCGCGCACACCGTCGTCGCGGATTCGGGCGCGCACGGTGTCGTCGTCGTCGCCGAAGGGCGTCGCCCGATCGCGTTCATCTCGCGCGCGCGCCTCGTGACGACGCCCTCGGCTCGCGTGCTCACGCTCGCCGACTGCCAAGACGAAGCGTTCACGGTCTTCGACGAGCGCGACTCGGTCGCGCACGCGCTGGACCGTCTGGTTCACGACCGGCAGCGCGCCGCGGTCACGATCGACGCCGACGGCCGCGTCACCGGCCTCGTGTCGGATCTCGAAGTGCTTCACTGGTTGGCGCGCGCCGCGCACGGCCACATGTCGCACGAGTGATCGCGCAGAGTGGTGCGTTTGCCTACGCGCCTGCGCCTGCCGGAAACCACAGCGTGAACGTCGTCCCCTTGCCGAGCGCGGTCGTGATCGCGATGGATCCGCCGTGGCGTTGCACGCACGCGTAGACCATCGCGAGACCAAGGCCCGTCCCGGCGTCGCCCTTCGTCGTGAAGAACGGCTCGAAGACGCGCTTCTCGATTTCGGGTGACATGCCCGGGCCGTCGTCGCCGACTTCGATGATCGCGCCGCCGCGATCGGCGCGCGTACGAAGCGTGATCGTTCCGCCGTCGGGCATCGCGTCGATCGCATTGACCACGAGGTTCACGAGCGCCGAGACGATCTCGCCGGTTCGCCCCGAGATCGGCGGTGGGCTGCCGAGGTCTTCGTGGATCGCGTTCATGCGGCCCTTGCGCGACGCCATGCGTGGCTTCGCCAGATCGCGCGCCTCGTGGACGAGGTGGTTGACGTCGATGTTCGCGGTCTTCGCTTCGGGAGCCTGCCGAGAGAAATCGCGCAGGCGCTCGACGGTCTCGACGCCGCGGTGCAAGACCTGCCGCGCCTCGGCGATCCCTTCTTTCAGTCCTTCCATGTCGCTGCGTTTCACGGCGCGCTCGAGTACTTGAAGGTGGAGCGAAATCGGATTCAAGATGTTGTTCAGATCGTGCGTCACGCCTGCCGCCATTTGCCCGAGGGCGCGTAGCTTCTCCGTGCGGAGCAGCGCCTCTTGCGAGACGCGCAGCTCGTCGTACGCGCGACGGAGCTCCGCGAGCTGCGCCGCGTTGCTCAGCGCCGTTGCCGCGAGGTCGACGAAGCCGTTCGTGAACTCGAAGCGTTCGGTGTCGATGGCCTCCTTGCTTCGGAACAAAAGGACGAGCGCCCCGAACAGGCCGCCGCCGCTCGCCATTGCTCGCACGTGCGCGTGGACGAACTCCCCATCGCACGCGCGCAGGATGTGCTCCTCCAGCTCTGCGCCGATCGTCTCGGCCTCTGCGCTCCACCCTTCGAGCGCGGCCGGTGCCCCTTTCGAGGCAGCAACGTGCGCTTCGCCATCGACACCGACACGAAGGACGACGGCCGCGTCCGCGCGCGCGAATTCGAGGGCTGCGTCCGCGAGGAGAGGGAGGACGTGCTCGTGCGCTGCGCCGTCGGCGACCAGCTGGCTGAAACGGAGAAGGACGCTCGCTGCGCGGTTTTGCACGAAGCCGAGATACTAACGATTCGATCGGCCCGTGCAATGCCCAGAGCCGCCGGTTGCTTTCCGCAGGCCGCCGACCGTAGCCTGGCGATTCCGCCATGAGCCACCGCAAATACATGCAGATCTTGAAGCTAGACGAAGCCGAGCTCCGCAGTCGTCGCGCATTCTTCGAGATCACCGACGACGATCTCGCGCGCCTCGCGTCGCTCCGTGGGTTCGCCGAGAAGCACACCGACGAGGTCGTCGAGTCGTTCTACACGCTGCTACTCGGGCACGCCGAGACGAAGAAGTTCTTCGACGACGAAGCGACGATCCGCCGCGTGAAGCGCGCGCAGCGCGACTACTTCCTCGGGCTCTTCACGGGAAAGTGCGATCTCGCGTACGTCGAAGATCGCCTGCGCGTCGGCATCGCGCACGAGCGCATTGGTCTCTCGCCCAAGTGGTACCTCGGTGGATACCGTCGCTACTTGCACCTTTTGCACGAGCGCCTCTACCGCGATCTCGCTCCCGCCGAAGCGGGCGCCGCGTTCGGTAGCATTCAGCGCCTCGTCTTCTTCGACACCGCGCTCGCCATCGACACGTACATCGCCGCGAACTCCGAGTCGCTTGGGCGTCATCAGGCTGCGATCCGCGAGCTGTCGACGCCGGTCATCCGCGTTCACGAGGGCGTGTTGCTACTCCCGCTCGTCGGCGCGATCGACAGTCATCGCGCGCAGCAGATCACCGAGAGCGTGCTCCTTCGCGTCGCGGACGATCAAGCCAAGTGCATCATCATCGACATCGCCGGCGTCGCGGTCGTCGACACGAAGGTCGCCGATCACCTCGTGAAGACGACGGCTGCGGTGAAGCTCCTCGGCGCGCAGACCATCCTCACCGGCATCAGCGCGCAGGTCGCGCGGACGATCGTGCAGCTCGGCGTCGACATCTCCGCGATGCACACGCTCGCGCGCCTCGCCGACGGCATCGAGCTCGCGCTCTCGCTCGTCGGGAAATCGATCCGCGCGAAGGACACGTGATGCTCGGCGCAATTCCCATCCTGCGCATCGGCAAGACGCTCCTTGCGACCGTTCACATCGATCTGCACGACGACGTGGCGCACGCGTTCCAGGCGGACGTTCTCACCGCGATAGAGAAGAGCGGCGCGACGGGGCTCGTCGTCGACGTGAGCGGGCTCGAGGTCGTCGACAGCTACGTCGCGCGGATCCTCGCCGAGACCGGGCGGATGGCGAAGTTGATGGGGACCGCGACGGTGCTCGTCGGAATGCGTCCCGAGGTCGCGGTGACGCTCGTTCGCATGGGGTACGAGCTGACGGGCGTCCGTACGGCGCTCAACCTCGAGGACGGACTCGCGCTTCTCGGACAGCGCCTCGTGAACGTGTAGCCATGTCGGCGGCGGTCAGCATGTCGAGCGTGTCTCGCGAGGAGCTTCGTATCCGCGGCGAGGACGACGTCGTGGTGGTGCGTCGCAAGGTCAAAGCGATCGCGCAGGAGCGACGCTTCGACACCTTCGCCACGGCGGCGATCACGACCGCGACGTCCGAGCTCACGCGCAACGTGCTCACGCACGGCGGCGGTGGCATCGCGATCGTCGAAGAGGTCTCGGACGGCATGCGCGTGGGCATCCGCGTCCGTTTCGTTGACGAGGGGCCAGGGATCGCGGACGTCGAGCGCGTGCTCAGAGGCGGGTACTCGACGGCGCGGTCGATGGGGCTCGGGCTCTCGGGGAGCAGGCGCCTCGTCGACGAGTTCGCGATCGAGTCGGCCACGGGCAAGGGGACGACGGTGACGATCGTGAAGTGGAGACCGTTTTGATCGACACGTGGCTTCGCGGCGACGCGGGGATCGCGATCCGCGACGAAGCGTCGATCTCGGTGGCGCGCGAGGAGGTGCGCGGTGTCGCCGCGCGCCTGGGTTTGTCGCTCGAGATCGGAGCGGCGATGGCGACGGTGACGAGCGAGCTCGCCTACAACCAACTGAAGCACGCGCGCAGCGGCGAGATCGTCATCAGGGAAATCGAGCGCGACGGCGTCGCGGGGATCGAGATCGTCGCGGCGGATCGCGGCGACGGGATCGAGGATCCGGAGCACTCGCTGCGCGGCACCGGATCGTCGTCGGGCGGGCTCGGTGTCGGGCTCCACGCGGTACGCACGCTCGCGGACGAGGTCGACTTCGACGTGCGGCTCGGCGAGGGGACGTGCGTGTGGGCGCGCAAGTTCGCGACGCGCGTGCGGCGGCGACGCGAGGTCGGCATCCTCGGACGCCCGCACCCCGATGAGCGCGTCTCGGGCGATCACGCGACGTTCGTGCGGAGCCCGGATTCGCTCGCGGTCGCCGTCGCTGACGGGCTCGGTCACGGACCACTCGCTCGTGCGGCGTCGTCGGTCGCGATCACGCGCTTCGTCGAGAACGCTCACCTTGCCGAGGACGCGATCCTCGAGATCTGCCACTCGTCGCTGCGGGAGACGCGCGGCGCCGTGATGGCGGTGGCGCACGTCGCAGAGCCCGACGGGACGACTTCGACCGCGTCGGTCGGCAACGTGTCGGCGTACATGTGCGGACCGAGCATCTCGCAACGGTTCGGCGGCGCGTCGTTCGTGCTCGGCTCGCCCGGACCGCTTCGCCCGCCGCGCACGGATCACGCGACCTTGACGCCGCGCGACGCGTTGCTCCTCTTCTCGGACGGCATCACCTCGCGCGCGCACTGCGACAAGCGCCTCGATCTCCTCCGCGAGCACCCGATCGTCATCGCGCAGACGATCATGAAAGAGTTCGGGCGCGACGACGACGACGTCATCGTCTTCGCGATGCGCTGACGTTCCTACGCACCCGATCGGCGCCCGACCCAGCTCGTCACGTCCCCGTCGAAGCTCTCCTGCGAAGATCGTGTGCGGAGTGCACGCCACTCGCCTCGTCGTGCCAGCCCTCGCGCAGGCGGCTCGGCACTTCGTTCAGCTGGCCGCAGCTCTTGCAGGGGACGAGCTCGGCGTGACCCCACGACTCGACGGTCCGTTCGCACGCACGGCAGCGGAAAGAGACGAAGCACACGCGCGCGCGATCGTAGCCGTCCGAGGTCATTGCATAGCCGTGACGCGCTGCTGCGGAGGCGTCGTCGCCGGCGTGACGAAGGTCGTCGCGAGCGTGTATGGCTTCGGTGTCGGATCGCAGGTCGTCAGCAGATCTCCGACGAGGAACGCGTTCGCCGTCACGCGGTACTCGAGGAGCTTCAGCACGAGTGACGTGCCGACGGGCGCGGTGACCGCGAGGCGAAACTCGATGCTCGGCGGCGTGTAGCTCGAGCCCGACTCGACGCGCCCGGGGAGCACCACGCGAATTTTCCCGGCTTCGTGCCAAACGCGCGCGCCCGCCGCGACGTTTGCCGTCCCCGTCTTCGGGACGATGCGCGCGGAGCCAGCGACGTACGTCGCGCCCGACGGAAGGACGTAGTCGGTCGACATGTCGTGGATGAAGTTGAGGCCCGTGTGCGAGATCTTTCCGGAGTCGACGCCGTCGATCCGAATCGAATAGGTCGACGCCTCGGGCGCGGTGCGCGGGAACGTGAGGAGCACGTCGAACTGCTGGGCGCTCGGTCCGCGCGAGCAGACGAGCGGCGCGCGGACGCTGACTGCCGCCGCGACCGTCGTCGTCGTCGCGACCGATGCCGCGAGGATCGCCCACTCGAGTACTTTGGATCGATTCACGTAGGACCTCGCTCTTCGAAACGCTCGATTCACGTAGGACCTCGCCCTCCGAGACGCAAGACACGAGCCGAGGGCGGTCGTCATGCGAGTCTTGTGAGCGACCCGAGACGGTTCGTTACGAACCAGCGAACGATGTCACCGGGCGTGACCATTCCGACGAGCTTGCCGTTCCTCACGACGGGCATGTGATGGATCCGGCGCGCGCGCATGCGGCCCATCACGTCGTCGATGTCGTCGAGCTCGTCCACCATCTCGACGGGCGACGACATGAACTCGCTCACAGTGGCCGTCGTCGTCGCGCCCGTGAGGAGCAACCGCATCAGATCGGTCTCGGTCAGGATGCCGATCGGCACGTCGTCGGCGTTCACGACAGGCAGCGCGCTGAAGGGATGCACCGCGAGCGTCTTCGCCGCTTGCGCTAGAGACGCCTCCGCGCGGATCGACACGAGCCCCGTCGACATCAGGCTGCGAACATGTGCGTCCATGGGATCGAACGAAGCATCGATCGTGCCGCCACGAGCGGTCCGCGCAGGTTGCGCGTCGACGCGCAAGTCGTGCGCGGTCGTCCCTCGGCGTAGGCGTTCTTCATGACCGCGTCTCCGTTCGATGGGCGAGGATCTCGCGCTCTTCGACGACGATCGCGCGGCGCGAGAGGCGCACCGACAAGAGCGTGGAGAGCGCGAGCGCGCCGAGGAGGACGACGCCGGCGGCGAAGAACGCGAACGCGAAGGCGACGCTCGGAAGGAAGACCGCGCCGAGCGCGGTCGCCGACGTGAGCACGAAGCAGAGGAGCGCGCCGTAGTTGCACATGAGCGCCACGGTGTAGAGCCCGTGCCTCTGCGAGAGCACCCGTGTCTGATCGCGGATGGCCGCGGCGCGCGCCGCGTCGGGTGCGATCGTGCGAAACTCGCGCGCGAGATCGCGTAGGCGTCCGGTCATTCGCGCGGCTTGGTTGTCGAGCCCGAGCGCGAGGAGGCCGCACGCCGACACCATGACCGCGGGGGTCACGGCGGCGGCGATGCGTTGAACGGCGTCGACGTTTTCCATGACGGCCGTAGATCGCACCGAGCATGGCGCGTGCCGTTACGCTGCGGCGAGGCCGCGCCTGCAGACGACCGCATCGTCGACGCAAAGCGCGCATGCGGACGCAGTCGTTGCAGCGCGCGCGACTGCTGTGCCGTTCGTCGTGATCGTGCTCGCCGTGGCGACGCTCGGCACGCGCACGCCTCGCGGCGGCTCGTCTTCCCGACGCATCGAGTGGACGCGCCTCCCGCTCCGGCGCATGCTTTCGTCGCATGCGACGGCGTCACCGTGCCGGCGATCTCTTCGAGCGCGAAGGCGCGCGCCTCGTCTCGGAAATCGCGCGGCGCGCGCGGTGACGATGCGTGGCACTCTTCCGACGATGCCGTCGCAGGCGCCCCCCCTCGTCGTCGTCGAGGATCTCGTCAAATCGTACGACGACAAGATCGTGCTCGATCACGTCTCGCTCCATGTCGACCGCGGCGAAACGCTCGTCGTCGTCGGCGGCTCGGGCGCGGGCAAGTCGACGTTGCTCCGGCAGATCGTCGGGCTCGAGCGCCCGGACTCTGGGCTCGTCCTCATCGGCGGCGTCGACATCTTCGCCCTCGGCGAGGTCGCGCTCTACAAAGAGCGGCGTCGCTTCGCCGTCGTCTTCCAGAACGACGCGCTCCTCGATTCGCTCAGCGTCTTCGACAACGTCGCGTTCCCGTTGCGCGAAGAGCTCGATCTCGCGGAGCCCGAGGTGAAGCGCCGCGTGATGGCGAAGCTCGAGGAGCTCGACCTCGCAGACGCAATGCGCAAGCTGCCGGGCGAGCTCTCGGGCGGGATGGCAAAGCGCGTCGGTGTCGCGCGCGCGCTCGTCGTCGAGCCGGAGATCCTCGTCTACGACGAGCCGACGACGGGGCTCGATCCGCTGACGTCGCGGAAGGTCGACCGCCTCATCATCGACATGCGCGATCGCTTCCTCGTGACGTCGATGGTGATCACGCACGACATGGCGACAGCCTACGAGGTCGCCGATCGCGTGATGCTGCTCGAGCACGGGAAGTTCGTCGCCGAAGCGCCGACGGAGGAGTTCTTCGCGTCGGAGCTCCCGGCGGTCCGAACGTTCGCCGATTCGAGCGGCTTCGAGCCGAAGAAGCTCGCGGCGGCGCGGGTGGGGAGGAAGACGGCGGCCGAGATCCGCGCCGCGTGGGCCGCGCGCGCGCACGCTTAGAGCGCGCCGACGATCCCCGCGCTCGCCGTCTCGCGCTCGAGCATCAGCCAGTCTTCGTGCCACAGGATCGCGCACGCGCGATCGCACGGTCCGTCCGAGCCGAGACCGGCGCCGCTGCAGTGGACGCCGTCGAGAATGTAGACCGCGCCGCGCGGCGCCAGCCACCGATCGCATTCGTAGACCTGCGGCAGGCGGCTCGAGACGTGAAAGCGCTTCCCGACGTGCTGCGCCATCTCCGGCAAGAACGTCACGCCGTCGCGGCGTCCGTGCAGATCGAGTCCCGCGCGAATCACATCGAAGTCGCGAACGTGCGCGCGCATGCCGTCGAACGCCGGCGGCGGCACGCGCGCGGGCGGGGTTGCGGCCTCGAGCCACTCGTCGCGGAACATGAGCGGGCAATGACGCCCGCAGCCCGCTGGCTCGGGTCCGTGTCCCCCGCACGTCACGCCCTCGAGCAGGACCGTGCCCGCGATCGCGCGCATCCTTCCGTGGTCGTCGCGCATGCGGCGAATGTGGCTCGCGACCTTGTAGACGTGTCCACACGTCTCCCACTGCGAGGGCACGAACGCGAGGCCGCGCAGTCGTGAGCTCGCGTCGAGCGTCGCGCGGAGTCGAGCATCGTCGATGACGCGTACCCAGCTCCCCGGCGCGAAGCGCGAGTCCGCACCGAGGCGCGGCGTCGCCGCTCGCCGGCGTGAGAGAAGGC
>JAYVXB010000703.1:0-11419 GCA_043785585.1 Deltaproteobacteria bacterium | reverse complement strand
TCTCGAAGACGATCGACTTCGCGTCGTGCGTCTCGTCGATGACGCGCGCGACGCGGAGCGCGTGAAAAGCGTGCTTGGGGTCCGTCTCGGTGGTCATGAGGCCTTGCTCGCGAAAGTGAAACATGTTTCACTTCTGTTCGCCAAGGAGATCGACATGAAGCGTTTCGACGGCAAATCGGTGCTCGTCACGGGGGCGGGATCGGGCATCGGTCGGGCGACGGCGGTTCGGTTCGCGGCCGAGGGCGCGCGCGTCGTCATCGCCGACATCAACGAGCGCGGCCTCGAAGAAACGGCAACGAGCATTCGCAACGACGGCGGCACCGTGAAGGTGAAGATGTGCGACGTGTCCAAGCCCGACGCGGTGAAAGACACCGTCGCGTTCGCCGTGAAAGAGCACGGCGGGCTGTACGCGCTCGCGAACGTCGCGGGCATCGGCGGCTTCCAGCGGACGACCGAGGTCACCTTCGAGCAGTGGAACCGCTTCATCTCGATCAACCTCACCGGCACGTTCTTGATGTGCCAAGCCGCGATTCCCCACATCCTCGAATCGACGGGCGCGATCGTCAACACGGGCTCCGTCGCCGGGATCAAATCGCACCCGTACAGCGCGGCCTATTGCGCGTCGAAGGGCGGCGTCGTCTTGATGACCAAGGCGCTCGCCGTCGAATACGGGCGCAAGGGCGTTCGGATCAACGTCGTGTGCCCGGGCGGCGTCGAGACTCCGCTCATTCACGAGTTCAAGCTCCCCGAGGGAGTCAGTCAGGCGGCGCTCTCGCGCATCATGCCGCTCGGGCGGATGGGCAAACCCGAAGAGGTCGCGGGCACGATCGCGTTCCTCGCCTCCGAAGACGCAGCGTACATCAACGGCTCGGCCATCGTCGTCGATGGCGGCATGACGGCCTGAGCGCGTCGAAGGGGAGCGCAGCACGATGGCGTTCGGGCTCGGCAAGTGGGACGTGACGACGGACGTCGTCTGCGTCGGCTCGGGGATCGGCGGACTGTCGGCGGCGATCGTCGCACACGACGCGGGATGCAAAGTCGTCGTCGTCGAGAAAGCGGCAAAGCTCGGCGGCGTATCCGCGTATTCGGGCGGCGAGCTCTTCGTGCCCAATCACCACTTGCTCCGCGACGCGAAGATCACCGACTCGCGCGAAGAGGGCAAAAAGTACCTCGAGTTTCTCGCCGCGGGATACGCGGATCCGCGCCTCCAAGCGCTGCTCCTCGACGTCGGCCCGGTCGCGACGAAGTACTTTCACGACAAGGCCGGAGTGAAGTGGAAAATCATCAAAGACTTTCCCGACTATCACTACCCAAAGGCGCCCGGCACGCTCGCCGCGGGCCGCTACTTGGAAGTCGAGCTCTTCACCGGCGCCGACCTCGGTGATTGGCAGAAGAAGACGTACCTGTCACCGCACATGCCCAACGGCATCACGCACGACGAGCTCTTCGCGTGGGGCGGCTTCGTCAACGTGATGAAGTGGGATTTTGGCTTGATGGGCAAACGCTACAAGCACGACATGCGCGGCTTCGGGCCGGGGATGATGGCGTACTTCGTCAAAGCGGCGCTCGTCGATCGCAAGATTCCGGCGTACCTCGAGAGCCCGGTGCGCAGCCTGGTCGTCGAAGACGGTCGCGTCGTCGGCGTGCGCGTCGAGCGCGGCGGCAAGGACCTCTTCATCCGCGCGAAGAAGGGCGTCGTCCTCGCGACGGGCGGATACGACTGGCATCCCGACTACCCGAAGTACTTCGAGCAGCTCCCCGAGTGGCAGTCGATGTGCCAGCCCAGCGTCGAGGGAGACGGCATGGTGATGGGGCAGGAGATCGGCGCGGCGATCGCGGCGGTCCCCGCGAACAACCTGGGGCTCTTCTTTGGATACCGCGTCCCCGGCGAGGAGCAGGACGGAAAGCCGATGTGGCGCGGCTCGTGGGAAGGCGGATTCCCGCACGCGATATGGGTCAATCGCGCGGGGCAGCGCTTCGCCGACGAGTCGTTCTACCGCGACTACCTGCCAAAGGTGCGCGCCTGGGACGGCGTGACGCAGACGCAGCCGAACTTCCCGCCGTATCTCGTCTTCGATTCGAGCTACCGCGCGAAGTATCCGCTCGGCACGTTCCTCCCGGTGCAGGATCTCCCCGAGGAGCTCGTCGCGCGCGGCGAGACGCTCCGCGAGCTCGCGGGCAAGCTCGGGATCGACGCGGACGGTCTCGAAGCGACGGTCGCGCGTTTCAATCGCATGGCCGAAGCGGGCGTCGACACCGACTTCGATCGCGGAACGTACCCGTGGGCGGCGATGATGACCGGCGATCGCGAGCGCAAGAATCCGAACCTCGGGCCGCTCGACAAAGCGCCGTACTACGGACTTCGACTTCGCGTCGCGAGCGTCGGCGTCAACGCCGCGGGCCTCAAGACGAACGTCGACGCACAGGTCGTTCACGCGCGCGGCAATCCGATCGACGGGCTCTACGCCGTCGGCAACGCGGCCGCGCCGCTCGACATCGGCGCTGGCTACCAGAGCGGTCTGTCGAACCTTCGTGGAATGGTCGGTGGCTATCTCGCTGCCAAACACGCGGCGAGCCGCTGAGGAGCGAAGGAGAAAGATGGACTTCTTCAAGAAGAAGCGGCGCTGGGATCTCGAGGTCGACGTCGTCGTCATCGGCTCGGGCGCGGCCGGTCTCACCGCGGCGCTCGCCGCGCACGAAGGCAAAGCCAAGGTCGCGATCCTCGAGAAGGCGTCGACGATCGGCGGCGCGACCGCGGTCTCCGGCGGCGTCGTATGGGTTCCCAACAATCACCACATGACCGAGGTCGGGATCGCCGACTCGCGCGACGAAGCGCTCACGTACACCAAGCGTCTCACCGATGGACGCAGCAGCGACGCGCTCGTCGAGACGTTCATCGACACCGCCCCCGCGATGCTGAAGTTCGTCGAAGAGACGACGTCGCTGCGATTCACCGCGCTGGCAAAGTACCCCGATTACCACCCCGAGTTCCCTGGCGGAAAGCCGGGCGGTCGATCGCTCGACGCCGGTCTCTTCGATTCGAACGAGCTCGGCGACTGGAAGAAGAAGCTCCGCCGCAGCCCGATCTTCGGAATGACGGCGATGTCCGTGACCGAAGCGACGGAGTGGGGCGTCTTCTCGAAGCCGCTCAGCCTTCCGTTCAAGCTCCTCGGCGAGCGGTATTCGAAGGGGCTCGTCTGCTACGGCGGCGCGCTCACGGGCAAGCTGCTCAAAGCGGTCTTGGACCGCGGCGTCTCGCCGCTCCTCGAGCACCCCGCGCGCGAGCTCGTCGTCGAAGAAGGTCGCGTCGTCGGCGTGAAGGCGGCGCGCGGCGGCGAAGACTTCTTCGTGCGCGCGAAGAAGGGCGTCGTCTTGGCGAGCGGCGGGTTCGAGTGGAATTCCGAGCTCGCGAAGCAGTTCCTCGGCGGACCGCTCACGCACCCGAACAGCCCGCCGTGCAACGAAGGCGACGGACTGAAGATGGCCATGTTGGTGGGTGCGGATCTCGCGAACATGACCGAGGCGTGGTGGGCGCCGTCGATCGACATTCCGGGCGAGGAGTACGACGGTCAGCAACTGCATCGCGGCGACTTCGCGATTCGATCGCTCCCGCACACGATCATCGTCAATCGACGCGGCCAGCGCTTCGTCAACGAGGCGCAGAACTACAACGACTTGATGAAGCCGTTCTTCGCGTTCGAGTCGCACGCGTACGAGCGCGCGAATCTGCCGGCGTGGATCGTCCTCGATTCGCAGTACCTCGCGAAGTACGCGCTCCTCACGTACATGCCGGGGCGCCCGCCGCCCGAATGGATCCCGAAGGCGGACACCATCGAAGCGCTCGCCGAGAAGATAGGCGTCGACGCGCGCGGGCTCACGGCGACCGTCCAACGCTTCAACGGATTCGCACGCGAGGCGAAGGACCCGGACTTCTTGCGCGGCGACAGCCTCTACGATCGCTTCTACGGCGATCCCGATTTGTCGAATCCCAACTTGGGGACGATCGAGAAGGGGCCGTTCTACGCACTCCAGATTCACCCCGGCGCGATCGGCACCAAAGGCGGCGCGCGCGTGAGCACCGACGCGCAGGTCCTCGCGCCGAGTGGCTCGACGATCGCTGGTCTCTACGCGGCAGGCAACGTGATGGCCGGCGTCACCGGCGCGGGATACCCCGGCGCAGGCAGCACGATCGGCGCCGCGATGACCTTCGGATTTCTCGCGGGGCGACACGCCGCGCGTCAGACGTAACGAGCACGAGGTCAGCGATGCCGGAAGTCGAGTACGTCACGACGGTGAACCTTCCGCCCGAAGCGATTTGGGAGTTCGTGAAGGACATGAACAACTGGGCGCCGTTTCTCACCGGCTACCAGAAGCACGAGATCATCGACGACACCGATTCGATCTGGACGCTCAAAGGCGACGTCGGTCCCCTCGCGCGCCGTGTCGAGCTTCGCGCGCACGTCACCGAGTGGAACGGGCCGGAGCGCGTGTCGTTCACGCTGACGGGGATCAACGAAGAGGTCGACGGGGGTGGCACGCTCGCGCTCGCGCGATCGACGGGCGCGGCACCGGTGTTTACCGCGCTCGCGCGCCCGAGCATCTTTCGACGGATGATCAACTCGGTGTTCCGATTTTTCTTTCGCTTGATGCACGGCAAAGGCCCCGAACGCGATGTGCGCGCGGCGGGCGCGAACGGCGGGCCTTCGTCCGAGCTGCGGTTCACGCTGCGCATGGACGCGGGAGGACCGACGGGCCCGCTCGTCAACGCGATGCTCGCGCCGGCGCTCTTGCCGGCAGCGGAGGATCTCGCGAACAAGATCGCCGCGCATCTCGAGAAGAAGCACGCCGCGTGAGAATTTTTCACAGGAAGACGGGATGAAGGGAAGATTCGGAGGGGAAAGATCGATGTAGGGGTTGGTCTTCCCGTCCCCCCGTTCCTGTGAATTTTTTTTTTGACGGTCGTGCGGCTAGCGTCCGGCCGTTTTGCAGTTAATCTTTTCCCGTGTCTTTCGACGTCGCGATTTTCGGCACGCTCGTCTTCGGCTCGGGAGATCTCCCCGCGTGGAAGCGACTCACCGTCGACGCCTCGCGATGGCGCTCGCTCGCGCGCGTGTTTCCGCGCAGCCCGGCGCCGAAGCCCGAGCTCGTCGGCACACTCTTGAAGGAGCTTCCGCGCGCGGGGTGGCACGATCTTCTGCAAGTCGATCGCGACGGCGAGATCTACCGCGTGCGCGGTCGCTTCGCGCAGGCGCCGTTTCATCGGTACTGCCGTCAGCTCGCGGCGCTCTTCATGACGGCGTCCGACGTCGACGCGCGCGGCGACGTGTACTTTCTCGGCGAAGGGGTGAACACCGGGTACGCGGTGCAGCTCACGGGATCGAAGCCGGCGATCGCGATGCTCGACGAAGAGGAGATCAGCCGTCGCTCGCGCGATCCCGAGCTCGACGTGATCAGCGGCATGTTCCACATCGCGCCCGACTCGATTCCACCGCCGCCCGAGCCTCCGCCGACGTCGCCCCCTGCGTCGTCCGGACGCGCGCTCCTTCGGATGCGACGCGCGGGCGGCTGAGACTTCAGCGGCCGACGAACTTTGCTTTTCGCTTCTCCATGAAGGCGCGGGGGCCCTCTTTCGCGTCTTCGGTCGCGAAGATCGGCTGACCGATCTCGAGCTCGCGCTTCAGGGCGTCGACCTCCGTCATCCCTTCGGTCTCGACGACGCTCCGCTTGATCGCCTGCACAGCGAGCGGTCCGTTCGCCGCGACTTGCTCTGCGACCTTCTTCGCCTCGACGAGCGCCTGCCCGTCCGGAACGACGCGACCGATGAGGCCGATACGCAGCGCCTCGTCCGCCGTGAGGTGCTTCCCCGTCAGCAGGATTTCCATCGCCTGCGTATACGGAATCTGCCTTCGCAGGCGCACCGTCGATCCGCCGAGCGGAAACAGACCCCACCGCGCTTCCGACACGCCAAACTTCGCGCTCGTGCCCGCGATGCGAATGTCCGTCGCTTGCAGGATCTCCGTACCGCCCGCGATCGCCGTCCCCTCGACCGCGGCGATGAGCGGCTTCTTCAGGCGGTAGTGCCGCAAGAGCGACTTCCAGTGAAGGTCGCGATCGACCTTGAACCGCGCCGTCCACTCGTCGTCCTTGTAGCCGGTGGCCATCGCCTTGAGGTCGCTCCCCGCGCAGAAGTGCCCTGCGGCGCCCGTCAAGATCGCGACCCGCACCTCCGGATCGCCGTCGATCATGTCCCAAGCATCCGCCAGCCGGACCAGCATTTCCGCCCCGAACGCGTTTCGCGCCTCGGGCCGGTTCATGGTCAACGTCACGACGTGACCCTCTCGTTCCACGAGCAAATGCGGGCTTTCCGTCACGGGCGGCACCTCCAACGTCAGAAATAGAACACGTTTCACTTTTTTCGCAAGCGACTCTTGCGCGCGGAAGTGAAACAGGTTCTATTTTGCGCATGCGACTCGCCGACGTCGAGCTCTTCGACCCCGACACCTTCGTCCGCGGCGTGCCCCACGACGCGTTCAAGGTCCTTCGCGCCGAGCAGCCGGTGTACTTCCACCCCGAACCCAGCGGGCCCGGCTTCTTCGCCGTGACGAAGTACGACGACGTCGTGACGATAGGCAAGGACCCGGGACGGTTCTCGTCGGCGCGCGGCGGCACGAACATCCAGGACTACCCCGAGGAGCACCTCTCCACGATTCAGCTCTTGATGCTGAACATGGACCCTCCGCAGCACAACAAATTCCGCCGCCTCGTCAGCCAGGCGTTCACGCCGCGCATGGTCGCGCAGCTCGAGCCGCGCATCCGCGACGCGGCCAAGCGCATCGTCGACCGCGTCGCGCCCGAGGGGCACGCCGACTTCGTCACGTCGATCGCCGCCGAGCTTCCGCTCCAAGTCATCGCCGAGCTGATGGGCATTCCCGACGACGATCGCGAAAAGCTCTTCGACTGGTCGAACCGCCTCATCGGCTTCGACGATCCCGAGTTCCAAACGTCGCTCGAGGACGGCAAGGACGCGGCGATGGAAATGTGGATGTACGCCAACGGCCTCGCCGAGGAGCGCGCCGGAAAGACGGGCGGCGACCTCACGACGCTCCTCCTCAACGCCGAGGTCGACGGCGCGCGATTGACGGAGATGGAGTTCGACGCGTTCTTTCTCCTCTTGTCCGTCGCCGGCAACGAGACGACGCGAAACCTCATTTCGGGCGGGCTCCTCGCGCTCCTCGAGCACCCCGCAGAGCGCGCGCGCCTCCTCGCCGATCCGAAGCTCATCGAGTCGGGAGTCGAGGAGATGCTTCGGTGGGTGACGCCGGTCACGTACTTCCGACGCACCGCCACGCAGGACACCGAGCTCCGCGGCGTGAAGATCAAAGAGGGCCAAAAGGTCGTCATGTACTACGCGTCGGCGAACCGCGACGAAGACGTCTTCCCCGACGGCGATCGCTTCGACGTCGGCCGCACGCCCAACGAGCACCTCGCCTTCGGCGTCGGTCAGCACTTCTGCCTCGGCACCAGCCTCGCGCGCCTCGAGATCAAGCTGGTGTTCGAAGAGCTGCTGCGCCGATTGCCCGACATCGAGCTCGCGGGCCCCGTGCGCCGCCTTCGATCGAACTTCATCAATGGCACCAAAGAGCTGCCGATTCGGTTCACTCCGCAAAAGCGATGAGCCAGGGAGGCGCGGCGATGCAAGGCATCTTTGCGAACTACGCGCGCGGTTGGTTCGTCGTCGCGTTCTCGGATGAAATCGCGATCGGCCAGTCCGTCCGCATGCGCTACTTCGGCGAAGAGCTCGTCGCATTTCGCGGCGAGGACGGCGTCGTTCGCGTCCTCGACGGGTACTGCTCGCACATGGGGGCGCACCTCGGCGTCGGCGGCAAGGTCGTCGACAACTGCATTCAGTGTCCGTTTCACTCGTGGCGATACGCGGGCAACGGCGAGTGCGTGTCGATCCCGTATGCCAAGAAGATCCCGGCGAAGGCGCGGCAGCGCGCCTGGAAGACGCGCGAGATCAACGGGCTCGTCCTCGTCCACCACGATCCGGAGGGCAAAGCGCCGGAATACGAAATACCGCCGATTGCCGACTACGGAAGCGCCGAGTGGCTTCCGTGGGCGAAGAACATGTACCACGTCAAAACGCACCCTCGAGAGATCGTCGACAACCTCGCGGACAAGGCGCACTTTCCCACCGTTCATCGCACGGAGATCGACGAGTTCTCCTTCGAGAGCGAAGGTCATACGGCGACGCAGCGCGCGAAGGGGCGCGCGTTCCTCGAGAGCGGCGGCGTCGATGCGTACTCGTCGACGACGACGTACCACGGGCCGGGATATCTGCTGATGCGGATGGACGGCGCGATGAAAAACTACATGATCGTCGCGCACACGCCGGTCGATCATGGCTCGCTCGATCTGCGCATGGGCGTGATGCTGAAGATCGCCGGCGACCGAAAGCGGACCGAAGGGATCGTCGGCCTCTACATGGCGAACCTGAAGTCCGGATTCGAAGACGACATGAAGATCTGGGAATCCAAGCTCTACCGCGAGCAGCCGGTGCTCTGCGACGGCGACGGTCCAATCAGCCAGCTTCGTCGTTGGTACAGGCAGTTCTACGTGCCGGCGGTCGAGCAGCCGCGCGCGGACGCGTGAAGCGGGACGAGAGAAAGAGGAGCACGGCATGAGCATCGACTTCATCGCACGCGCGCGCGAGCTCGCGCCGGGTCTCGCCGCGAGGGCGGCCGAGGGAGACTCGCTTCGCCGCGTCCCCGACGCGACGATCGCGGAGTTCCGCGACGCCGGGTTCTTTCGGATGCTCCAGCCGTCGCGTTGGGGCGGGCACGAGGTCGATCCGAAGACGTTCTTCGACGTGCAGATGACGGTCGCCGCCGCGTGTCCGTCGAGCGCATGGGTGCTCGGCGTGGTCGGCGTGCACGCGTGGCAGCTCGCGCTGTTCGACGTGCGCGCGCAGGAAGACGTGTGGGCGAAGGATTCGAGCGTCCTCGTCTCGTCGTCGTACGCGCCGACCGGCAAGGTGCAGCGCGTCGAAGGTGGATATCGAATCACGGGACGCTGGTCGTTTTCGTCCGGATGCGACCACGCCCAATGGGTCTTCCTCGGCGGCTTCGTTCCGCCCGAGGGCGACTCGAAGACGCCCGACATGCGCACGTTCCTCGTGCCGCGCAGCGACTACGTCATCGACGACAATTGGCATGTCGCGGGGCTCAAAGCGACGGGGAGCAAGGACATCGTCGTCGAGAACGCGTTCGTCCCCGAGCACCGCACGCACAAGCTCATCGACGGTTACAAGCGATCGAGCCCCGGCAACGCGGTCAATCCCGCGCCCCTCTTCAAGATCCCTTTCGGGCAGATCTTCGTTCGTTCGGTGTCGACGTCGGCGATCGGCATGGCAGAAGGCGCGCTCGACGCGTTCCGCGACGTCGCGAGCAGGCGAGTCGCCGCGGGCGACGCCTCCAAGGTCGCCGAGGATCCGTCGACGCAGGTCGCTTGCGCCGAGGCGGCGGCGGCGATCGACGAAGTGAAGCTCGTCCTCTATCGCAACTTCGACGAGCTGATGACGGCGGCGCGCGCGGGGAGCGACATGCCCATCGATCGACGCATTCGCTTTCGGTACGACTCGTCGATGGCCGTCGTCAAGTGTGCGGCGGCGGTCGATCGACTGTTCACCGCCAGCGGCGCGCGAGCGATCTTCTTGAACAGCCCGCTCCTCCGTTACTTCCTCGACGTCCACGCGGCGCGGGCGCACTACGCGAACAACCCGGACAAGCCGGGACGCAACTTCGGCGCGACACAGCTGACGCTGAAGAACGTGGACTATTTCCTATGACGCTGCGCCTCGGGTACTTGGGATTCGAGGTTGGGGATCTCTCCGCGTGGGAGTCGTTCGCGACGTCGGTCCTCGGCCTCGAGCTCGCCGACCGCGCCACCGACGGGACCCTCTCGTTCCGAATGGACGACCACGCGCAACGGATCTTCGTGTCGCCCGGCGGCGCCGACGATCTCGCGGCGATCGGCTGGGAGGTCGACGACGCAGCCGAGCTCGATACCGCGGTCACGAAGCTTCGCGCCGCGAGCGTCGACGTGACGGAGGGCTCGCGCGAGCGCGCGGCAGCGCGCAAGGTCGAGCGCCTCTTCGAGTTTCGCGATCCCGGCGGGCTCCCGTCGGAGATCCACATCGGCCCCGCGCTCGCGACGACGCCGTTTCGCTCACCTGCAGAGTGCACGGGCTTCGTGACGGGCAAGAACGGCCTCGGGCACGCCGTCATCAGCGCGCGCTCGCAGGCCGAGAGCGAGGCGTTCTATTGCGACGTCCTCGGCTTCAAGCTCTCCGATCACATCATCTGCGACATTCACGGATACAAAGTGAACATCGCGTTCTTTCACTCGAACGCCCGTCATCACACGGTCGCCTTCGACGCCGCGCAGCGGAAGAAGCTTCACCACTTCATGCTCGAAGTGAAGACGATCGACGACGTCGGCCTCGCGTACGACCGAGCGCTCCGCGCCGGCGTGAAGATCATCAACACGCTCGGCAAGCACCCGAACGACGGCATGTTCTCGTTTTACGCGAAGACGCCATCGGGGTTTCAGTTCGAGCTCGGATGGGGCGGGCGCGAGATCGACGACGCCACGTGGACGCCGACGACCTACGACCGGATCAGCGAGTGGGGTCACCATCCGCCCGAGATGCTCGCACCCCAGTCGAGTGCTCGCAAGACCGGAGACAAACGATGACCGCCGTACCCGAAGGAAAGCACGCGCAGATCGGCGACGGACTGTCGATGCACTACCACGAAGAAGGGACGGGCGACGTCGTCCTCTTTCTTCATGGCAGCGGCCCGGGTGCGAGCGGCTGGAGCAACTTTCGTCGCAACTATCCGTACGTGGCCAAGGCGGGCTTTCGCACGCTCGTCCCCGATACGCTTGGATATGGCCATTCGAGCAAACCGGACAATGTCGACTACACACTCGACTTTCTCGAGGGTGCGGTCGAGCGATTCCTCGCGACGCTCGGCGTCACGCGCTGCGCGGTCATCGGCAATTCGCACGGCGGCGCCATGGCGATCAAGCTCGCGCTCAATCGCCCCGAGCTCGTGTCCAAGCTCGTCTTGATGGCGCCCGGCGGCCTCGAAGAACGCGAGACGTACATGAAGATGGAGGGCATTCGCACGATGATGAAGGCCTTCCTCGATCCGGCCGGAATCACGCGCGAGTCGATGCGCAAGGTCTTCCGCTTGCAACTCTTCGATCCGTCCCTCGTCACTGACGAGATCCTCGACGAGCGCGCGGAGATCGCGGTCCTCCAGCCGAAGCGCGTCCTCACGAGCATGCAGGTGCCCCACCTCGCGCCGGAGCTCTCGAAGATCACCTGCCCGGTGTTCGGTCTCTGGGGAATGAA
>JAYVXB010000702.1:0-11442 GCA_043785585.1 Deltaproteobacteria bacterium | reverse complement strand
GCGCGTGAGCCGCAGTCCGAGCGCGAGCTGCGTCGAGTCGACGACCTGTAGGACGACGAGCCGCGTGCCTGCTGCGGCTGCCCGATCGAGAAACGCTTTTGCGACGCCCTCGTCGGTCTCGGGGTCGACGACGCTCTCGATCGAGTAGAGGCCCGGCAAGTCCGTGACGGTCGCGACGTCGCCGCCGGGGAGAGCGACGTTCGACTCGAGCAGATCGACGGTGATCCCAGGGAAATTGCCGACGTGCGCGTCGCCCCCCGTGACCGCGTTGTAGAGCGACGATTTTCCGGAGTTGGGACGCCCGACGAGGGCGACGTTGATGCTCACACTCACTCCTCGCGCGGGAGCGGTGTCACCGACGTCGCGATCGCGCGCGCGAGCGAGCGCGCGATCGCGAACTCGCCGCCGCAATCGGTGCGGACGTGCACGGGCCCGCCGAACGCAGCGCGACGCAACACCGTGACGCGCTCGCCGCAGCTGATGCCGACCGCGTCGAGCCACTGCGCGAGATCCGGCGCGAGATCGAGCGATGTCACGGTCGCAGACTGTCCGAGCGGGACGCTTGCGAGATCGCGCGCCATGTCGCGCGGAAGCGCCTTCGCGCGTGTGGTGATCAGAACGGAATCGGCGGACGTGAGCGCGCTGTTTGCCATCCGTTGTTCTGAGCGGCTAGTGAAAGTCACTTTCAATAAGCTAGCGCGAACGCTCGGCGGGCGCAAGTCGTTGGAGGGAGCGTCTACGCGACGTCGATGCCGAACAGCTCGCGAACGACCCGCGCGATCCCGCCGCCCTCTTCGGAAGTCTCCGTGAGGACGTCGGTCGCCGCGCGCTTCACTTCATCCGGCGCTTGGCCCATCGCGAACGAGCGTCCGGCGATCTCCAGCATCGGCACGTCGTTCATCCAATCGCCGACGCACACCGTCTCGTCCATCTCGAAGCCGTGATGCGCCGCGAGCCACTTCAGCGCCGATCCTTTCGTGCCGCCCGCAGCGCGCACCACCATTCCCCACTGACCGGGGAGGCGTCGTATCGGGAAGATGGCGACCTGCGCGGCGTCGGCGAGATCGCGCCGGATGCTCTCCGCGGCGCGGCCGATTTGCGCGGAGTCTCCGACGGCGACGACGGCGGTGAGGCCTTCTTCGTGACGCCAGAGATCGTGATCGACGACCGCCGCCGTGTGGCGCACGTCCATCGACCACGTCGAGACGTAGCTGAGGAATGCGCTCCCCGCGTCGTCGTGGACGATCGCGTCACGCGCGAAGACGAACGTGGCTGCGCCGCTGCGCGCGATCACGTCGCGGAGCACGTCGGCGTGCGCGCCGCGAATCCCCAGGTGGACCAACGTCGCGTGATCGTGCGCGCTGACGACGTGGCTCCCGTCGACACACGCGACCGGACCGCGAATGCCGAGTGCCTCCGCCGTCGCGCGCGTCCCCGAATAGAGACGACCGGTGGCGATGCTGACCGCGACGCCCGACGCGGAGAGCGCGCGAAGCGCAGCGAGATCGCGTGCGTGCGGCGCTCCGCTCTTCGGATCGAGCAGCGTTCCGTCGAGATCGACGGCGAGAAGCTTTGGACGTGAAGTGCTCGCGGCGCGGCGCGACCGCCCACCGTACCAGGGCGGCGTCGCCACGAGCGGCGGCCTAGACGGCGACCGGGTAGACCGAGACCTTGCGCTGATCCTTCGAGCGCCACTCGTACTTCACGACGCCGTCGACGAGCGAGAAGAGCGTGAAGTCTTTGCCGAGCCCGACGTTGCGACCCGGGTGAATGGTCGAGCCGACCTGACGAACGAGGACCGCGCCTGCGGGCACGGCCTCGCCGCCGTAGACCTTGATGCCGCGCCGCTGCGAGTTCGAGCTGCGGCCGTTGCGGGTGCTGCCTGCGCCTTTTTTGTGAGCCATGACGTCTTCTCCGATGCCCCTTCAGCCCACGATCCCAGTGATCTCGAGCGCGGTGAACGGCTGACGATGGCCGTTCTTGCGGCGGTAGTTCTTTCGGCGGCGGAACTTGAAGACGATGATCTTCTTCGCGCGATCCTGCGCGACGATCTTCGCCTCGACCTTGGCGCCAGCCACGAGCGGGCGGCCGATCTTGATGCCCTCTACCTCGGCTGCACCGCCGACCATGAGCACGTCGCTCAACGTGATGGTGTCGCCGACGCTGCCGGGGAGCTTCTCGACCCGGACCTTGTCGCCTTGGGCGACCCGGTACTGCTTACCGCCTGTTTTGATGACCGCGTACATGAGGAGTTCCCTCTTCGAAAGCCGCGCCTTTTCCTGGGAGCCTTACGGAAAAAACGCGGCGGGGTGGTCCGCTTGCCGCAGGGGGCGAACGGGACGCGGGAGTATACGGGCGGATCGACGATTGTAAAGCATGTTCGCGGAGGACAAGCGGAGTCGCGGCGGCGGAGGCTCGAGGGAGCCGCACGCCGCCGCGGGCGAAATCGTCAGCGAACGATCGCGGCTACCTCAGTAACCTCCGCGCGCCTTCAGCGCGTCGTCGATCGTCGTGAGCAACGCCAGCAGCACGAGGATGAGGCCGACGCCCGAGCAAACGATTCCAGCGATCGCCATACCGCCGCCGCGCATCGCGCCGTTGCTCCCCTTGATCTTGGTCAGGCCGATGATCCCCAAGATGGCTCCCGTCATGGCGAGCGCCGCGCCGACAGGCCAACAGCAGCACCCGGGAATCGACAGGATGCCCGTGACCATCGACGCGATCGCGAGGCCGCTCATGCCGCCCTGCGGAGCTCCGCCGCCCATCATCGGAGGTCCGCCCATCATGGGTTGGCCGGGCGGACCGTATCCGCCGCCCATGGGCGGACCGCCGTACCCGCCGCCACCCGGCGGTCCTCCGTAACCAGAACCGCCACCGGGCGGCCCACCACCGGGCGGAGGTCCACCGTATCCGGGCGGCCCACCACCGGGCGGAGGCCCACCGTATCCGGGCGGTCCACCACCAGGCGGAGGTCCTCCGTATCCAGGCGGCCCACCTCCGGGCGGACCGTAGCCTCCGGCATGAACGACGTTGCTGTCGACTACGTCCAGTTGTCCCGAGCTCGGCATGGGCGACCCTTCCCCTTTGGTTGGCCGTGCGGAGAACGGCTCACGGCGTACAGCATGCTTTCATTTCCCCGCGCGCTAGGGCAGCGCGAAGTTCACGAAAGCGAAACGAGTCATGCCCCGAGTCCGACGGGCACCGGCCCGCCGAACAACCCAAAGAGGCGCGCCACCCACAGAACGACGCTTGCGACCTGCACGGCTACGAGCCCGATGATCGCCGCGCGGCCAAGGCGCGACGACAGAATGCGGAACGGAGTGCCCGTCGTGAGCGTCAGCCAAAGCGTGACGGCTGCGAAGAACGCCGACGTCAGTGCGACCGGCATCGCGAACGGGTGCATGCGCAGCGATCCGATGACGTCGCCCGCTTCGAGGAGGTGAACCGCGCGCGTCATGCCGCAACCTGGACACGGCGCGTGGAGGAAGCGCGCGACATTGCATTTCACGCCGACCAGCAGCGGAAGCGCGCTGAACAGCCAGCCGCCTGCCACGCCCATCGTTCGGAGCGCGCGCGTCCCGAGCGGCGGAACCGAGGCACGCTGGTCGAAAGCGGCCGGCATCGGGATCGACATTGGCGCGAAGCTTACAAAACGCTGACGGCGGCGTCGAGCAAGTCTCGAGCGCCGCCGCAAGCGGGACTACGGTGTCTGCAGCCGACTAGCGCGGGGGATAGCCGCCACCGGGCGGGCCACCGTAACCGCCACCGGGGGGCATCCCACCGGGAGGCGGACCGCCGTAGCCACCACCAGGCGGCATCCCGCCAGGCGGACCACCGTATCCACCGCCGCCGGGGGGCATCCCGCCCTGCGGAGGACCACCGTAACCACCAGCCGGGGGCGGCTGGCCGTAACCACCGGGCGCCTGACCTCCGTACGGGTTCATGCCGCCGGGCATTCCGCCGGGCATGCCGGGCATTCCGCCCGCGCCCGCGGGGCTTCCGTCGTACTGGGCTTTACCGAAGCCGAGCATCGGGAAGAAGACGATCGGCAGGAGCACCATTCCGATGCCGAAGCCGGGGCCCTTTCCGAAGCGCTTCGCGAGCTCGATGTAAACGACCCACGCCCAGATTCCCATCGTGCACGGGAGGAGCATGAGCACGAGCCACCAGATCGGCTTTTGTAGGATCTTGTCGACGAGGATGTACTGGTTGTAGACGGGCACGAGGCACGCCCAGCCAGGCTGCCCGGCCTTGACGTAGATCTTCCACATCGATGCAATCATCACGACTGCGATGGCAAGCCCGATCAGGCTCCCAAAGATCATGCCGATGATGGCGCCGATTTCTGCGCCGCTGTCGGATTGCATCGTTCCTCCTTGCAACATCGATCCCATTGCTTCCGAAATGAACATTTCCGCCTCCTAGCTGATGCGCTCCCCGCACGACTTCGAAATCGAGGTCGGCGGGCGTTTCGCTTCGCGCGGCCGACAACTGCCACCGCTCGTACGTCTGCGCGGCGGCGTTTCACCCTTCGAACGCCCCCGCCCAGTTCGTGAATCGCCCGACCCGACGCGCCGCATTCGAGCCAGCGCGGGCACGAGACTACCGAGGTTCGCGAAAAGCGTGTGCGCTTTCTGCGAGGGGCCTGATTTTTTCAGTGCGCGGGCGCGGCCGCTCGTTTCGCCGAGCAGCGCGCCCAGACGTGAACACGAGCGGTGCGATTCGGGCCACGGGGCGCCTCGTTCGAACGGGCGATTGTGCAGCAGTACGCGCTTTGGGGTAAAAGCGCCGGCATGGGTCAGCTGAGAATCGTCGGGACCTACACTGCGCTCGTCACGCCGTTCACGGGTGGCGACGATGACGCTGGCAAGATCGACTGGGATGCGTTCGACGCGCTCGTCGACGCGCAAGTCGCGGGCGGCGTGCAGGGCATCGTCCCTTGCGGCACGACCGGCGAGAGCCCCGCGCTCAGCCATGACGAGCAGCGCAAGCTCATCGAGCGCTCCGTCGCGAGCGCGCGCGGGCGCACGCAGGTCATCGCCGGAACGGGATCGAGCTCGACGCGCGCGACGATCGAGATGTCGCGCGAGGCCGAGCGCCTCGGCGTCGACGCCGTGATGATCGTGGTGCCGTACTACAACAAGCCGACGCAAGAAGGGCTCTTCCGGCATTTCGTCGCGGTCGCGGCGGCGGTGAATATCCCCCTCATCGTCTACAACATCCCCGCGCGCACCGGCATCGACCTCGCGCCCGAGACGCTCGCGCGCATTTGCGCGGCAGCACCGAACGTCGTCGCGACGAAAGAGGCGACAGGCAACGTGCTGCGCGCGCAGCGGCTCGCGTGCGATCTCGGCGATCGGCTGACCTTGCTGTCGGGGGACGACACGCTGACGTTGCCGATGATCGCGTGCGGCGCGCGCGGCGTCATCAGCGTCACGTCGAACCTGCTTCCGGCCGAGGTGACGCGCGCGACGCAGCTCGCGCTCGACGGCAAATACGACGAGGCGCGCCGGGCGCACCTCGCGCTTGTTCCCGTTCACGAGGCGATGTTCCTCGAGGCGAATCCTGGACCGGTGAAGGCGGCGCTCGCCGCGCGCGGAACGATGCGCGACGTGATGCGCGGGCCGCTCGCGCCCGTGAGCGACGCGACGCGGACGGCGATCGCGGCGGTGCTCGAACGCTACGCGAGGCGAACGTGAGCCGTGTGCGCGTCGCCATCGTCGGCGCGAGCGGACGCATGGGCCGCGCGATCGTGCGGCTCGCGCGCGAGACGGACAACGTCGAGATCGTATGCGCGATCGCCGCGACCGATGTCGGCGCCGACGTGGGGGAGCTCGCGGGGATCGGGCGCACGGGGGTCGTGGTCGCGAAGGACGTCGCGAACATCGCGGCCGCGCGCGCCGACGTCGCGATCGATTTCTCCGGACCCGCGGCGACCGTCGCACTTGCCGGTGTCGCCGAGAGCGCGGGCTTCGCGATCGTCAGCGGCACGACGGGGCTCGACGACGCGGCGCGCGCTGCGCTCGATCGCGCCGCGATGGGCGTGCCCGTCCTCTGGGAAGCGAACATGAGCGCGGGCGTTCACGCGCTCGCCGATCTCGTACGTCGCGCCGTCGTTGCGCTCGGCCCCGCGTTCGACATCGAGATCGTCGAGTCGCACCACCGGCTCAAGGTCGACGCGCCGAGCGGCACAGCGCTTCTCCTCGCGGACGCCGCACGCGAAGCACGCGCATCTTCGCAGCTGGTCCACGGTCGCGAAGGACGCCCCGGCGCGCGCACCGCCGCGGAAATCGGAATGCACGCGGTGCGCGGCGGCGACGTCGTCGGAGATCACTCGGTGCACTTTCTCGGCAACGGCGAGCGCGTGGAGCTCACGCACCGCGCGACGAATCGCGACGTCTTCGCGCACGGCGCGCTGCGCGTCGCCGCGTGGATCGCCGGCAAGCCCGCCGGTCGCTACCGTATGATCGACGTTCTGCGCTGACGATCAGAAGCGGAGCGACACGTCGATGCCGGCGGCCGTCGGCGACAACGTCGGGATGACGCGGAGCGCCTGATCCTTCGGCGGCCCGCCTTCGGTCGGCTTGTCCGTCACGAGGAGAACCACGCCGCCCGCGACGAGCGCGGCGCCGATGCCCCCGAAGATGAGGCCGAGCGTGCGCGCGTCCTTCGCGTTCTTGTAGTTCTGGCAGGCGTTGATCGCCGCGTTCGTCGAGAGGTCTGCGCAGACGTCGGTCACCGAGCTCGACACCTTGCCGCGCTCGTCGTTGAGATCGCCCTTCGCGCCGAGGAACTTGATCCCCTCGAACACGCCGACCGCGATCGACACCACGCCGAGTCCGACGAGGCCGTACGCCGCGTATTTCTTGATCGGGAGGTTCGACTTCACGATCACGGGGGGAGGCTCGCCCTTCGACGGCGCGAGCGTCGCGACGACCTCTTGCTCACCGCCGGCGGGGACGTTGACCTGCTGCGACCACGGCTCGAAGCCCGGTGCGCGCACCTCGATGGCGTGCGCTCCGGCCGGGACGTCGAGCTTCGCGACGCCCGCGTCGAGCCGCGCGCGCTCCGCACCATCGACGAGCACCATTCCGCTCGCCGCGCCGTTCGCGCGCACAGTCACGGTCCCCGACGTCACCGACCCCGTCACCCCCGCGAAGAGCTTCGCGGCGACCTTCTTCAACGACTCGTCGTTCGGATCCTTCAGGTTCTCGGAGTACGTCTCGGCGGCGCGCACGTCGGGCTTTCCGCGCGACCAGAGGTGGAGCTCGACGGTGACCTGCTTGTCCTTCTTCGTCATCTGTCCCCAGATGAAGCGATCGGCCTTCAGCTGATCGCCGATTCGCTGGAGGCACGCGGCGTCGGGCCGCACGGGGCACTTGAGGACGACGATGAGCTTGCCGAGCGACTGCGTCGTATCGGTGAGCGACCAACCCTGCGCGCTGCGGACCCGTGCGCGCAGGGCGGACGTGAGCGCCTCGGCTTGATCGTCGGAGTCCTCGGTGTCGATGTCGAGGACGTAGACCGGTGTCGCTTTCGGATTGTTCTGCTCGGCGCTCGCGCGTCCACCGAAGAGCACCATCAACGTGGCGACGAGGACTGAGAGCGCGAGTCGGGCCATGCGGAGAGCGTATCTCGTTCTGCGAGAGAGGCGGAAGCGCTCAGTTGTGTTGCGCGGCCGAGCCTGCCAGGGCGTCGTTTCCGCCGATGCCCCTGCTCCGACCGTACCCAGCGTCATCGTCGCGCGGCCAGCCACGGGCGCGCTATCGTGCCCCGCGCATGCGGATTACCGGCGGCGCACATCGATCGCGCGAGCTCCGCGCGCCGCGTGGCTCGGCGACGAGGCCGACGTCGGATCGCGTGCGCGAAGCGCTCTTCTCGATCTTGAACGCGCAGGGGCGGGTCGTCGGCGCGCGTGTGCTCGACCTCTACGCGGGGACGGGCGCGCTTGCCCTCGATGCGCTGTCGCGCGGCGCGGAGCGGGCGGTGCTCGTCGAGAGTGGACGCGACGCGCTCGAAGCGATTCGCGCGAACGTCGCGTCGCTCGGCATGGCGGATCGCGCGCGCGTCGTTGCGGGTGCCGTCGAACGCGCCGCGGCGAAGCTCGCTGTCGACGCGCCGTTCGATCTCGTGTTCGCCGATCCGCCGTACGCGGATCTCGACGCCGCCGCGCGTGCCATCGCGGCGCTCGTCGCGGCGAGCGTCCTCGCCGAGGGCGCGCTCCTCGCGTTGGAGCACGCCCAAAAGTCGGAGCCGCCAGAGATCCCAGGCCTCGCGCAAGACGCCGAATTGGGGACGCGCCGCTACGGAGACACCGCCGTAAGCTTCTACTCGCGTGCGTGAGCGCGATCCGCCTATACTCGCCGTTCGTACCGGGCAGTCCCTCCGCTTTTCGACTCTTTTCGACAGACGCAAACACGAGGACATTTCGAGGATGCCTAACTCCCCCCCCTCCACGGCGCCCGCCGGCGTGCCGGGTGGCAACGGAAAGTACGTCGTCGTCGCCCTGCTCCTCTTGTTCGGTATCGGCGGCCTCGTCGTCTGGAAGTTCGTCCTCTCCAAGCCCGATCCCTCCGCGGGGCTGACGGTGCCGACGGGGTCGCTCGGCGCGCCGACGATCACCGCGCCGACCAACCCGAAGCTCGACGACGTCCCGCCGCCGCCCCCTCCCGTCCCCGAAGCGGGCCCGGTCGAAGCGGGCGCGAAGCCGACGGGCACGGGCGGCATGGGGGTCGCGAGCGGTGGATGCGACGCGAAGTGCGGGGGTGCGTGGCCGCCGGATTTGGCGAGCGCGCTCCAGTCGCGCGCTTCGTCGGCGCGTCGTTGCTACAACACGGCGCTCGCGCAGGACTCGTCGCTCAAGGGGCGCGTGACGATCGCCGTGAAGATTTCGCCGAACGGCTCCGTTTGCTCGGCGAGCGTCGCGCAGACCGACATGCCGAGCGTGGGCGCGTGCGTCGCGGGCGTCTTCCGCGGCGGGACCTTCCCCGCGCCGCGCGGCGGCTGCGTCGACGCAACGGTTCCGATGAACTTCGTACCCGCTGGCAACTAGACGGAACGAGGGGAGCGAATGCGAAGCATGCGAACGTCCACGCTCCGCGGGTTGACTGCAGCGATCATCGTCGCGTGCCTCGTCGTTGGCGGCGTCGGCTGCGTGGATGGACAGACGCCCGACTGCTCCGACGCGGCGGCTCGCTGCGGACCGGACTTCGACGCGTACCCGCCCGACACCGCCGACGACACGTCTCCGAGTGACGCGCCAAGCGAAGGCGCACCGGACGCTGGGCCCACCGACGGGGCGCCCGACACCGCCAAGGATGGTAGCAACGACGGCGGGCTACTCGACGGTCTCCTCGGCTAGTCCGAAGCGACCGAGCCAGCTCCGAAGCCACTTCGGAAGAACGATTCGGCATTTTCTCGGCCGCTTGCGAGCGGACTTGGTATCCTCCGATCATGACGGTCAAGAGCCGCTCCTCCGTGCGCCACATCGTTTCGATTGCAGCGGTCGTGATGATGTATGGAGCGCTGGTGTTCGCCTGCGCCGATACGAAGCGCATCAACGGCGAAGAGTGCATCAAGAGTGATGACTGCCAGTCCGGCATCTGCAGCGGGCAGAAGTGCACCGCCGCTCCTCCCATCCTCGTCGATCGCGACGCGGGGCTGGCCGACGCGCCGTCGGAGGCATCCGACGCGGGCGAAGGCGGCGAGGGCGGCGAGGGCGGTGACGCCTCGACAAACGACGCGACCGCCGACGCGTCGGACGCCGGCGCGGGCTGAACGCGCGCGAGCGCGAGCGAGCAAGGGGACGATTGGCTTCGTCGGGCGGACCGGGCTCGAAGGATCCCCCGCGTCCGTCGACGCGTCCGCCGTCGCGCTTCGTATCGTCGTCGCCACCCCGATCGCCCTCGACGCGCCCGCCGCCGCCGCGTCGTCACTCGAGCCTCAAGCTCCCCACGATCAACTACGATCTCGTGAACGCGGGCCGTCGCGTCATCGAATCGGCGCTCAGCGTCGTGCCGGGCGAGACCGTGCTCATCATCGTCGATCGATCGCGGCGCGAGCTCGGCGTGGTGCTGCAAGAGGTCACGCGCATGGTCGGCGCGGAAGCGACGGTGCTGTCGCTCGAAGAGTTCGGTCCGCGTCCGATGCGCCGCGTTCCGGATCGCCTTCGCGACGAGCTTCGCAACGTCCAAGCGAGCGTGCTGCTCACGGGCTTCGGCGAAGGCGAGCACGCGATGCGCGTCGAGCTCCTCGAGCTGGTGAAGGTCCTCGGGCTGCGTCACGGGCACATGGTCGGGATCACCGCGCGCTCGATGGTGCCGGGCTTCTCGGTCGACGCGACGCGCATTCTCGACGCAACGCGCGCGGTGCGCACGCGCTTGCGACCCGACTCGACGCTGCGCCTGCGATCGGTCGCGGGCTCCGAGCTCGAGGTGCGACTCGATCCGCGTCACAAGTGGGTCGAGCACAGCGGCGTCGTGCGGCCCGGACGCTGGGAGAATCTCCCCTCGGGAAAGCTGCATACGGCGCCTGCGCGCGTCGACGGCGTCTTCGTTGCGGACGCGAGCATCGGCGAGCACTTCGGCGCGGAGGCGGGCCTCTTGTCGCGGACGCCGGTGCGCGTCGAAATAGAAGACAGCGTCCTTCGTCGCGTGCGCTGCGACGATCGCACGCTGCAGCGCGAGATCGATCTGTACGTCCATCGCGAGCCGAACGGCGATCGGGTCGGCACCGTGACGCTCGGCACCAACGTCGGCCTCCTCGGTCCGACCGGCGAGCTCATCTGCGATCTCAACTTGCCGGGCCTGCACGTCAACTTCGGCAGCACGATCCCGGAGCAGACCGGCGCGGGGTGGTCGTCGCGAACACAGCTCCCGATGACCGGCGCGGCGTGCGACGTCGACCTCGACGGCGCCCCGCTCTTGCGCGCGGGGCGGTACCTCGTGACATAACGACGGCGTGGACGACGAAAGACCCGGCTCGCGTCGCGAGCGAGAGCGTGAGCCCGTGCGCACGGACCCGGAACATCGAGGCGTGCTCCTCGAGATCGCGTACGACGGCACTGCGTTCCATGGATGGGCCGCGCAGCGCGAAGGGCGCACCGTCGAGGACACGGTCCGCGGCGCGATCGCGGCGATCGATCCGCGTGCGTCGCTCGTGCGCGGAGCGAGCCGCACCGACGCGGGCGTTCACGCCGAAGGGCAGCTCGCCGCGTTCGACGCGACGCTCGACATCCCGCCGAAGGGCTGGGTCCTCGGCTTGAATCAGCATCTGCCGGACGACGTCGCAGTGCGCGCCGCGCGAATCGTCCCCGCGGGCTTCACGCCGCGCTTCGCCGCGCGCGGCAAGCGCTACCGCTACCGTCTTCTCCTCGACAAGGTCCGCGATCCTCGCTGGCGCACGCGCGCGTGGCGCGTCGGCGACCACGTCGATCTCGAGAAG
>JAYVXB010000701.1:0-11452 GCA_043785585.1 Deltaproteobacteria bacterium | reverse complement strand
CGGGACCGCGCTGCGTGTACGTCGCCTCCGCGTACGTGAAGTTCGACGCGCCGAGCACCGCGACGAAGAGCTCCACGTCCACGATCTCGCCCGTCGACGTGTCGACGATCTGCGTCTTCTTCCCCGAGTAATCGACAAACGCTTTGTCGCCGGCGACGTGCACCTGTCGCATCACGAGCCCGCGACGACCGAGCCACTCGCGATAGCGATCGCAGAAGCTCGTGTAGCGCAAGCCGTCCGGATGCCGTTCGAGGTACTCGTGATGAAGCAGCTCCAACGTCACGCTCGGACGATGCCGCTCGCGGTGAATCCACACGCAGTCCGGCTCTGCGCGATCGGTCGCCGCGACGACGCTCGGGTACAGACGACGTTCGAGCTCCTCGTCGTCGATCGCTTGCACCATCTCCCACGTGAGCCCCGCCGCCGATGCGCGCGTGAGCGCTGAGCTCACCGCCCCGAGGCTCACGCCGACCGACTTCGCGATCGCACGATGTGCGCGGCCGAGCAGCCACTTCTGACGAACGATTTCCCTGCTGTTGCGCATCGACATTCTCTCCGTGGGCATGGCTCCGGGTGCACCGGCGCGACGGCTGCTGCCACCACGAAGAACTGCGCTTCGCTCTGCGGATCGCGACCGCCTTGCGGCCGGTGTTCACGATGCCGATCCGAGCGTTCACCATCCCGATCCGAGCGTTCACGATGAGCCGATCTCGGCGTTCACGATGCGGCGATCTTGGCGTTCACGATCGCGCGAAATCCGCACTCGCCGGCAAACAGCTCGCGATGATCGCCGACGGACGCATTGTCCGAGAATCAACGAATGCTGCCAAACGTAGATTCACCACACCTTCACAGAGATCGCGCCTCGCGAAACACCGGCGATAAGTTGCGGACGCGATCGTGGGGTGTCGGTGCTCCGAACTCTGGAGCGCTGAACGTCGCGCGGTCGCGCTCACGGATGCGCGATCACCAGCAGCGTCGGCGCCCGCGCGAGGACGCACCGGAGCGCGCGCTCCAGAGTCTCAGGATCGAGCGCGGCGAAGCTCTCGTCGAGCACAATCATCTCTGCATTCTGCAGGAGCGCACGCGCGATGAAGAGCCGACTCCGCTCCCCGTGCGAGAGCTGCCATCCCGTCTCGCCGACCATCTGCATCAGCCCCGCCGGCATCTTCGCGAGGAGCGGACCAAGACCAAGCTCCTCGCACACGGTCGTCGCGTCCGCGAGATCGTTCTCGCGCGGCGGCCACCCGCGCCCCATGAGCAGGTTGAACGCAAAGGTCGCCGACAAGACGTGATTCTCGTGAAACTGCGGCGCGGCCACGACGCGCCGGCGCCACGTGTGGCCACCGAGGGTGTGACGATCGAGCCCCGCCAAGAGGAGCAGCCCGGAATCGGGCGCACGGACGCCGGTGAGGATGGCCCCGAGTGTGGATTTGCCACCACCGGACGGACCTTCCAGTAGCAAGCGATCGCGCGCGGCGACGCGCAAGCCGACGCTGCGGAGGACGGGCTCGATGCGGCCGTCGTAGCGAAAGAGAAGGTCGCGCGCCTCTACCAACGCCCCTTTGTGCTCGCCGTGCATCGCCGCAGCAACGAGGGCGGCGCGCGCGGCGGACTCCTCGCGACCGCCCGCGCGAAAGAGCGGTCCCGCTTGCGCCCACGCGACCTCTGCCCCGAAGAGGGCGCTCAATCCCGACGTGAGCCTAGCGAGCGCGCGGTACGCCAGGATCACTCCGCCGACTCCGACCGCGATCGCCGCGGCGGAGCGCTGCGGATCGACGAGCACCGGCGCGATCGAGACGAACCCTATCACGAACCACGCGCGCGGCAAGACCGCGGTGATCCACGCAGACATGCGGTCGAGCGCGACCGAGTGGCCTGCATAACGCGAGAGCTGATCGTCCTCCGCGTCGTGCCAGGTCGCGCGCGGCTCCTGCGCGAGGCGCGTGCGGTGCCCCACCATTCGCTCGACCAAGTCGTTCGTCATCTCGAGGCGCGAGCCTGCCCACGCGCGCAAGCGTCGTAGATAGATCCACGACGCGACTCCGGCCGCACCGACCCACGCCGCGAGCAAGAGCGCGCTGAACGCCCCACCGGGACCGCCCGCCAGGACGACGCCGGCGATCGCGAGCTCGACGACCGCGAGCAAGCTCGTGAGGCCGCCGCTCGTGACCAGCGATTCGACCGCCTCGGATTCGATGACACGACCGAGGAGCTGTCCAGCGCCTTGATGGCGCGTCTCGTCCGGCTCGAGTCGAAGCGCGCCGAAGAGCATGCGTCGCTTGAGGATCGTCGCGAAGTCGAGCGCCGCCGTCCCCTGCCACCACGACGCGAGCACGCGCAGCGGGATCATCGTCGCGAGGAGGAGCGCCCACGCGAGGAGCCATCCGCGCTCGAGGCGACCGTCGAGAGCTCCGCGTCCGACGAGCCACCACGCCACGAGCGAGAAGACCTGCATCACGATCTGGCTAACAACAGTGGCGGAAGCGCGGCGCGGCAACCCGGCCTTCCCGAGTTGCCTCATGAAAGGCGCGCTCGGAGGCAACGACACCTTGAAGCCGGCGTCCAGCAACCACCCCGTGAGCTGTTCGTCGAGGATCGCTTGCCTCGCACGTGCTCGGCGCTCGGGCGCGACGCCGGCGCGATCGAGGAGCGCGTCGATGCGTACCCCCGCGCGCGTCGCGATTCCGGCCCGCATCGCCATCGTGAGCTCGGCGACGGCGACGCGGCGGTGCTTGCCGTCAGGCCCGAGGAGATGCGCGATCTTTCGGCGGACGCGGAGCAGGGCGAGAACGCACGTCTCGTCCGAGACGGTGAGCAGGACCGGTCCCGCGCCTTCGAGGCCCGTGTCGATGCTTTGGTAAACAGGACGAAACGGCTCCACTTCGAGCTTCAGCGAGCGCGCCGCCGCGTCCATCCACTGCTCGAACGCGCCGCGATCGCGCACGAGCGACGCCGGCATCGCACCGGGCGACTCGGTGGCCGACGAGAGAAGATCGCTCGCGCCCGCCAACATCGTCAACGCTTCGCCGATCCGCTCGATCGGCCACAGCGACGCGCTCACCGCGGGGCTCATGGCTGTCCCTCCGCGTTCGCTTGCGTCTCTTCGAGCTTTCCATCGCGCATCACCAGTCGCCGCCACACGGGATCGCGCCACAGTCCCCTCGCGACCATGTGCTCGGCGTCGAGGAGCGCGCGAAAGCGAGAGCCCTCCTGTGCGGCGAGCTCTCGGGGCGCGCCGTCTTCGACCACGTGCCCGTCGTCGACGACGATCACGCGCGGGAAATCGAGCGTGTCGCCGACGTCGTGCGTGACGCAGAGGAGCGTCGCCTCGCTCCACAGAGAGCGCGCGCGTTCAAGGAGCGTGCGACGGCGCTCGCGGTCGAGGCCGCGAAACGGCTCGTCGAGGATCACGAGTCGGCTCTTTGGACGGAGCATGGCCCGCGCGAGTCGCACGCGCTGCCCTTCGCCACCCGACACGAGCGCGCCGCTGTCGCCGAGGGAGGTCGCGAGGCCGTTCGGAAGCCGATCGAGGATGCGCCCGACGTCGGACACTTCGAGGACCTGCGCGAGATCGCTGCCCTCGGGAGGCGCGCCATACTGGAGGTTCTCGAGCAACGATCGGTTCCAAAGCTGCACCGCGGGATCGACCCACGCCGTCTCGAGTCGCAGCCGATCGAGCCGCTCGCCCACGAGCGGCACGCCGTCGACGAGCACGCGTCCTTCCGCGGCACGATGCCATCCGAGGAGAAGCCCGACCAAGCTCGACTTGCCTGCGCCCGACGAACCGACGATCGCGACGTGGCTCCCCGCCGAGACGCCGAGATCGATCTGATCGAGGATCGTCTTGCCCGCGGCGCGCACGGTGACCGCGACGAGCTGCAGATCGACACCGCGCGACGGGCTCGCAGTGGGCGCGCTCTCGCTCGATGCGTCCTTGTCTTCGACGTCCTCGAGTGCGCCGAGCGGCTCGACGAGACGCATCGTCAGGTTGCGGAAGACCGGGTACTCCCGCATCGACTGCGCGATGTCCTGCCCGACCGCCGGCACGTTGAGCGCCCAGTAGACGAGGAGCAACGCCGCCGTCGGATCTCGACCCGCGCCCAAGTAGTGGAAGAGGAGCCACACCGCGACGGCGACCCCGAGGATCGCGTCGAGCGCATCGACGGTGACCGAGCGCGCGAGGAGCCCGACGAACGCGCGCCGAAACTCGACCATCATCGTCTCGTGCTCGCGTCGCACGGAGCGGTCGGCGCCGTGCGTGCGGACCGCCATGAGGCCAAGGAGCGCATCGAAATAGAAGCGGCTGAGCGCGCCGTGGTAGGCGCGCACGCGGAGATCGCGCTCGATCAGCGACGACTGCGTCGCCCACGGGATCAGGACGGAGAGCGCCGCGGCGCCGAGGACGATGGGGGCACTCGTCGGATCGAGCCAGACGAGACCCGCCGTCGTGACGGCGAGCTCCGCGCCGGATCGGAAGAGCCGAAAGCCGAGCGCCGGGAGCCGCCGCACGACGTGAATTGCGTGCGCGCGATGGGTCATGTCCGAGGTGGGGCGGCTATGGAGATAGCGATCGCCGAGGCGCGGGATCTTTGCGAGGAACGCCATCCGCAATCGCGTCTCGAGGCGCCTCCCCATGCTGAGTGTGCCCGCGACGAGCGGCACTTCGATACCGAGAAGACACAGCAGAAAGACGACGAGCGCGGTCATGCCAGCGACGCGCTGCTCCGGCGTGACGAGGCGACGTCCGACGTCGAGCGCGCCGCGCAACACGAGCCCTTCGAGCCCGGCGCCGAGCGTCGCGACGATGACCGCGCCGGCGACGAGCGCCGGCGTGAGGATCCCGTCCTCACGGAGCAGCCGCACGAGATCGCGGAGCGGGCGCACCGGCGGCTCGTTCAACGCGGCCGCGAGCTCGGGCGACAAAGGAATCGTCGCAGAGCCCTCGACCGCGCTCCTCGTGCGTCTTCGCATCGTGACCAGGACGACCCCGCTGAGGAGGACACGTTCCTCGCCGTCCTCAAGAGGCGCCGGGGCCGCACTCCAGTACGCGAGGGGAATCGACGTCGCGCTCGAGCCGCTCTCGAGCTCCGAGCGCGCATCCTCGGTGGAGGCACGGAGAATGCGGGCGGCGTCGGGGCCTGCGTCGATCGCCCCGGCGCGTACGAGCGCGTCGACCAAGCGCGTTGCCGCGTCGAGGGCGGCGAGCGAGCGCCAACTCGGATCCTGCACGGCATGCTCGATGAGCGCCGTCCCTTCCGTCGCCGCCCCGAGCTTCCGCTGTCGCGCGCGAAGTCCGGCGAGAAACACGTCAGAGCCCGCCCAGTCGCGCCACGTCTCGGCGGAGATTGGCATCGCATGAACGTGGGTAGTCGACAGCAGGTCGGATGCGGCCACCCACCTGCGACCGGCGGCGGGATCCATCACCTGCACCAGACTTCCGTGCCGGCGCCACGCGACGACGAAGTGCGGTTGGCCGTCCGGATTGCGGACGACCAGGATCGCAGAGAAGGCGTCGGTCTGTTCGAGCAGTAGGTGATCGAGCGGAACTATCGTCTGCTCGGCCTCGAGCCCGAGCTGGTTCGCGACGGCTTCCAGCACGTCGATCGACGTCCCGTCGACCTCCGTCTGGCATGCCTCGCGCAAGCGTCCGTAGCTGACCGACACGCCGAGCCCTTCGAGGATGCATTTCAGCGACGCGGGCCCGCAGTCCATCTCCGATGTCTGCACGACCTCGGGCGCGAAGAAGCGCGGCTTGATCGCGCTCGCCGTCACGGAGCGCTCTTCGCGGAGCTGACCGGCGTCGTCGCGATGGCGCGGCGCCCCACGGCGCGGAGGATGAGCGTCGCCGGACTGACCTCTTCGACTGTGACCTCGACCACACCCGGGAGGCCGTGCTGAAGCGGGATTCGCGTGGACGAACGCGGATCGACCGTGAGCTCGACGCGCGCAAGCCCGTCACGCAGCTCCGTCGCGACCTGCGTGACCGTCGCGTCGACCGCGCCGTACTCGGTCCACGGAAATCCGTCGAGGCGGATGCGCGCGCGCTGCCCGGCCGAGACGCGTCCGAGCGCGGCCGCGGGCGCGAACGACGCCACGACGCGCAGATCACCGCCCGCGACGACCGTCGCGATGTGCTCGCCCTGCGCGAGCACGGAGCCGACGCGCACCGTCCCGACTTCCCCCAGGCGACCCGACGCCGGTGCGCGGATCGTGCGCGCCTCGATGACGTGCTCGAGCGAGTTGATCGTCGCTGCGAACGAAGCGAGCTCGGCGTCGAGACGCGCGACGTCGCGCTGAAGGGACGCGACGCGCGACGCTCGATCGCGCTCGCCCGTCGCCGACTCGCGGCGCAAGCGCTCGACCGTCGCGCGCAGCGCCGCCTGCGATGCCGCGCGACGCTCGGCCTCAGCTCGGGCGCGCGTCAGATCGGACTCCGGCACGAGGTTCTGCGCGAAGAGCCGGCGCGCGCGCTCGGCCTCCACGACCCCGGCGCGCGTCAGGATATCCGCCTCTTGAAGGCGGCTATCCGCTTCGAGCAGCGTCGATCCGAGCTGTTCCCGGTATGCGACGAGCGCGCGCTCCTCGGCGATGGCCTGCTTTCGCGTCGCCTCGACCTGAGGCGCGATCCCGCTGGCCTTCGCCCGCGCTTCCGCGAGCAGAAGCCGCTCGGTGGTCGCATCGAGCTCGACGAGGACATCTCCGACGGTAACGATGGCATCGAGCGTGAGCTGGACGTCGATGGCGCGACCCGCTGCCGGAGCGTCGACCGGGTGCGTGGCGCGCAGAACTTCGAGACGCGCGTGCTCGGATGCCGCATAGACCGGGACCCTCGCGCCGACGAACCACAAGATCCAGACGCCGAAAAGCACGAGCGCGGACACGAAGAGGAGGCCCGACCCGAGGCGCGACTCTCCAGCGAGAAGGCGCGCGCTACGGGGGAACGGGCTGGTCATGGGCGCGGACGAGACGCGCCGCGGGGTGCGCGATCTCCGTGCGTGTATACAAGGTGCTCGCGGCTTCGCAAACGCGGTCCGGCCCGATTTGACGACACGCGGTGCAAACCCGCGTGTCGGTCGCCCTCGCGCTGCTCGGAATCACTGGATGCGCGTCCACTCCTCGACCGCCGCCGGCAGAAACACCAACGACCAAAGATCGCGTTGCACGAAGCGAAGATCGACAATCCCGCAGCATACGCCGCGGATTGGGGAACGCGGTCGGTGCAGGCTCAGGAAGGCCTGCTCCGCTATTGGGCCAAGGAGGTCGCGAACTACGCGGAGCAGCAATCGATCGTGGAGGAACTTCTCTACAGAAGGGGACACTGACAATGAAACCCGACTATGCCGCCTACATCCGTGACCTATTCTATCTGTTCCGCGAAGCGGCGTCCGAGGCGCAACAGGACAAGACGAGTCGGCCTGAAGAGGCTCGCTATCATGAGGGCAGGGAGATGGCCTACGTTGAGGCGCTGCTGCAGATGCAGAGTCAAGCAGACGCCTTCGGGATCGCCCGCGAGGACGTGGGGCTGGCAGGTTTTGACCCATTGAAGGATCCTCTCGAACCACCGAAGCCGGGGCGCAGCCTTTGACTCTCGGACGACCTCATTGGTGTGTGGCCACCGCGACAAGGCACACTCGAATAGTTCGCACGTGAGAGCCGACTGGCGGACGCTGATGTGATGACGCGGTCTTTCGACCTGTCCCACTATCGGCGTGCAAACGTGTGGCTCGATGAAGCCCCACCCGCCGATTTCGTCGCCACGTCCGTCGTAACAGGACTCGTTAGGCCGAAGATGATCGTCGAGGCTTCGCGTCAGATTGCCGCTGTGGAGATCAACATCCCTCACGGACCACGGCATTCCTTTGGGCTTCTCGGAGCCGAGTTGGTCGAGGCCGACGTGGACGGTCTCGAGATCGTCGTCTCGATTGGCGGCGTGGGGCTCCCGTTTCGACCCGCCCTGGCGTCGTTCGACGAGGTGAAGATCGGGTTGCTCGACGAGTACGCGAGCGCCGTGATCGGAGGCGCCGCAAAGGTGGCCGAGCTCATGGGGGCCCCAACAAAGGCCGCGCTGCGGTTTCGTTGGGCGGCGCACGGTCTCGTGGGCTCGTCGCAGTCGGTTTTCGAGAGCGTGAGCGGGATCGTTCTGCAACTCCTCATGCTGCCGAGAGTCGCTCCGGACGACGAGATTCGGGCGCTGTTTGGCTGAGCATCGCAGGTCTCCCTATCTCGCCGTGACCGAGGAACCGCGCAACCGCCTTCGCCGACTGCTTGCGGAGTTCCTCGCGTACGCGATGGAGACGGAAGCCTTCCGCATTCAGTTCGAGCAGACCTGCAACATGGAGTTGGACAAGACGACGTTGTCTCCCGCTGAGGCCGAGGCGTTCGCCGCCTTGTTCGAGGAGGTGGTCTGGTACTCACCGTTCCCAGAAGAACGAGCTCGAATTCCGAGCTATCGCGGTGAGGCGGAAATTCGGGCCGCGGCAGAGAGCGCTGCTGCGCGAATCGGCATGACCCACGAAACGACTTGAGCGTCATCGTCACTTCGCCGCATGCATCGCCGCGAACGCCGTCCGCATCGAAGCCGCGAGGTGCTCCACGCGCGCATCGCCGTCGCGCACCATCAGCTCGAGCCCCGGCGCGAGCGGCACGCGCAGCCACCGCTCCGGCGGACCGAGCGCAGCCTCCGTGAGCGTCGGCGTCGCAATCGGTGCCGGCCGCGCCACGCCCGCCGGCCACACGCCCACGAATGCCGCCAGCTGCTCGAGCGTGATGTTCCGAAGCGCCGTCTTGATCTGCGTGAGCTGGGCCTTTTGCTCGATGCGCATCTTCTTGATCGCGAGGAGGCGCAAGAGAACCTCGACGGAGTAGCGCGTCTGGTTCCCGCCGTACTTCGTCTTCGGCAGAAGCCCCTTCGCCGTCAGGTGGCGCACGCCGCGCGGCGAGTACCCGGTCTGCGCTTCGAGATCCGACATGCTGTACGACTGCATGGGCGGCAACGCTACGTGATTGGGCGGCAACCAGGCAAGCGGGGGCGAAGACGCTCCTACCGCGGACGGCAACGCCGCGGTCGTCTAGGCCGACGCTCCCAAGATGGACGGCAGCGTCGAAGGATTGGAGGGCAACGATGAACGCTCTCACGGCAACGCTCCGTGATTGAACGGCATCGTTCCTCGCTCCAACGGCAACAGGGTTCGATTGAACGGCAACGTGGAGCAAACCCACGGCAACGTCGAGCAACCGAACGGCAACGTCGAGCAACCGAACGGCAACGAGATGCTCTGGAGAGGCAACGTACCTCTCTTCAACGGCAACGGACCCTACGCGGAAGGCAACGTCGGCCAAGTCGACGGCAACCGACCGTCAGCCGTCATGCTCGACGTGCCCCGGATGCCTCAGCGCTTGTCGAGCGGCACGTAGTCCTGCAGCGCCGGCCCCGTGTAGATCTGCCGCGGGCGGCCGATCTTCGTCGTCGGGTCTTCCATCATCTCTTTCCAGTGCGCGATCCACCCGGGCAGGCGGCCGAGCGCGAAGAGGACGGTGAACATGTTCGTGGGGAAGCCCATCGCGCGGTAGATGATGCCCGAATAGAAGTCGACGTTCGGGTAGAGCTTTCGCTCGACGAAATAGCTGTCTTTCAGCGCCGCCTCTTCGAGCTCTTTCGCGATCTCGAGGAGCGGGTCCTTCACCCCGAGCTTGCCGAGCACCTTGTCGGCCGCGCCCTTGATGATCTTCGCGCGCGGGTCGAAGTTCTTGTAGACGCGGTGACCGAAGCCCATGAGGCGAAAATTCGAGTTCTTGTCCTTGGCGAGCGCGACGTACTTCTTCACGTCGCCGCCGTTCTGGTGAATCTGCAGGAGCATCTCGAGCACTTCTTGGTTCGCGCCGCCGTGCAGCGGTCCCCACAGCGCGCAGATGCCCGCGCTGATCGAGGCGAACAGATTCGCCTTGCTCGATCCGACGAGGCGCACCGTCGACGTCGAGCAGTTCTGCTCGTGATCCGCGTGGAGGATCAGAAGAAGGTTCATCACCTTCTCGACCTCGGGATCGACGTGGTACTCCTCGGCCGGAACGCTGAACATCATGTTGAGGAAGTTCGCGCAGTACTTCAGCGAGTTCTGCGGATAGACGATCGGCTGGCCGACGCTCTTCTTGTACGCGAACGCGGCGATCGTCCGCAGCTTCGAGATGAGGCGCGCGATCGTGATGTCGACGATCTCCTTGTTGTCGACGTCGAGCGCGTCCGGGTAGTAGCTGGACAGAGAGAGCACCATCGCGCTCAGGATCGCCATCGGGTGCGCCGTCGTCGGGAACCCATCGAAGAAGTGCTTCATGTCTTCGTGGATGAGCGAGTGGCGCGTCAGCAGCGTCGAGAACTTCGTGAGCTCTTGCTCGTTCGGGAGCTTTCCGTAGATGAGGAGGTACGACGTCTCGACGAACGTCGACTTCTCGGCGAGCTGCTCGATCGGGATGCCGCGGTACCGCAGGATCCCCTTGTCGCCGTCGATGAACGTGATCGCGCTCTTCGTCGACGCGGTGTTCATGAACGCCGGATCGAGCGTCACGAAGCCGGTCTTCGCGCGCAGCGCTCCGATGTCGATCGCGCGTTCGTCTTCCGTCCCCACCACGACGGGAGCGTCGAATTTCACAGTGCCCAGATCGATCTGCGCGGTCTTGGTTTCGGCCTTGTCGGTCACGGTTTCCTCCGCACTGGCTCGCCAGGGGGTCGTAGGGGGGAGCTCGCGCGTGGGGTGGTCCTACGCGCTGCGCCATGGACGCTATCAGGCTTTTTTCACGGCGCTACGGTCCTGTGAAGGGCGCTTCGCAGGACACGGATGTAGGGGCGACCGCGCAGCGCGTCGAGGCCGCGTCCGGTGCGATGGCGTGCGCTCAGGTCGAGCGCGAGGTGAACCGTTGGTACCGGCGGCGCTCGTCGGCCTGCGCGAGCGCGAGGCGGCGCTGCTCCTGAACGAACGCCGCGTACGGCCGCGGGAGGCGAACGTCGTTCGCGAGCGTGTACAGGACGCGGAGCGCGGCCTCGGCGTCGTCGCTCGCGCGGTGCGCGTTCTCGAGACGAATCCCGAGGAGGGTCGCCATCTCGCCGAGCGCGCGCGAACGCGCTTCCTTGTGGACCTCGCGCGCCCACACGAGCGGATCGAACCAGTCGACATCGCGACGGAGGAACGGCGGCACGATCTCGCCCGGCGCGGGCTTGTGCCCGGCACGCGCGAACTCGTTCGTGATGAAGGCTTTGTCGAACGCGGCGTTGTACGCGCCGGGGATGCAGTCCGCGAGCGCGGCGGAGATCTCGGAGGCGACGTCCGCGAAGAACGGCGAGTCCTTCACCTGGTCGTCGGTGATCTTGTGAACGGCGCTCGCCTCGGCGGGGATCGGGATGCTCGGGTTGATGAGCCAATTGTGTCGCCCGACGATCTCGCCGCCGCGACCGATGACG
>JAYVXB010000700.1:0-11463 GCA_043785585.1 Deltaproteobacteria bacterium | reverse complement strand
AATCGGCGAACGAGAAGGTGTGGTGGCTGTCGAGCCAGCCGTGGTTGGCGTGGCCGCGTTCGGCGGCGAGGCGGACGGTGATCACGAAGAGAGCTTAGCTCGGCTACGCGCGCTTGTTGCGACGTCGTGCGAACACGGCGCCGAGCACGGCCGCCAGCGCGATCGAGGCGAGGGCGCCCGAGTCGGTGCGCGTGGATTGCACGGAACACCCCGCGCTTTCGCCTCCGCTGGACGGCGGGCTTGCGTCGGTTGCGGCGTCGAGGTCCGGTGGATTCGGCGGGCCGCTGCACGAACGAAAGCACCGGCACGCGTCGGCGCCGGATCCCCCGAGACGCGCGCAAGGTCCGGTGCCGCCGCAGTCCGAGTCGGTGGTGCACGACTTGCCGAAGTCGCCCGCCGAGATCGCCGGCAGCTGGCACCGCTTGCTCGTATCGTTGGGGACGGGCTCGCACGCGAGCTGCTCGGGGCAGTCGGAGCCGGTGGCGCACGTGCTCTTGCAGACTTGGTCGGCCGCGATCGCAGGCGCCGGCAAGGTCCCTGCGTCCGCCATGAGCGCCGGCTTGATGAACGTGTCGAGCACCGTGTCGACGCGCGTGTTCGTGGCAAAGACGCTGCACGGAGGATCGCCGCTCACCGTCAGGCCGACGAGCTCTTCGACGCCCGCGACGGTCATGAAGACCGGACCGCCACTGTCTCCCGCGCACGTCAGCGCGGCGTCGGGCGTCGCGCGGAAGTTCAGCGAGTTGACCTGATCGAGCTTCATCGTACCTTGACGCTTGATGCCGTCGGGGACCCCTTGCGAGATGGTCACTAGGCCATACCCGACCGCCCGAAGCTGGGCGCCCACCATCGACGCGTCCATCGCCTTGCTCGGGAGCGCTGCGGGCGTGATCGACATCGTCTCGGCGATCTGAAAGAGCGCGGCGTCGTGCTCGCGGCTCGCGTCGTTCCACATCGGGTCGACGGCGATCGACGTCACGCGCACGTACTTCTCGCTCGACGTTCCGTCGTGCGAGCCGAAGTAGACCTCGAAGTTGCCCGGCTGAAGCGACGCCTTCGTGCAATGCGCCGCCGTGAGCACGAGCCTCGGCGCGATCAGCGTTCCGGTGCAAAGGACATGCGGCGCGGACGTCGCGCACGACGTCCGACGCTGGACGATCGCGACGACCGCGGGGTCTCCGGTGTCCGGCGTGCCCGAGATGATCGCGCTCTCTGTCTTGCCCACCGGCGCGGCGCCGCCCCCTTGGCACGCCGCGATCGTGATCGAGACGGCGAAGGCGGCCGAAGCGCTCGCCCATCGGGTTCGCATCCCACTCATCTTACCACGCGATTCATCGCCCGACCGTTCACCCTTCGATAAGCTCGATTACCGCCTTGGAGACCTCCGCGCCGCCCAACGCCACGAGCTCGACGCGCTTGCCACCCGTGCATCCGGCGACGGCGGTCGTCTCGATCGGGTGCCTCCTCCTCCTCTATTATCTCGCGCGCGGAGAGACATGGACGACGGACGATGCGCTCATCGCGTTTCGGTACGTCGACAACCTCGCGAGCGGCGCGGGCCTCGTCTACAACGCGGGCGAGCGCGTCGAAGGCTTCAGCAGCGCCCTCTTCCTGTTGCTCCTCGTCCCCGCCCGCGCCGCCGGGATCAGCTTGTTTACCGCGGCCAACGCGATCGGAACGGCGTGCGCCATCGTCGAGCTCCTGCTGCTCGTGCGACTCTCGAAGACGACGTCGGGATCGGTCTGGGTGGCGGCGTTCGCGGGGATCCTCTTCGCCACCGATCGCGCAGTCGCCGTGTGGGCCACGGGCGGCCTCGAGACGTCGATGCACAGCGCGCTCGTGCTCGGCGCCTTCGCGCTCGCGGTCGCGCCGGGTCGCGATCGCAGCCGCGCGATCGTCGTCGCTGGGGTCGTGCACGTCCTCTTGGCGGCTTCGCGTCCAGAAGGGATCGCGTTCTATCCGCTCTACCTCGCGATGCTCGTGCGCGCGGGGTGGCAGGACGGATCCTGGCGTCATTCGATCCGGCGCTCGCTCAATGTCGTCCTCCCCGGCGTCGCGATCCTGCTCGCCGCTCGATATGCGTATTATGGATCCGTCGTTGCCAATCCGTTTCGCGCGAAGGTCGAGGGCGTTCCCGGCGTTTGGACGTTTGGCGCGGGTTATGTCGAGTACTTCGCGCGCCGCATGGGATGGATAGGCATCCCGCATTTCGTCGTCTGGATTGTGCTGCTCGGCGGCGCGGCGTGGGCGTGGCGACGGCTTCGAGCGACGGGCGGTGCCGACGACCGCCGCGCGGTCGACGCGCACGTCGAGCCGCTCGTGGCCTCGCTCGTCTACGTCGCAGTGGGCGTGGCGGTCGTCGTCCCGATGGGCGGCGACTACATGTCCGACTTTCGATTCTTGCGACCTATCGTCGGGATTGTCTATTTCGCCGTCGCCTCCGCCGTCGCGCTCGTCGCGGGCGTCGTCGGCGCGCTGCCGCCGATCGCAGACGACTTGGCGCGTCGCCGTCGGCGCACGCTCGGTGTCGCGCTCGCCGGCGCCGTTCTCGTCTCGCACGACGTGCTTCAAAAGGAGGCCAATCCGATCTTTTGGGATGTCACGCCCGCGCGCGATCACAAGCGATCGCTCGAGGTGACCGCCGGTGACGCGCGCCGCTTCCGCGACGCATTCTTGCGATTCGCCGACAATGGCGACTCGATACTTTCCGACAAATCGGGATACATGGGTTACGGCCACGCGCTCCGCGTCATCGACGCGACCGGCCTCTTGTCGCGAAACATCCAATCGGACTTCTACCTTCGCCCCGAGTGGTCGGAGGGCGGTCCGCGCGAGCGATTTCCCGGCCACGCCCGCTGGCCCAAAGTCGAGATGCTCGAGCGCGAGCACGTCACGATGATCTTCCCGAAGCTCAATCGACGCTCGCCCGACGACGCGGAGATCGGACCGCGCTCGCCGCGGCGTCATCGCGAGTATCCGTTCTTGCACGTCACCGTGGCGCTCGCGGGCGGCGAGTTCCTGCGGTTCTTCACGACGCTCTCTCCCGAAGCGCTCGCCGAGCGCGCGGAGCGGCGTGGGTTGCCCATCTGCTGGCGCAAGCCGCTCGGCGCGCTCGCATGCGCGGGGCCGCGTCCGTGAGATCGTCGATGCGTCGCGCGTCGTCTACTGGATGGGCGTCGTCGGATCGACGCCCGCGTCGAGCGACCGCTGCAGCTCGGCTTGACGTGCGCGCAGCCGCGCGAGGACGACCTTCTTCTCGTTTGCTTCGTCTTTTCGCCCCGCGGCCTCGGCGTCCGCGATCTCTTTCTCGAGACCCTGCGCGCGAAGATCCATCGTCTTCAGGCTCTCGCGCGTCTTCGAGAGCTTCTCGTCGAGCTGCCACGATCGGCCGCGCGTGTTGCCGTCGGGCAAGGGTCCGTTGGGATCGTAGAAGCTCGCATCCGCGGAAGGCGGCCCTGGTTTTTCGACGCCATCGTCCGGGTCCGGCGGCGCAGCTATCGTGGCGGGAGCCGACGGCACGGAAGCGACCGCGGTCGGCGCGTTTGGCGTCGGCGCGTTCGTCGCGGCGATCGTCTGCGCGCTCGTGGGCTCGGACGTCGGCGACGCCGCCGCGACGATCGGCGCGGGATCCTTCTTCCGCGCGAAGAAGTAGATGGCGACGATGATGGCGAGCGCGACCGCCGCGGGCCACCACCCGATCCGACGTCCGTTCGAGTCGTCGCCCATGTCAGAAGCGCACTTTCCACATGCCGTTGCGCCACTCCGCGCGAATCACCCATTGGTGAACGTCGCCCGTTTTCTTCTTCTTGAATTCGACGTCGGTCGACACGAGGACGACGCTCTTGTCGCGACCGTCGACCTTGGACTCGACGATGCGAAGGAGGTGCGTCTTCGACTCGGAGAAGTCGTGCGTGATTCCCTCGCACGCCTCGGGCGTAAACGTCCCCGCGTCGGGCAAGACGAGGATCTTTCCGAGTGTCGCGCAGTCGCCTGTTTCCGCGGCGCCGAAGAAGCGCTTCACGACGTCCTCGGCCGGCCCGAACCCTGCGCTCATGTCCGGTGAGGAGTCGGACGCGGGCGCGCTGCGGCAACCTGCCAGTACGAACGCAACGACGATAAGCCGCCACACGCTCACGAGATCATCCTACACGAAAACCCGCAAACGCCGTTCTCGGCGTTCGCGGGTCTCGAACATCGGCGCGAAGGCGCCGCTCAGTAGCAATCGTAGCCGCTGCCGGTCGCGACGAGCTCGTCGCTGCACCACGAGCTCGTGATCCAGTGACCGTTGCGAACGCAGTGGTCGTGGTCGGCCGACTCCTGGTTGTAGCCGTGGCCCGAACCGCAGTCGGCACCGTAGCGTCCGAAGCAATCGCCGACTTCGTAGTTGTACCCGCCGTGGCTCGGGATGCTCGTCGTCCACCCGCTGCCGTTCCACGCGAGGGTCGACCCGCAGTGGTCGCCGATCTGCACGGCCGAGCCGCAGTTGTTGTAAGGGTCCTGACCTTGCGACGGCGAGCCCGAGCAGGTCCAGCAGTCGTGGCCGACGGGCGTCCACGTCGAGACGGCACATCCGTCGAAGGCCCCGTTCGCCATCGCGTTTCCGCACAGCATCGAGAGGTGCTCGACGTCTTCGAACTTCGTGCGCTTCAGCGCCATCTCCGGAATCCACTGCGCCCAGAGGTTGAGCGTCTCGACGAACGGCGGGGCGACGCCTTCCCATTTCGAGATGTCCGGGAACGTACTCTCGAGCTTCTTCGTAAACGCCGCGATCACGAGTCGATCCTCTTCGACCATCGTCGTGTCCTCACCGGTCGCCGTCGCGAAGCCGTCGAGGTGGCGCGAGCTGTTCGGGAGATCGAGCGTCGCGTCGAGCGTCAGGCCGTGGACCTTGACGTCGACGGCCGTGACCTTGTCCGCCGTCTTGCTCGCGCGAAACTCGAGCTTGTCGCCGTCGACGAGGTACGTGCCCGCGAGCTGGGTCGCAGAGTTCGTCGTGACGGTGAGCTCGCCGCGCGCGCCAGCCGCAGCCGTCGTCGTCGTCGCTCCGCTCGGGGCCGGGCCGTCGGACTTCGGGCCATCGCTGCCACCACAACCGAACGCCGCAAGCATGCTGCTGAGGATGATCATCCGCGTCGTCGTCGAGCTCATCGTTCGTCCCTCGCTTCCACGAAGGGGTCACTGCAAACGACGAACCATCGCAAAAACCGCGCGATTTCTCATAGCGCTCGCCGCGCTCGTTCAGGATGCGAACTGAAATCGGTTCAATGCGCTAACTCGGGTTCGGAATGCGAACTCGTTCGCCGCGCTCCGAAACGCAGTAGACCCGCGAACGCCTTCCGGCGCGCGCGGGTCTCGCGGACTTCGATAACCGATGCTGCGACGTCGTGCTCAGTAGCAGTCGTATCCGCTCCCGGTCGCGAACAGCTCGTCGCTGCACCACGAGCTCGTGACCCAATGGCCATTGCGAACGCAGTGGTCGTGGTCCGCCGACTCTTGGTTGTAACCGTGGCCCGAGCCACAGTCGGAGCCGTAACGGCCGAAGCAGTCACCGACTTCGTAGTTGTAGCCGCCGTGGCTCGGGATGCTGGTCGTCCACGAGCTGCCATTCCACGAAAGCGTCGAGCCGCAGTGATCGCCGAGCTGCACCGCGGAGCCGCATCGGTTGTAGGGATTCTGTCCCTGCGACGGGGAGCCGGAGCAGGTCCAGCAGTCGTGGCCGACGGGCGTCCACGTCGAGACGGCGCATCCCGACCAGCTGCCCGCGGCGAGGGCGTTTCCGCACAGCATCGAGAGGTGCTCGACGTCCTCGAACTTCGTGCGCTTCAGCGACATCTCCGGGATCCACTGCGCCCACAGGTTCGCGGTCTCGACGAACGGCGGCGCGACCCCTTGCCACTTCGAGATGTCCGGAAACGTGCTCTCGAGCTTCTTCACGAACGCCAACACCACGAGGCGGTCGTCTTCGACCAGCGTCGTGTCCTCGCCAGTCGCCGTCGCGAAGCCGTCGAGGTGACGCGAGCTGTTCGGGATATCGAGCGTCGCGTCGAGCGTCAGTCCGTGAACTTTGATATCGACCGCGGTGACGCGATCGGCGGTCTGGGTCGCGCGGAAGTCGAGCTTGTCGCCGTCGAGGAGGAACGTGCCTCGCAGCTCCGTCGGCGTGTTCGACGCGACGGTGAGCTCCCCGCGGACGGCCGGAACTGCGGATGTCGCCGCGGTGCTCGGGCTCGGCCCCTCCGACTTCGATCCGTCGCTGCTTCCACAACCCGTCGCCGCCAACATGCTGCTCAGGATGATCATGCGCGTCGTCGAATTCATTGTGGGCCCCTCGCTTCCACTCGGGACTCTTTGCAAGGGACGAACCGAGGCAGAAAATGCGGGAATTCATCGAGTGGCCGCCGCGCGGTCGTCGCTCGGCTCAACACGATGTTCAAATCTTAGGCAACACGATGTTCAACGCTGCGACGGTGCGAGCCAGCGCGTGGCGCGCGTCGGGCCCACCGATCCGAGCGCGGCGCGTACCCGCAATAGCTCCGCGCGCTGCGCCGTGCGACCGAGTCGCTCGTAGAGCGTTGCGAGCTGATCGAGCAGCCACGCGTCGCGCGGCTCGCGCTTGCGCGCCGCCTCGAAGCGCTCGATCGCGCGCGCGACGTCACCCGCGTCGCGCGCCATCACACCCAGAAGCACATACGCCTCGAGCTGATCGGGTCCCGCATCCGCCGCGCGCTCGAGCACCGGTCGCGCGTCGTCGAAGCGCCCGACGCGGAAGAGCGCGCCCCCCTTCTCGAGCAGAGCGGCCGGGTGATCGGGCATCACGCGCAGCGCACGATCGAGCGACGCGTGCGCATCCGCGACCGACTCTTCGGTCGCGAGCGTGAAACAGGCGCGCGCGTAGTCGACGAGCGCGCCGACGTCGTCGGGCCGAAAGCGAACGACCGCCGCGCGCGCGCGACGGAGACCTTCGGCCGCGCGACGACGATCCTCCGCGCTCCGCGCCGCCGCGTGCCTCGATTCGAATCGGCTCGCGAGCGCGTCGTACAGGTCCGGCGTCTGCGGGTGCGTCGCCACGGCGCTCGCGAGCTTCGGTAGCGCCTCGCGTCCCATCCCGCTCAGATCGAGCGCCACCGCGTCGATCGCGGGCAGATCATCGCCCGCCGGCACGTCGCCGATCCGCAGCGCGTAGCTCTCGATCTTCTGGAGGCGAATCGATCGCGCGCCGGCGTCGGACGGCGTGGGCGGGCTCACGCGCTTTCGAATCCAATGATCGGTAATCGGGAGATGAATGTCGCTCACTTGGAGTCGGAAATCGCCCGGCGTGTCTTTTCGCATGTGGCAATCGGCGCAAGCGTCGTTCTTCGCGCGTCGATCGCCCGCGGGCGCCGTGCACGCCGCTTCCGTGTGGCAGCCGAGGCATCCCTTCCGCCAATGCGACGGCGGCTCGCCGCGCGACGTCTTGTGCGGATCGTGGCATGTCGTGCAAACGAGCTTGCCCTGCGCGCCGCGAAAGCACGCGCTCCGAGTCAGGCGATCCGAATGGCTGGTGAGCTGAAACCAGTCGACCGTCGGCTCGGCCTCTATGTAATTCATTCGATAAGCGTGGAGCGGCTCGCCGGCGCGAACGTCGTAGATCGCGCGGCCGGCGCGCAGGATCTCGGCGGTCCCCTGCAGATGGCATTGCGCGCAAACGTCGAGCTGCCGCGTCGTCGACAGACTCGCTGGATTGACGATGTCTTCCTTGCGCGACGAATCGACGTGGCGCTTTCCTGGTCCGTGGCACCGCTCGCAGCCCACGCCCGCGGGCGCCGGATCCAGGACGGCGTCGTCGCTCCCGGCGCGGAGGCGCGGAGGCTCGCTGTGGCATGCGACGCACGTCGCCGCGAACGGACGCGAGAAGCGCGCGTTACGCTTGAAGCCGGGATCGAATCCCCATGTGCGCGACTGTGCATACCAATCGAGCGGAACTTGGTAGACGAAGCCGCCGCTGCGAAATCCGAACGCGAGGCCGAACGCACCGGAGGTGAAGGTGTGCGTGAGCTCTTGCGTCCACGAATGGACGCGACGACCGTCGGATCCGTCGATGAGCTCTTCGATGAAATAGCGGTCCTTGTCGCGGAACGGGCGGTACGCGAAGTTGCCGTGACGGACGATGGACCGCGCGTCGAACGCGTCGGCGAGCTCGCGGCGTCGCGGAGCGTCGATCACACGCAGGCCGGTGCGCGCCATCGCGTGACCTGCAAAGCGCTCGGCGATCGCTGTATGGCAATGAGTGCATTCCGCGCTGCCGGCGTATCCGTCTACGCTCGAGGTGGTCGCGGCGATCGGGCGATTCCAATCGAGCGGCGCGTCGTCCCATCGGATCGCGTCGAGCGGATCGCCGGTCGGCGCGGAAGACGTCGGAGCGCTGCTCGTCGGCGTGCTCGACGAGGGCGAAGGGGCCGTCGTCCCCGCCTTTTCTCCGCCGCGGAGAAGCACGAACGCACCGACGCCGAAGAGGACGAGAGCCCCGAGCATCGCGTGTCGCCGATCCATCTGGCTTTACATCCTACGCGAGCGGCGCAAAATGAAGCGTGATGCCAATGGCCCGGTCGAGCATCGTCGCGTCGCTCGTCGCTGCGACGTGCGTCGTGCTCACCCCGAGCTGCTCGTCGAAGGATGCGCCCGCCGAGGATCTGCCGCAGCCGACGATCGAGAGCCTGCAAGCCAAGGTCTTCACGCCGCGCTGCGCGGACGCAGGGTGCCACGGAATCGACTTTCCGAAACAGGGCGTCGCGCTCTTCAATCCGCAGGTGGTCGTGTCGACGATGGTCAACGTCCGCCCCAGCGTCGGCGACTCCGGTAGCTACTACCCCGCCATCATCGTCCCCGGCGATCCCGATCGAAGCTTCCTCATCGCGAAGCTCACGTCGCTGCGCCAAAACGAAGGGCTGATCATGCCCTCTCCGCAAGGAGCGTTGTCGCCCGGAACCATCGACGTGATTCGCACGTGGATCGCGAACATGCCGAAATGAGGCTCGCGAGCTTCATCGCCTTGGTCGCCGTCGCCGCGCCGCTCTTCGTCGCGAATGTCCCGCTCGGCTGCTCGACGAAGTCGTCCGGCCCTTCGTCGCCCGACGCGGGCTCGGGCTACGTCTTCCGCGATCCGCAGTCGTGCCGACCTTGCCACGAACAGCACGTCGCGGACTGGGAAGGATCGATGCACGCTTACGCGGCGAAGGATCCGATCTTTCAGGCCCTCGCGAACGTTCAAGCGAGCGATTTCGTCGGTGAAGGCGGGCAGTTTTGCACCGAGTGCCACACGGTCCCCGGGTTTTTGCAGAACGAGACGCCGATCCTCAAGGGACCCGGCGGCCAGATGATCCAGAAGACGACGGGGCTCAGCGTCGCCGCGTCGGCGGGCGTGCCTTGCGATGTCTGCCACTCCGCGACGCAGGTCCTCAAGTCGCAGAACGCCGAGCTCCTCTTCGAGCCGAACGGGCGCGTCCACGGTCCGTTCGCGAACGCGCAGCCTTCGGATTTTCACGAGGCCGTCGGCTCGCCGCTCCACACCACCGGCGATCTCTGCGCGGCGTGCCACAATGTGAAGCTGCCATTCAACTTCAAAGACGTGCCGCTCGAGTCGACCGGCCTCGAATGGAACGAGTGGCGCGCGATGGGCGGCGACAAGCAATGCCAGGACTGCCACATGCCATTGCGCGGCACAGGGCCGGTCGTCGACGGTGGGCCCGATCGTCCACTGCACGCGCACACGTTCGTCGGCGTCGACATCGCGCTCGTCGATCATCCCGACAAGGATCGGCAGCTCACGCTCGTGAAAGCGCTCCTCGCCGCGTCCGTCGAGCTCTCCGTCGTCCTCGCGACCGACGCGGGCGGAAAGACCACGGGCTTTCGCGCGTCGCTCAAGAACCTCGCCGGCCACAGCGTTCCGAGCGGCGTCTCGTCCGAACGGCGCATGTGGCTCGAGGCAACGCTCAAAGACGGCAGCGGCACTGTCGCGTACCAAACCGGGATGCTCGGCGCGGACGGCAACTTGATGGACGGCTACCCAGAGCACTCGGCCACCCCGATGGGCGATCCCGACCTTTGGTGGTTCGGCGGGCTCGTGACGAATCCGGGGAGCACGCAGACGAACCACATCGTGACGTTCCCTCACCAGGCCGACGCGGTCATCGAGCAGATGATCAAGCCAATGGCCACGGCGACGAAGGACTTCGCGTTTCCGACGCTCGCGTCGGGCGCCTACACGCTGACGGTGCGCGTCCTCTTTCGGAGCGTTCAGCCGTACTTCATGCACGCGCTCGAGATCCATCCGGTGGCGAAGCTCGATCCGGTGCTGAAGACGCGCGTGCCGATCCTGCCGATGGCGGAGAAGGCGTCGATGTTCGCGATTCCCTGACTCTCGCAGCGCCGCGCGCGAAGGAGCGCTACGCTGGGCGGGAGAGGGGATGCATGGACGTACGCGCGTGGCGCGTCGTTGCGCTCGTCGCGATCGCGGCGTGCGGCAACAGCGGGGCGGGGACCGGCGCGTCTGCGCTCGCGGTCGGCGCGTGCGGAGATCCGCCGCGTGGTCCCGCCGATCCGCTCTTCGAGGACGTCACCGCGTCGTCGGGGATCGCGTTCAGCGGGTACGACACCGGCGTCGCCGTCGCGGATCTCGACGGCGACGGACGCCTCGACATCGTGGTCGTCAGCCCGACCGAGCTCACGCGCGCGTACCGAAACCTCGGCACGCTGCGCTTCGGCGAAGCCACGGCGGCGTTCGGCATCGACACGTCGCGAAAGGCGAGCGCGATCGCGGCGGCCGATCTCGACGGCGACGGAGACGTCGACCTCGTCCTCACGACCAACTCGGGCGGGCTCGTCTACGAGAACGTCGGGGGAGGGAAGCTCGTCGATCGCTCGGCGACGTCCGGCCTCGGCGCGGTGAGTCTCGCGGCGCAGAGCGTGCTGGTCGCCGATCTCGACGGCGATGGGCTGCTCGATCTCTACGTCGTCAACTCGGGCGGCTCACCCGATGCGTCGAAGGACGCGCTCTACGTGAACCAAGGGGCGTTCGCGTTCGCCGACACCACGGTCGCCGCGGGGATGGTCGAAAACGGGCTCGGCTGGACGGCGGCGCTCTTCGACGCCGACGGTGACGGCGCGCTCGACGTCTACGTCGCGAACGACACGCTCGTCTCCGACACCGGCCTCGCGCCGCTCCCCAAGCCGGCGCTCCCGACCGACGTTCTCTTTCGCAACGCCGGCGTCTCTCCCAAGAAGCTCCCGATCTTCACCGACGCGACCTCCGCGCTCGCGCTCGACGAGCCGCACTCGTCGATGGGCGGTCTCGTCGCGGATTTCGACGGCGACGGGAAGCTCGATCTCTACGTCAGCAACAACGGAAGGAAAAAGCTCTACATGCACGGCGCGGCGGGCGGTCCGCTCGTCGAGCGCGCCGAGGCGCTCGGCGTCGCGGCGACCCGA
>JAYVXB010000699.1:0-11479 GCA_043785585.1 Deltaproteobacteria bacterium | reverse complement strand
ACCTTCTTCTGCCAGATGTCGCACGTGAGGCAGCGAGACGGGCAGCTGTACGTCACCGACACCGTCAAGTTGATCGGTAGCTGCTGACCGCGACCCGTCGCGTGCGAGACGCGGTAGCCGGCGAGGCGCGCGAGGATCGGGAGCTTTCGCGTCGCGCTCATCGCGGCGGATCCGGGCGCGCCGACAGTCGACGCGGGCGATCGTCGGGGGCCGTCTCGCGGAGCGCCTGCTTCGTCGTCTGCAGCGACTTCCACGTGCGGTGCTTGCCGCCTACGACGCGCGCGTCCCAGAAGCCGGCGACGCGCGCGGCGATCTCCGTGCCGACCGCGGCGGCGAGCGCCACCTTGCCGAACCCGTCCTGCCCGCGCGCGACATCGATCGCGGTCTTGACGACGAGCCCGCGATCGAGCGTCGCGACCTCGTATCCGAACGCGAACTGAAGCCAGTAGTGCCCGCGCGCGATGCGACGTCGTTGCTCGAAGTATTCGCCGAGCTTCTCCGGACCGTGGTTCGTCACGATCGCATCGGGGACGTAGCCGAGCACGTAGCCCTTCGATCGAACGACGTCCTCGATGGATGCCTCGTCGACGACCGACAGCTCGCTCACGCGATCGATGAGGCCCGCGCGGATCGCGACGAGCTCGCCCATCTTCGGAACCTCGAGCGATACGCGATGATGCATGTCCCACAGGAGGGTCACCATCCTGCCGACGAGCGTCGACGCGTCGTTGTTGGGCAACGGGCGCGCGCCGACCATGCCGACGTCGGCGTTGTCGCGGATGCACACGACGAGCTTCTCGACCACGTCGGGCGCGAGCAGAAGATCCGCGCTGCAGAGCACGATGACCTGCGCGCGCGTGTCGCGCATTTTCAGGTACTCGTTGATCGCCGCGACCTGGCCCTCGCGGCGGTCTTGCACGTGGACGTGCATCCCGGGTCGGCCTCGGCCGACCTTGCGCGCGACCTCGGCGGTGTCGTCGGTGCAGCCGCTCACGACGACGATGATCTCGATGATGCGCGCGACCTTCGTCCGTTGCTCGAGGAGCGACTCGAGGAGGTGACGAATGTTTGCTGATTCGTTGTGCGCCGGTACGACGATCGAGACGTTCATCACTCTCTCTGGGCACTCGATGCGCGCGCGCGGACGACGTAGAGGATCGCGCCAATCATCCCGAGAAGATACCAGAAGAGGCGATACAACAGGCCCGAGGCGAGCGCGACGGTCGCCGGGAGCCCGGCGAGGCCCAGGAAGAAGACGAACGCGGCGTCGCTCGTCCCCCACCCGCCCGGGAGCGCTGGAACGGCCGAGACGATGAACGCCATCGCGGTCCCTACGATGACCCAGCGTTCGTCCGTCGGAGCGCCGCCGACGGCGAGGACGAGACCGCGAACGACGGCGAGTTGAACGGCGCTCACGAAGAGGCTCACGAGCAGACCGAACGCGATCGCCCGGAGCGCGCGCGGGTGCGCGACGTACGTGAGGACGGGCTGAGCCATCTTGCCGAGTCGTCCGTCGTTGAGGAAGCGCATGCGGCGGAGGCGATCGCTTCGAAGCGCGAAGAGCCCGAGCGCCGCGCCGAACGGGATCGACGCGAGGACCCAGGGCACGATACCGACCTGGCCGCCGCCGAACCCGAGGCCGAGCGCGGCGGCGATCCCGGCGAGCGTGACGAGACCGATCATGCGGTCGAGCATCACCGATGCGATCGCGATCGCGATCGGCGCTCCCTTGCCGACGACGAACGCGACGCGTAACGCGTCGCCGCCGATGCCTCCCGGCAGGAGAACGCCGCCCGCTTGCGCTTCGAGCGTGATGCGAACGAGATCGCGCAACCTCACCTTTACGCCGGCGAACGCGAGGAGCATGCGCCATCGCGCCGCCCAGGCGATCATTCCCGCCACGTAGGCGACGAAGAGCGCAGCGACGATGCCGAGCCGCACGCGCGCGAACGTCGATGCGAGACCGGGCTCGCACGTGAGGCGAGCGCACTCTTCGGCCGAGATGACGACGTCGCCGGAGCGAACGTGGAGGGTGCACGTTTCCGCCGACCGCGTGACGGCGACGCGCGTCGAGCCCGAGCGCGCCCGCGGGTCCTCGCAACGGTCGCGCACCGGAACGATCCACGCGACGACGGAGAGCGATGCGATCGCGAGGACCCAAGCGAAGAGACGCTTCGCGTTCCGCCGCGTCTTCCGGGCGGGCTCGGTCGGCGCGTCAGCGGTCATCGCACCACCTTATCAGTCACCAAGCGCATCATCGTGCGGCCGGCTCGTCGCGGAGGCGCGAACGTGACACGTCTTGACGCGCTCATCTCGCGGACGAATATGGACCGATGAGCGGCGAAGGCGTTCGCGAGAGCTACTACGACCAATACTGGAAGGACGAGCAAGTCACCGACAGTCCGCACCAGCGTTGGAAGATCGCAGCGCTCGACGACGTGCTCGGCAAGCTCTCGTACGACTCCATCCTCGATGTCGGAGCCGGGGACGGGGTACTCCTCGCGCGCGTGGCGCGTGCTTCGGCACGTCGCGTCGGGCTCGATCTCGCGGACGACGCGCTTGCGAAGATGCGGGCACGCGGCCTCGAAGCCGTGAAGGTCGACTTCGAGGGGCGGCGACTGCCGTTCGCCGACGGCGCCTTCCACGTGACCATGTGCCTCGACGTCCTCGAGCACGTCTTCGATCCAGAGGTGCTCCTCGCGGAGATCGTCCGCGTCACCGCTCGCCTCGGGCACGTGATTTTGTCCGTCCCAAACGCCTTCAACCTCGCGAACCGCGCGGCGTACGCGCTCGGTCGCCACATCGACGTGATGGACGTCGCGCACCGCACGGGGGCGACCTTCTCGGAGCACATTCGTTTTTTTTCCGAGCCACTCCTCACGAAAATGATCGAAAGCGAAGGTCTGCGCGTCGACCAGCGCAAGTACTACTTCCCCGCCGAGCTCAGCGACCCGCGCTTCAAGATGGCGCGTTGGGCCGCAAAGGCGATCACGGTCCCACGCCTCCACGAACGCCTCCCGTCGTTCTTCGCGCTCGGGTTCTTCGTCGTGTGCAGTCGCCGCTGAATCAGGCGCGCGCGTAGTGCGCGATCGCGAACGCTTCGGTGACCCAGAGATCGGTGACCTTCGCAAAGCCGTTCGCGCGGAGGCGCGCGTCGATGACGGCGGGATCGACGACCCACTTGTGGACCTCGACGACGACCGCGTCGACGCGCCGCAAGAACGGGTTGTCCTCCGTGATGAAGTCGGCCTCGGACCCTTCGATGTCGACCTTCAGGAGATCGCAGCGCACGTCGTCGCCGATCCGTGCGCGCCACGTCGCCTCGAGATCGATCGTCGGGACGCGCGTCTTCTTCCAGTCGCCCTTGTGGGGTTGGCCCGGCTCGTCGAGCGCGTACGCCGACGATTTTATCTTGCACGGGTGAAGGAAAAAATCCTTCTGCTCGACGGCGGCGCTCGGCGCTCCGACGAGGCCTTGGAGCGCGGTGACCGACGAGAGGCCGTTCACGTCGACGACCCACTGCGTCTCGGCGACCATGTCCGGATCCGCGTCGATGGCGAGGCCGCGCAGATCGCGTCGGCCCGTCACGTCGGCGACGAACGCGACGAACTGCCCGACGTTGCATCCGAGATCGACGAAGGTCCGCACCGTCGACGGAACGGCGCGCGCGTAGGAACGCTGGCTGAAGATTTCTTCCGCGAGCGTCACCGAGTCGAGGTAGCGGCATCGGTAGCGCACGCCGCTCGGCAGCACGCGACCGATCGGAAAGCGATCGAGCGCGGCGCTGAGCCGGCCGGCAGAGAAGGAGCGCGCTCGCGCACGCGACGCGGGCGAGATCCGCGCGCCGGCCATCGTTCGCGAACACCGTCGCGTAGACCCAGGCGAGCACGAGCGCGACGAAGAGTGGAGCCTCGAGCCCCGAGCTCGTCCACGCGAGAAACGTTCGATTGGAGAGCACGCCCGCGAGGACGATCGCGAGGACCGCGACACGGGCGCGCGCGAGCCCGTCCGACATGCGCATGCGCAACGCCATCGCGGCGACGAGCCCGACCGACGCGTACGCGCACGCGAGGCCGAGCCACTTCGCGGCGTCCGGAGGCTCGACGCCGGCGAGCGACCACGCGACGTCGAGGAGCGCGATCCAGAGAAAGCTGGTGTAGCCCTCGACAGGGCGGAACGGCGGCGGGTTCCAGGTGTAGCCGCGCCGTGCGTGTCGGTTCGCGACGTAGCGAAATGCGATGTAGGCGTCGTCGCAGACGAAGCCGAGCTTCTTCCATCCGAACCACAGAGCGACCGCGGCAGCCGCGAGCACGAGGACGACGAGGACGCGCCGGCGGGCACCGACGAGCGTCACCGGTGTGCTCACGTCGCCCTCTCGCCAAGGGTTCGCGCGATTCCGTCCTCGTATCCGACGCGCGGCGCGTACCCGAGCAGGCGTCGCGCCTTCGACGTGTCGAACGAGATCGGCACCGTCATCACGTCGAGCTTCGCGTGGTTGATAGGAGGCTCGCGCGTCGTGAACGCCCAACCGCGGTACGTGGCGATGTCGAACGCGGTCGCCGCCATGCGTGCGAGCGCGAGCGGAACATGCATGCGCGCGAGCGGGCGTCCGACGGCACGCGCGACGAGCTCCGAGATGCGCTGCAGCGTGATCGTCTCGGGCCCCGCGAGGATGAAATCTTGTCCGGCCGCGGAGGGCGCCGTGACAGCGAGATGGATGCCGTCCACGATGTCGTCCACGTGCGTGTGATGCAGCGTGTTCGCGCCACTGCCGACGACGCGGTACGTTCCGGCGCGAATCATCTGCGCCATCTTGTCGAGCATCCCGTTGGTGTCGCCCGGGCCGTACACGATCGTCGGGCGAACGATGACGTGCTCGATCCCGAGCTCCGGCGCGAGGCGACGCACGATCTGCTCGGCTTCGATCTTCGTGACGGAGTAGAGCGTCTTCGCCGCGTACGGGTTCGCTTCGGTGATCGGGAGGCGCGACGGGAAGCCGTAGACGCCGACGGAGCTGACATCGACGAAGCGACGAACGCGACCGCTGGCGGCGCGAAGCAAGCGTTCGACGAGGCCGACGTTCGAGGCGCGGTACGTACGTTCGTCGACGCCGTGGCGATGCCGAACGGCCGCCGCATGCACGAGCGCGTCGAAGCCGTCGAGCGCGCCGGTGGTCGTGAGGACCTCGTCGAGCGCGCGCGCACCGGCGGGAGATCGTTCGTCGACCTCGCGCACGAGCGGGAGGACGTCGAAGCCGCGCGCCGCGAAACTCCGGACCAAGTGCTTGCCGAGGAACCCCGCGGCGCCCGTGATCAGAACCGCGGATCGTCGCGTCATCTCGCGCGCCACGATAGCGAAACTCGCACGCGACGGTATAGTCCGTCGCCATGATCCTCCGCGGGACCGACCCCTGCCGCAGACGCGCTCGCGCACGCGCGGCGCAGCGTGGGGTCAGCGCCGTCGAAGCCGCGATCGCGTTCGCGGTCGGCGGGTCGCTCCTCGCCGTGGCCGTCCCCGCGTTCGTCCGCGAGCTGCACGCATCGCGCTTCGCCGAGCCGGTCGAAGGATTGAATCGCATCGGCGCCGCGGCCGTGGCCTATGCGCACGATCGCCCGCCGACCGAGGCGTTCCCACCGAGCGCGCCGCTCACCCCGGCGACGCCGCCGCGCGGCACGCGCGTCGCGGATCTCCCCGGCGCTTGGGATCATCCGACGTGGCAAGCGTTCGCGTTCCGCCCGAGCCCCGAGGGGGTGCCGCACGCATTCGCGTTCGCCTTCGACTCGACGCGCGCCCCTGGTCGAAGCGCATTCGTCGCGCGTGCGCACGGCGACCTCAACGGAAACGGCGTGACGAGCACCTTCGAGATCCGCGGCCACACGTCGGGCGACGAAGCGGCTGCCGTGCTCGATCCGGGGATGTACGTCGAGGCCGAGGTCGAATGACGGCGCCCGCGCGCGAGCCCCATGAAGGTCGCGCGCCGATCGTCGGCGTCGCCATCGCGCTCCTCATCGCGTCGATCGTCGGCGTTGGCGTGACGCAACCACGCCTCGCTGCGACGACGAAATCCGTGAAGCAACGAGAAGACGTCTACGTCCTCCCTCCCCCTGCACAGCTCCGCGCGATGACGCTCGGCTACCGCGCGGCCGCGATCGATCTGCTCTGGGCAAAGCTCCTCGTCGAGTACGGGACGCATTGGCAAGAGCATCGCCCCTTCGACGATCTGCCGCGCTACATCGACGCGATCCTGGAGATCGAGCCGGACTACGCGCCGATCTACCGCTACGTCGACACGATGCTCGTCTACCGGCCTCCGCGCGGGTACGCCGCCGATGCGCGCCTCGCGCGCACGTACCTCGAGCGCGGCGTGAAGGAGCGACCCTACGACGCCAAGGTCTGGATGCAGTACGGCCAGTTTCTCGCGTTCATCGCGCCGAGCTTCCTCGAAGCGGATGACGAAAAGGACCGATGGCGCATCGACGGCGCGCACGCGATGATCCGCGCGGTCGAGCTCGGTGCCGATCCGGATCGCGCGGTCTCGGCGGCGACGATTCTGTCCAAGCGCGGCGAGAACGAGGCCGCGATCCGATCGCTCCGGCGCGCGTACTCGCTCACCGACAGCGCGACCGAACGCGAAGAGATCTCTCGCAAGCTCGCGAAGCTCAGCGCGAACGCCGAGCGCGACGCGGCCGCGCGCGACGTCCAGTTCATCGAGTCGCGATGGCGCAAAGACTTCCCGTTTCTTTCGCGCGGCGAATACCTGATGATCGGCCCTGGCCCCGACCCGCTGCGCTGCGCCGGCCGCAATCGCGCGCTCGACTGCACGTCCGACTGGGGACCGCGCCTGCCCTCGGCTGCCATCGATCCCGAGTGACGAGCCTGCCGCGCCCGCGCAGAACCGGGCCTTCCGCAGCCGGCCGCGCTATACTGACCTCATGTTCTTTGCTTTGGCCCGGCGCGTAGCGCTGGGTTCGGTGGTTGCGTGGGCCAGCTGCGTTTGCGCGTGCTCGGAGAACGCCGCGACGAGCGCTGCGAGCGCCGACGCAGGCGCGGGCGATGCGGGGACCGCGATCGGCTTCGACATCGACGGCGTCTTGACGACGACTCCGCGTCAGGCCGTCACCGTCGGCCTCCACGTCGTGGGGCCCTCGGTCGCGGAAGGGGCGAGCGTCTCGCTTCGCCTCGATGGAGATTACGCCGATGCGTCGCTCGACGTCGGCCAGGTGACGACGGTCGGAGGCCACGCGAGCTTCGTCCTCCACGCGCCCGCAGTCCCGGCGACGTTCTCGATCCGCGCGCACTCGAACGGCGGACCCGACGCACGCCTCGACGTGTCGGTCAGCGCGAGCGGCTTCGCGAGCGTTCGCGTCATCCCCGCGTACGCGGGCAAGCGCCCAGCACCCGCCGTCACCGCGAGCGTCTTCGTCAAGAGCACGTGCGCGGATCTCGCGAGCCAGCTCGCCGCGGGCCGCTTCAAAGACGGCGCCCCCGCGACCGACGGCACCGTCGCTCAACCGATCACGATCGGCAGCGTCCCCGCAGGCAGCCACGTCGCGGTGTCCGTACGCATCAAGCTGTACGCCGCGGGTTGCGTGGATCTCGACGCGCTCGCCGCCGGCAGCGTCCGCGACGTCGACGTGAGCCTGCTCGATCGACCGATGGCGCTCGACACCGTGCAGCTCGCGACCACGTTCTCCTTCGAGCCCGACGCGACGCAGCTCGTCGGGTGGACGCGCATGCTCGACACGTCGATCGCGCGCGCGGCCCAGGCGTTCGTGCCGCAGGGGACGGGCGAGGCGTCCGTGTTGCTCAACGCGATGCACACGCTCGTGCCGACGGCGTCGCAAGCGCAGTTCGACGCGGCGCGATCGTCGCAGACCTGGGACTCGCGCGCCGCGACGTGGCTCGGGATGCACACGCCGACGATGCGCGATCGCGCGATGGGATGGATGGCGTCGGGGAAAGCGGACGCGCTCGGCAGTCTCTCCGCGTCGGTCCTGCCCGGGCAGTCGGCCGGTTACGCATCGCTGTCGCTCGCGTCGTTCGCGGGTCTCGACACGGCGACGGTGGGAATGAGCGCGAGCGCGCCGTTCACGTTCAGCGCCGATCCCGACGACGTCCTGCACCTTTCGGGGACGGTGAATCTGTGGGGAAGCGCGCTCGTCTGCGCGACGGCCGACGTTCGCGCGCGCGCGGCGGTCGCCGGATCCTCCGACGTGCCGAGCGCCCTCGCGACGCTCGTCGACTGCAGCGGGCTCGCGACCGCGCTCGTCGGCGCCGGCGCGAGCTACGGGAGTTGCGGCGCGTCGTGCACCGCTTCGCTTTGCCAGCAAGCGGTCGCCGGGATGTGGCTCGCCGCACGCAGCTCGTCCTCCCTCGCCAACGACGACGTCACGATCGACGTCACCGCGAGCGCCCCGGCGATCGTCGCCGACGACGCTTCGCCCGCGTCCTTCGCCGGCGCGTGGGTCGGTCAGACGTCGTCGTCGCTCGCGACGTTCCCGGGCTTCGGCATCAAGGGAACGACGCGCGGCATGCAGACCACCACGCCGCACTGAGCTTCACTTCACCTGAATCGTCCGGAGCCCGACCATGACGGGATCCTTCGAGCCCGGGAAGCGCGCCCATATGCTGAGCTCGTACATCCCCGCGCCGTCGCCGACGGGAACGTCGATCGAAAATTTTTGTCCGCTCACCTGCACGGGGATCGGCGTCTTGAAACCCGGCGGCCAATAGAGCGCCGTCGGCGTCGGCACCGGGTATGCGCGTCGCTTCGAGGTGTTCGCTTCCTTCACGGAGAGCGCGCGCGGCGGATCGATCCGCGCGAGGCCCACACCGCCGACCGACGCCGGCGAGAGCATCGTCCCCTCGACGTGGAGCATCTCGCCCGCGCGAAGCTGCTTCGGCACGGGCACGTACGTCCCGTACGGATCCACGAACTCCTGCGTGAAGCAGGGAACCGGGATCTCGGTCTGCGTCGCGACCGGTTGGGCGATCCCGATCCCGACGCGCTTGTGCCGCGGGTTCAAGATGTTGCGCCGGTGTCCGTCGTGCGGCGGCTCTTCGTTGAAGAACATCGACTCGGCCTTCTCGATGTTCTTCGGATCGATGCGCGCTTGCGAATCGAGCGCGCGCGTCGCTTCGTCGACGAAGCACGACGCGTTCTCGAGGACCATGTCGGCGCCACCGGCTTCGCTGTGACGCTGCTCGGGGACGGAGCCGTCGGTGCCCCAGTGCCCGAGGTAGCCGTTCTTCGCCATGTCGTCGGCGTGCGCTTGCCCCGCGATCGTCGGTGGGCCTTCGTCGAGCGTCACGGGGGCGAGCCCCATCGACGCGCGATCGATGTTCACCAGATCGACCATGTAGCGGCGCGCCTGCGCGATCGTGAGCGGCCCGGACGATGCGGACGGCTTGGGGCGCGCGGTCGTCGCAGCGCCAGCGGTCGTGTCGGTGGCGCTCGGCGACGCCGACGACGCGCCTCGATCGTTCACCGAGAGATCCTTCGCCGTACCCGAGCGCGGCGGCGGACCGCACGCACCGACGAAGACCACGCTGGCGAAAAAGAGAAACCGCATCCCGGTCCTTACCCTTACCCTGAATCGCTCGAATCGCCCACGGCGCGAGCCCAGGCCTGGAGCACCGCGGCCGGAGACTGTAGCCTGCGTTGCATGAGCCTCCCGCTCGCCGTCACCTGCGGCCAGCTTCTCGTCGGCGGCTTTCACGGAACCGCCCTGCCGACGTCGTTCGCACGCGCGCTCGCCGACGGCACGCGGGGGGGCGCCATTCTCTTCAAGCGCAACCTCGAGAGCGACGTCCTCGCCGTCGTCGCGCTCACCGACGCGATCGCGCGCGCGGCTCCGTCGGAGCTTCCGCCGCTCGTCGCGGTCGATCAGGAAGGTGGGCGCGTCGCGCGCCTCGGTGCGCCGGTGCTCGCGCTGCCGCCGATGGCGACGCTCGCGGCGATCGGCGACGTCGCGTTGGCCGAACGCGCGGCGCGTGCGCAGGCGATCGAGCTCGTGGCGCTCGGCTTCACGACGAGCTTCTCTCCGGTGCTCGACGTCAACGTCAACCCGGCGAACCCGGTCATCGGCGATCGCGCGTTCGGCGCGGACGCCGATACCGTCGCGCGCTTCGGCGACGCTTGGATTCGCGGACTTCGCGCCGGCGGTCTGCTCACGTGCGGCAAGCACTTCCCTGGGCACGGCGACACGTCGAAAGATTCGCACTTCGATCTCCCGGTCGTCGATGCACCTCGCGAGCGCCTCGAAGCCGTCGAGCTCGCGCCGTTCGCGTCGGCCGTTCGCGCCGGCGTCGACGCACTGATGAGCGCGCACGTCGTCTACCCGGCGCTCGATCCCGAGCATCCCGCCACCCTCTCGCGAGCGATCTGCATCGATCTCCTTCGCACGCGCCTCGAGTTTCGCGGCGTGCTCGTCTCCGACGATCTCGAGATGAAGGCGATCAGCGACAGGTTCCCGATCGAGGACTCCGTCGTCGCCACGATCGCGGCGGGTTGCGATGCGGTGCTCGTCTGCTCCGACGAGTCGCTGCAGGCGCGCGCACACGAAGCCCTCGTGCGGCGGGCCGAGCGCGACGATGCCTTCCGCGCGCGCTGCGAGAATGCCGCCGCGCGCGTCCTCGACATGCGTCGGCGCGTTCGACCTCGCGCGACCGTCGATCGCGACCAGCTCCGCGCGATCGTCGGCGGCCCCGCGTCGCGCGCCGTCGCCGACGAGATCGCTTCGCGTCGAGGTGCCGCGTGAGCACGCGAGGGCTTCGCGCGCGGCGCGTCGTGACGTGCGATCCGACGCGCGCCACCGAGCGCGATCCGCTCGGCGTCATCGAGGACGGCGCGATCGTCCTCGACGGCGAGACGCTCGGGTACGTCGGCCCCGCGAGCGAAGCGCCGCGCGGCGTCGCGCTCGAGGACGTCGGCGACGTCGTGATCACGCCCGGCCTCGTCGACGCGCACACGCACGCCTGCTGGGTGGGTTCGCGCCACGAAGAGTACGCCATCCGAATGGCCGGTGGCGACTACCGCGCGATCGCCCAAGCGGGCGGCGGCATTCGTTCGTCTCACCGCGCCGTCGCGGCGGCGAGCGAGGAGGATCTCGCGGCCGTGCTCGGCGCGAGGTTGAAGCGCATGGCGCACCTCGGCGTGACGACGTGCGAAGTGAAGAGCGGCTACGGGCTCGAGCCGGAGCACGAGAGAAAGCAGCTTCGCGCGATCGCGCGTGCGTCGCAGCGCGGAGATCTTCCGGCGGTCGTACCGACGTTCCTCGCGCTCCACGCGCTGCCCGAGAGCGCGCGGAGCGATCGCGCCGCGTACGTACGAAGCGCGACGGCGCTCGTCGCCGAGGTGGCCCGCGCGGGGCTCGCGCGCTTCGTCGATGCGTACGTCGACGAGAACGCGTTCCGCGTCGAGGAAGCGCGCGCGGTCTGCGAGGCGGCGCGCGCGGCGGGGCTCGGCATCCGGTTGCAC
>JAYVXB010000698.1:0-11515 GCA_043785585.1 Deltaproteobacteria bacterium | reverse complement strand
ATCCGGGTTGGCTCTTCCTGATGCTCGCCTCGAAGGGAATGGTCGTCGAGCGCGGCAGCATGCTCTCGCACACGGCGATCACCGGTCGCAAGTTCGGTATCCCCACGATCGTCGCGCTGCCGGGCGCAACGACCCGAATCCCCGATGGCGCGACGATCGAGATCGACGGCTCGACGGGTATCGTCACCGTCCTGGAAGCACCGCGCCGCGAAGTCGCGCCCGCCGCGACCACGAGCGAGGCCGCGGAATGAATCGCGTCGCAGACTCCGCCGTCGCGACGCCGAGTCTCGGCTTCTTCACGCGCCTCAAGGCGTTCGCCGACAACGTCTTCGAGCCGAAGCTCCACACGTTCTTCGCGGCGTTCTGGTCGATCTCGCTGCTCGGCAATCTTCACGTGGTGTCCGGAGTGCACGCGTGGCGCGTCGACGCGACGCTGTTCGTCCTCGTTTTCTCGGTCTTCACGTGCCTGTTCTTCTTGCGCATGGTCGACGAGATCAAGGACTACGAATACGACGTCGTCCACAACCCCGGCCGTCCGCTCGTGTCCGGTCTCGTCACGCGCAGCGACGTCGCGCGCTACCTCGTCGTCTTCGCGATCGTCGTCCTCGCGTTGAACAGCCTCATCGCGCTGCCGCTCGCGGCGTGCGTCGCGCTCGACATGCTCTACGGGATCTTCCAGCTCCCGCTCGAGCAGCGCTCGCGTGCGGTGCGCGAGAAGCTGCTCGTGAACCTCGCTGCGGTCTACCCGGTCAACGTCGGGCTCTCGGTCTACACGCTCCTCTATTTTCTCACGAAGAGCGGAGCCGCGTTCGACGCGAAGCAAGTCCTCTTGATCTTGGCGTATGCGTGCGCGTTCCTCCATTTCGAATTCGCACGAAAGACGGCATGGCCGCATCTCGCGGAGAAGGGCGAGCGGCTCTATTCGCAGGAGATTGGCCTCGATGCATCGCTGGCGTTGAGCACCGGCTTCGGAGTGTTCGCACCTCTGTTGGTCGTTTGGTTGTTCGCGCCGTGGACGCAAACGGGCGCTGCGGCCGTCCTCGGTTGGTCGCCGCTGCTCGTCCTCGCGCCGATGACGCTCGGCCTCGTGCGCTTCGCTCGGAACCGCACGCGTCGTCACGCCGCGCGTCCGCCCGCGGTCATGTACCTGTTCGCCTTTTACATCACAATGTTCGTCCACGCCGTCGCGGTCGAGTCGCTCGCGTGGGGCCGCTGAGATGGCCACTTCGCTCGTCACGTCCACAGTCGCCGAGCGCGCTGGCACCAAGCCGTGGGTGCGCGCGTTCCAGTGGCTCTTCTTCCCTGCGTCGCTCGTGGGCGGGCTTGCGGCGATGGCGTTCGCACTCGCGCATCACTTCGCGGCCGAACAGGCGGCGCTGGCGATCCCGTTCGTCGTCCTCGTCGGACTGGCGATCGCGGAGCGTCTCCTCCCGTACAACGAGGACTGGAATCGATCGCGTGGCGACACGAAGGCGGATGTCCAGTCTCTCGTCATCGTCGCCTTCGGCGTCGAGAGCGCGTTCAAGGTCGCGGGCCCGGTCGCGTCCGTGTGGCTCCTATCGCGCGCGAACCTCCCCGCCGATTGGCACGTCTTCCCGCGACAATGGCCGTTTTGGTCGCAGTGCGTCCTCGTGATCGGCTTCATCGAGCTCGTCAAATATTGGTTTCACCGACTGGGGCACGAGTCGAAATTCTGGTGGCCGCTCCACTCGGTTCACCACGCGATCAAGCGCGTGTACTTGCTCAACGGCTTCCGTATTCACCCCGTTTATCACGTTCTCACGTACATCCTCGGCTACTTCCCGTGCATCCTCCTCGGCGCGCCGGCGGAGGCGCTCCTCGTGCACACGGTGCTCCTCGGCATCTGCGGAGGCTTTCAGCACTGCAACGTGGATTTGCGCTTCGGGCTGCTCAACTACGTCTTCAGCACGAACGAGATTCACCGCTGGCACCATTCGACGAAAGTCGAAGAGGGGAATCGCAACTACGGCGCGTGCCTGTCGATCTTCGATGTGCTCTTTGGCACGTACTACAATGTTCCAGGCAAGGCTCCGCAGACGATCGGGATGTTCAAGGAGAAGGGGTATCCGTTCGAGAGCTACTGGCAGCAGCTCGCGATCCCGTGGACGTACAAGCGGCGCGTCAAGTGAGCGACGCGGCGCGCTACTTGGTATGCGCTGCGCGACCCGACACGACCTTCTTCGTCCCTGCAGCCACCGGCGCGGCGACGCCCCACACGACATCGCCACCCAGCTCGCACGCCTGATCCTGCAGTGCGCGCGAGCAGTCCGCGTCGCTGACCTCTTGCGCGCACGTCGCGGACACCGGCCCGATGTTCTCCGTCGGCGTGGTCGGCGCGTCGGCGTACACCTTCACGTCGCATCCCTTCGCGCGCGGCGCGAAGCCCTTGTTCGCCGAGTGCGCGGCATGTCCGGTCATCTTCAAGCTCGACACCGGGTTCTCGCCGAGGCCGTACACGACGTCGCCGCCCGCGCGGCACACTTCGTCGAGGAGCTTGCGACCGCACTTCGCGGCGCCTTCGCAGTTGACCTCGACCATGCCGAGATCATCGACCGCGATCGACGGCTCGCCCGCGTACGATTTGACCGCGCAGCCGTCGTTGCGCGCCGGATAGCGCGGGTCCTTCGCCTTCGAGCCACCGCAAGCCGCGAACGCGACCAGCGACGCGAGCGACGCGAGAAATGCCGCGCGCGCCTTCATTCCGCCGCGCCCGCTAGGGAGGGCGCGCTCTTGAGCAGCGGAAATCCCATCGCCTCGCGCTGGGCGAGGTACGCCTCGGCGATCGCCTTCGCGAGCGTGCGCACGCGACCGATGAACCGCGCGCGCTCGGTGACTCCTATCGCGCCGCGTGCGTCGAGCACGTTGAACTGGTGCGCCGCCTTCACCACGAAATCGTACGAAGGCATCACGAGCTTCTTCATCGGATCGTCGCTGAGCGCGAGGAGTCGCTTGGCCTCGCTCTCGTAGTGATCGAACGCCGCGAAGTGCGCCTTCGCGTCGGCCTGCTCGAAGTTGTACGTCGACCACTCCCACTCGCTGCGCTTGCAGATCTCGCCGTAGGTGACGCCGTGCGCCCACGTCACGTCGTACATGCTGTCGACGTCCTGCAAGTACATCGCGATCCGCTCGAGCCCGTACGTGAGCTCGCCGCTCACCGGCCTGCAGTCGATCCCGCCGACTTGTTGGAAGTACGTGAACTGCGAAATCTCGAGGCCGTCGAGCCACACCTGCCAGCCGAGCCCCCACGCGCCGAGCGTCGGCGACTCCCAGTCGTCCTCGATGAAGCGCACGTCGTGATCCTCGGGCTTCGTCCCGAGCGCGCGGAGCGACTCGAGGTAGACGGCCTGGATGTCGATCGGTGACGGCTTCAAGATGACTTGGAACTGATGAAACTGCTGCGCGCGGTTCGGGTTGTCGCCGTAGCGACCGTCGGCGGGACGGCGAGACGGCTCGACGAACGCGACGTTCCACGGCTCGGGGCCGAGCGCGCGAAGGAACGTCGCGGGGTTGTACGTGCCGGCGCCGACCTCCGAGTTGTACGGCTGGACGATGAGGCAGCCGCGCTTGGCCCAGAAGGATTGCAGCGTGAGGATCAGATCCTGAAAGTGCATGACTCGCTGATGTTTCTACAGGGCGGCGGGGATTTGAACAGGGGGATCGACGTTCGCGAGCTATATACGATCCACCATGCACGTAATTCCTCGCGTCCTCGCGCTCCTCGCCGCCATCGCGATCGTCCTCGGAGCGTCGCGCGCCGACGCGACCGTCACGCTGAAGATCGGAACGTTGGCGCCGAAGGGATCGCCGTGGGGTGCCGCGTTCGAGAAGATCTCCGAGGAGGTCACGAAGAGCACGAACGGCGAGGTCGCGCTCGACGTGCGCTACGCGTACGGCGACGAGATTCGCATGGTGAACGACATGCGAAACGGTGCGCTCGACGGCGCCGCGCTCACCGCGGTCGGCCTCGCGCAGATCTACCTCGATGTGCTGCTGTTCCAGCTCCCCGGTCTCTTCACGACGTGGGCCAAGCTCGAGGCCGCGCGAAACGCGATGAAGCCCGAGCTCGACGCCGAGCTTGGGAAGCGCGGCTTCACCGTCCTCGGTTGGGGCGACGTCGGCGCGGCGAAGATCATGTCGAACGGCTTCGAGGTGAAGTCGCCGAACGATCTGAAGGGAAAGAACTGCTACGTGATGGCCGGCGATCCGATCGGCCCCGCGTTCTTCTCGCGACTCCGCGAGACGCCGCCAAAGCAGGTCGCGCTGATGGAGATCCTCCCGATGCTCGGCAACGGGACGATCAACGTGCTCCTCTCGCCCGCGCTCGCCGCCGAGCAGCTGCAGTGGTCGTCGCGGATCACGCACATCAACACGATGACGATCGGGTTCGGCATCGGTGCGACGGTCGTGACGACTGCAAAGTACATGCAGATCGGGGAAGAGCGGCGCAAGGAGTGGGCGACGCGGGGGAGCATCGCCGGCGACAAGATCAGCGCGGCGATTCGTCACGCCGACGGTCAGGCATTCGCGCGCTTGAAGACGCGGAAGATTTCGTACGATCCGAACGAGGCCGAGCGCGCCGAGTGGAAGAAGCTCTTCGAGGACACGCGCAGTCAGCTGCGTGGCGCGGTCTTCACGGCGGCGACGTTCGACAAGATCGTCAAGCTCGCGCAGTAGCGCCCTACTCGGGAAAGCTCGCCGACTCCATTCCGCCGTCGGGCAGGCGCAAGACGTAGTCGGTCACTTCGGCGCGCTTGCGCGTGAGGCTGTCACCCTTCTTCACGCCGACCGCCCCTGCGGGATCTTCGTAGAGCGTGCCTGTGACCGTCGTGGCGTCGAACGACGTGATCTCGATCGAGATGAAGTCGAACGCGTCCGGGTTCGCCATCGGATCGCTTCCGCCGTCGGTCGCCGTCGGAAACGGAATCTCGAGGAAGAGCGCCGCGCCTTGGCCCTTCATCTTCGCGAAGCGATCGAGCACGTCGTTGAGCGCGCGCTGCGCCTTTTCGCGCGTCCCACGCATCTCGTCGAGCGCGGACGGCCCCTCGTCGGCGAGACCGAAGAAGCTCGCCGCGAGATCCTCGTAACCCTCGGGCGACGGACCGTCGGGGGGGATCACGCGCGCCATGACATCGTTCGGATCGCCCGTCTCGGGGGTCACGTTGTCGAGATCGATTTCGATTGGCATCGGCGGTGGCATCGACGCCGAGTCGCCGAACTTCACACCTCGGACGCGCTCGATGTCGGAGAGCGTGATCGTGATCGGGCTGGAGCTCGCGCCGCCCGCGAGCGCTTCGCCGAGCGCGCCGAGAACGTCCGCGAGCCGCTGCGAGATCGTGCGCGGTGCGCCGTACACTTCGAGATCCGGCGCGCCGTAGCGAAGCATCCCGGCCGTGATGAGCCGCAAGTTGCCCCCCTCGCGCGTCGTGAATTGGTAGTCGATGCGGTCCTTGCGGAACGCCGACTGGTCGAGTGGCGCAACGATCGCGCGCTTGACGAACTCGGCGGGACTCTCGAGTCGATCGGTCACTTGATCGTGCACGAGCCCGTGCATCTTCTCGGCGAGCGCTGCGGTGAGCGCGAAGCCCGCGCGCGCGGGGAGCTGGCTCGGCTGCGGCGGACCGCTCACGAGCACGCGCACGACGTACGGGACCTTCATGACGCGCGCGCGATCCGCAGCGCTCAACGTCGGCGCGACGCGCGGAAGATCGCTCTCGACCGGACGGTTCCACGCTTTGATCGGCAGCACCTCGACGCGCATGTGACCGTCGGCCAAAAGGAACGCTTTGACGGCAGCGCAGGTCGCCGCGGCGCCGCAGTGCTGCGACTGGAGGAGCGCCACCGCCGCCTTCGGCTCGATGAGCGCGTCGAGATCTGCCTTCGGGCGATCCGTGAGGATGCCCATCTCGACGACGGCCATCGACGGACGCTTGAGGACCAAGTGAGCGCGAGGGATCAGCGGCTCGTTGCTCGGCGCCGCGCTCGCGACTGTGGTCGCCGCCGGCGGCGTCACGGGATCGCCGGGAGGCGACTTGTCGAGCGCGAAGACGATCGCGAGCGTGAGCGCAGCGCCGATGACGAGGACGATGATGACCGGTTTGCGGTCCGACATGCGAAGGCAACCTAGCGTATTAGCCGCCGTCACGCTTCGGTTGGGCGACGACCTCGGGGATCTCGATCTCGACGCGCCACCCGCCGGCCTCGTGCACGCATCGCACGCTGCCGTGCTCGGTCGCGGGATCGTTGCCGAGGACCTCGACCGTCGCGTGATCGCCGACGATGCTCGCCTTCATCGACTTGGGTCGAAAGCGCAGCCCGAATCGTCCATCCGCGAGCATCTGCCACGCCTCGACGCGCCGTCCCTGGAGCTGGCTCGTTCGGCGCGCGCGCTCCTCGAGGTTGGCGCGCGACGCCGGCCCGAGCAGTCCGTACGCCTCGCGCATGGCGCGCGGGTCTTCAGTCGATGTTTCCATTTTGTCGAGCCACAGGCGCACGGCTCCGTCGGGTGTCGAGTCCGGAGCGACGCGAGAGCACGCGGCGACGAGGAGCGTGAGCGCGATGAAGACGATGGAACAGGAAGGGCGGACGATCGGAAGAACGGACTGCATCGCGCGTCACGCGTGCGTCGTCGTCGCGACGCTGAGCCCGCACGCGTCGCGGGCCTCGCTCATGACTTCGCGCGCGATGGCTCGAGCGCGCTTCGCGCCTTCGAGGAGCACGCTTTCGACGTACGACTCGTCCCCCGCGATCTTCGCGCGCTTCTCGCGGAGCGCGCCGAACCGCGCGTTGTAGGCGTCGTGCAGGCGTTTTTTCACCTCGCCGTAGCCGACCCCGCCTTTGACGTAGACCGGCTCGAACTCGGCGGCGGCCTCGGGCGCGATGAGCTTGTAGAGGAGCATCAGCGAGTCGTTCGGGTCCTTCGGATCCTCGACGCCTTTGCTGTCGGTCTTGATCGACGCGAAGTATTTCTTCCACGCCTGCTTCTCGGTCATGTCGTCGCCGAGAAAGATCGGGATCGTGTTGTCGTAGCTCTTGCTCATCTTCTCGCCGTCGATCCCCGGCACGACCGGCGCCTTCGAGAAGCGCCACTCCGGCCGCACGAAGACCTCGCGCCCGAACGCGGCGTTGAAGCTCGCAGCCATGTCCTGCGTCATCTCGACGTGCTGTTGCTGATCCTTGCCGACCGGCACGATGGCGCTTTTGTAGACGAGGATGTCCGCCGCCATGAGCACCGGGTAGTTGAAGAGTCCCATCGTCGCTTCGAGCCCGCGCGCGACTTTGTCTTTGTAGCTGTGCGCTCGCTCGAGCAGCCCCTTGCCGACGCAGCACGAGAGCAGCCACATGAGCTCGCACACCTCGGGCACGTCGCTCTGCCGAAAGAACGTCGCCTTCGCGGGATCGAGCCCGAGCGCGAGGTAGTCGAGGGCGACGTCGCGCGTGAGCGCGCGGAGGCGCGCTGCGTCGTGGAGCGACGTGAGCGTGTGGAAGTTCGCGATGAAATAGAACGCGTTCGCCGCTCCGCCCGCCGTCTCCTGCAGCTCGACGTGCTGCTGGATGGCGCCGAAATAGTTACCGAGGTGAAGGGTGCCGCTTGGCTGGATACCTGAAAGGATGCGCATGGGACGTCGGGCCGGAAACTAGCACGGGCGTGAGAACAATCTTCTCATCGCGGTGCACGCGCTTTAGCGTGGAGTTCGGTTCATTCGCGAGAAGCTTGCGTCGCGATGGCCCATCCACGCACCCGAAAAGGAACACCATCATGAGCGAAGAAGATCTCGCGGCGGTCAATCTGCAGACGATGCTCGGCGTGCAGCAAGCGCTCGCGAAGCTCGGGTTGGATCCCGGGACGATCGACGGGTTCGACGGGGCGCACACGCAGAAGGCCGTGAAGGCGTTCCAAGAGGGCGTAGGCATCGGCGTCGACGGCGTCGTGGGTCCGCAGACGCGCGAGGCGCTGGCCGAAGCGCTCCGCAACATCGCCCATCGAGCTGCCGACGCCGGCGAGACGGCGTCCGGCGCGGACGGGACGACGTCTGGCGCGGACGGGACGACACCCCCCGCGGAAGGCAATACCTGACTCGCGCGCGCGTCGTGGCTGGGCCGCGTCGGTGGATCGGCGTGGAACCAGCCGCGCCCGCGGACGCATGTACGAAGCGGGCGCTCTTGCGGCGTATTGCGTGACGTCGTCCATGCACGTTGCCGTTTTGCAGCAGGCGTGATCGAACGCGCCATGGCGCAGTGTTTGCGATGGAAGCGCGTATGCACGCCCGCCGGCTTCAGATCGTCGACTCGCTCCTCGACCTCGATACGGACTCCCACGAGGCCGACGCGATCCGCATGCGGCGCGCGCACCTCGCGCGGTACGCGAAGATGGCGATGGCCGGTGCGTTGGCGATTTGCTTCGCCGCGGGAGCTCGCGTCGTCGCCTCTTCGGTGGTCGGCGATCCCGAGCTCGACGGCGTGACCGCCAGCGTGAGCGCGCAGTCGCCGACTCCGAGCAGCGCGGACACCTCCGCGAAGCCTTCGCCGACACCCGCCGACGAAATCGTCCCGAGCTCCACCGAACGCCTGTGCAAGCTCGTCGTCGCGGCCAAGAAACGCCGTCGCTGAGTCAGGCTCGCTCCGCGCGGGCGTGAGTACCCGCAATGCCGCGTGGTACGTTGACAGCGCTTGTCGTCGCCCCGCACGCCTTCCACGCCATCCGGCCTCTCCCCGCCGTCCGCTTCGTCCGACGATGCGCTGTTCGATGCGGTGCTCCGCCAGAGGGCGAAGGGCGAGCCGCTCGATCCGCCGCTCGGCGCGCTGTGCGAGCGATGGCGTCGTCCGGCGTACGTCGTGGTGCGGCGCGTCGGCGCGAGCTATCGGCGCGGCTCGCCCGACGACGAGCCCGAGGTCTTCCAGGAAGCGGTGCGCAAGCTGATCGAGCGGGGCCTCGATCAATTCCACGGCGTGTCCGAGGGCATCCCCGGTAAGAACGCTTCGCCGAAGACGTTCTTCCTCCGCATCGTCAAGCACACGGCGATCGATCGCTACCGCGCGCAACGAGACTTGCTCGCGAATCCGCGCGACGGTGAGGCGGACGACGACGGGCCGCACGACTCGCCTCCCGAGGTCGCCATCGCGACCGCCCGCGCGCGCCGCGACGACGAGCGCCGCGGGGCGCAAGAGATCTACTGGGCGGCCTTCGATCGCCTTCGCGAAGAGCACCCGAACGAGGCCGCAGCGTGGGACCTCTACCATCACAAAGACGTCGAGGATCACGAACAATGCGCCAAACAACTCTCCATCTCGGTCGTCAATTCGTACAAGCGTGTCAGCCGCGCGCAGGCGTTCTTGCGCCGGTACTTGATCGAGATCGAGGCCGCGTCGCCTTCGCGCGATGTGGACGAGTGATGGCGTCATGAGCTCTGCGTCGGGCGCGTTCGCGACACTGGTCGAGGTGGGGGCTCGCCTCCGACGCGGGCGTGACGCCGGCGCTGCGCTCGCGGTGGTGAAGCGCGACGAGGCGATCGCGTTCCTCGCGTCGATCGACGTCGACGTCGAGTCGCGACGCCTCGCGCAGGCGATCGACGACGCGTTCGAAGCGACGCTCACGGACGACGCGGCCGAGCGCGAGGTGCACGTGGCGGCGGCGCTCGAGGGGCTCGCCTCGCGCGATCGGATCGAGTCGGCGCTCGCAGCGATCGAAGAGCTCCTCGCGTCGCGAGTCGACGGCAACGCGATCGACGGAGACGCGCGACGTCGCTTCGACGACGTTCGCCAGGCGATGGCGCACCTCGATCGCGCAGCTCGGCCTGGCGCGGCGCCGCTCGTCGCGCTGAACGAGGCGCGCAGGCGCGAACGCGACGCGCTCGCCGATTCGCATCGCGCGCGCGCGTGGTGGTGGTCGTCGCGCGCGGAGTGCGACGCGCTCACCGCGCTGCTTCGCAACGAGACGGCGGACGCCACGCACCTCGCGTCGTGCGCCGATTGCCGGAGCGATCGCGACAGGATGTCGCTCGCAGACACGCCGCCGCTCGCGCACCTCACGGGCGACGAGCTGTGGAGCTTCGACGTCGGCGCGATGGCCCAGGACGAACGGGCTCGCGCGCTCCGACACGCTGCGCGGTGCGCGGACTGCAAGCTCGCGCTCGACGCGCTCGCGGAGGCCGAGGGGGCGATCACGCACGCGAGCGAGCCGCCCCCGCGCGACGACGACGTCGTGGCCGAGCACGCTGCGTTCGTCGTACGGATCCTGCGCGACGCCAAGCGGGTCCGTGTCCTCGTCGACGCCCGCCATGGCGTGCACATCAAGGATGCCAGTCTCGCCGGTCTTGCGTCCGCGCCGTCCGGCACGCGGCCGCGCAGGACCGAACGCGGGCTCGAGCTCGCGGTCGCGGCGAGCGCGGCCAGTGCGGCGCGCGGCGATCGCGTGAAGCTCGTCGTCGAGCTCGCGAGCGAGCGCGTCGAGATCGAAATCGATCTCGCGCGCCGGCGCTGACGGTTCACCCCGCCTTGCGCGCTTCGTCGCCCGGCGGCGCCGCGAGGACGACGTCCGAACGGGACGGCGTGAGCGCAAAGCCCATCGTCGTCTCTGCCGTCTCGAACACCGGCTTCAAGTCGCGCAGCCCGAAGCTTTGCGCGAGCAACTTCGGCACCGCGATCGTCAGCTCGTCCTTCGCGTGAAACGGATCGCGCGGGCGCTGCGCTTCGCGTACGAGCCGCGCCTCGTCCACAGCGATGCGCACCTCGAGCGGGATGCGCATGTGCCACGCGCGCGCACCGATCGCGCTTCGCACGTCCCACGCCGAGAGCACGGGCGCGCGCGCAGCTCCGAAGACCGCGCTCTTCTCCGCGAGCAACGCCTCGAGGATCGCCTCGACCAAGTCCGCGTGCACCGGAAGCTCCGCGTCCCAAGGCACGCACGCGACGAGCTCGCGCCATATCTCCGCGACGGGTGCGTACACCACGATGTCGCGCGGATCGAACGCGCCCTCGAAGTGCTGCGCGCCGATGTCGCTGTCCTCGATCACCGAGTCGATGAGCTCCGCTTGGAACGCCGGCGACTTGCGTCGCGCCGTGTTGAACACGAGACCGGTGAGCGCCGTCGTGATCTCTTGACGCAAGTCGGCGCGCTGCGAAAACCAACGCAGGCGTTGGTCCGCGCCCCACCTCGCGCGAAGCTGCTCCGGCGTCCACCACGGAACGTTCGCGGCACGAAGCGCGATCAGGATCTCCGCGACGGCCTGGAGACACGGCGACGCCGCGAGGTGCGCTTTCGCTTCGTCGCGCAAGACGTCGTCGAGCTTGCCCGCGACGTTCTCGTGAACGAGGGGAGGGGGACACATGGGCATCGTTTGTCTCATTCCTTCATCGGTTGTTGAATCGGCTCGGCAGCGCTCGGCTCGTTCGTTCGCAGTCCGCGGATCGCCGTCGCGGTCCACGTGCGCACGGCGTGAAGCGGCCCATCGAAGTCTCCGTGCGCGGTCGCCACGACGAGCGCACCGAGCAAAAGCCC
>JAYVXB010000697.1:0-11517 GCA_043785585.1 Deltaproteobacteria bacterium | reverse complement strand
CCACTTCGTGCGCGTGCGCTCGGCGACCTGCGGAAGGAGCGCGGCGATCGTCTCGCGAACGTCGCCGACGAGCGGGACGTCGACTTTGACGTTCTTGTTGATCTCCGACGGATCGATCTCGAGGTGGATCTTCTTCGCCTTGAGCGCGTACGTCCGAAGGTTGCCGGTGACGCGATCGTCGAAGCGCATCCCCGCGGCGATGAGCAGATCCGCTTCTTGGATCGCCGCGTTGACCCACGCCTCGCCGTGCATCCCCATCATTCCGAGCGACAACGGATGCGTCGCAGGAAATCCGCCGAGGCCCAGGAGCGTCGACGCGACGGGCACGCCCGTCTTCTTCACGAGCTCCATCAAGAGCTCCGCGGCGCCCGCGCGGATGACGCCGTGACCAGCGAGGATGAGCGGTCGCTCGGCCGCGTCGATCAGCTCGACGGCGCGCGCGAGATCCGCGCGCGGCGGACGCGACTCCGGACGATGCCCAGGCAGCCTCACCGGCTTGTCGTCCCAAACGAAATCGATCGACGCCTGCTGCGCGTCCTTCGTGATGTCGACGAGCACCGGTCCCGGACGCCCCGAGCGCGCGACCTTGAACGCCTCGCGGATCGCCGGCGCGATGTCTTCGACGCGCGTGACCAAATAGTTGTGCTTCGTGATCGGCAGCGTGACGCCGGTGATGTCCGTCTCTTGAAACGCGTCCGTCCCGATGAGCGACGAAGGCACCTGCCCGGTGATGCAGACGATCGGCGACGAATCGAGCATCGCCGTCGCGATCCCGGTCACCAAGTTCGTCGCGCCCGGCCCCGACGTCGCGATCGCGACGCCGACTTTGCCCGACGCACGCGCGTAGCCGTCGGCCATGTGCGCCGCGCCCTGCTCGTGACGAACGAGGACGTGGTGGATGCCGTAGCCGAGGAGCGCGTCGTACGCCGGCATGATCGCGCCGCCCGGATAGCCGAAGACGACGTCGACGCCTTCGTGGGTCAGGACTTCCCAGATGATCTGTGCGCCGGTGCGTTTCATGGCTCGTCCCTCAGCACCGCGCCGGTCGATGCGCTCGTGACGGTGCTCCGGTAGCGGCGCAGCCAGCGGCTATCGACCTTGCGCTCGAACTTCGGAAGGGCAGCGATGCGACGCGCGATCTCTTCGTCGGTGACGCGAAGCTCGATGGTCCGTGCTTCGAGATCGATCGCGATGACGTCGCCGTTCTGCACCGCGGCGATCGGTCCTCCGGCCGATGCTTCGGGGCTGATGTGCCCGATGCACGCGCCGCGCGTTCCGCCCGAGAATCGCCCGTCCGTGATGAGCGCGACCTTGTCGCCGAGACCCATCCCCATCACCGAGCTCGTCGGCGCGAGCATCTCCTGCATTCCCGGCCCGCCCGCCGGCCCTTCGTAGCGAATGACGACGACATCGCCCGCGCGAACGTCGCCCGCATCGAGCGCCGCGACCGCCGCGTCGTGACTGTCGTAGACCTTCGCCGGCCCCGCGTGCTTTCGCATCGCCGGATCGACCGCGCCCGTCTTCACGACTGCGCCGTCGGGCGCGAGGTTGCCGAAGAGAATCGCCAGCCCTCCCGTGCGCGAGTACGCCGCCTCGCGCGGATGGATCACCTCGCGGTCCTTGATGCCCGCGCCCGCGATGTTCTCGCGAAGCGTCATCCCGCTCACCGTCGGTCGATCGAGGTGAAGCGTCGACTCGTCGCGAGCGAGCTCCGCGAGGATCGCCGGAACGCCGCCCGCGCGATGCACGTCCTCCATGTGAACCTGCGACGCCGGCGCGACCTTGCAAAGGTGCGGAACGCGCGCCGCGATTTCGTTGATTCGCGACAGCGGGTACTCGATGCCCGCTTCGCGCGCGATCGCGAGCGTGTGGAGCACCGTGTTCGTGCTCCCGCCCATCGCCATGTCGAGCGCGAACGCATCGTCGATCGCGTCGCGCGTGACGATCTTCCGTGGCGTGAGATCGCGTTCGATGAGCATCGTGATGAGCGAAGCCGCGCGTGCCGCGAGCGCGTTCCGCTCGTCCGTCTGCGCGAGCGCCGAGCCGTTGAACGGGAGCGCGAGCCCGAGCGCCTCCATCAGGCAGTTCATGCTGTTCGCGGTGAACATCCCGCTGCACGATCCGCACGACGGGCACCCGTGATCCTCGAGCACCTTGAGCTGCGAGAGGCTTATTTTCCCGGCCTTCACTGCGCCGACGCCCTCGAAGACGCTGACGAGATCGACGACCTGTCCATCGGGCGTCTTCCCCGCCGCCATCGGTCCACCGCTGACGAAGATCGCCGGAACGTCGAGGCGGAGCGCCGCCATCAACATCCCCGGAACGATCTTGTCGCAGTTCGGAATGCACACCATTCCGTCGAAGCAGTGCGCCGAGATCATCGTCTCGACGCAGTCCGCGATGAGCTCGCGGCTCGGGAGCGAGAAGCGCATGCCGCCGTGCCCCATCGCGATCCCGTCGTCGACGCCGATCGTGTTGAACTCGAACGGCACCGCGCCCGCCGCGCGCACAGCGTCCTTGATGATCTTCCCGAACGACTGCAGGTGCGCGTGCCCGGGAACGATGTCGACATACGAATTGACGATCGCGACGAATGGCTTGTCCATATCGTCGTCACGCACCCCCGTCGCCTTCAACAGCGATCGATGGGGCGCGCGTTCGTACCCGCGCTTGATGCGATCGGAGCGCATCGGCTTCAACCGAGCGCCCACTGCAGCTCGTCGGAGATCCGCCCGCTCAGCGTCTCGTAGAGGACGCGCGTGAGGACGGCGCGCGCGTCGAGCGGCCCTTTCGCTTCACGTGGTCCGTCGCTCTTCTCGGTCGGCTCGTGCTTTTGTGCGCTGTCTTGATCTGGATTCACGATTTGCTCCTTTGCGATTCGGCAAAAAAAAAACCCCGCGCCCTCTGAGGGGTGCGGGGTTTCGTTCTGAAGTGACTATCGTCAGAACGGCGGCCCGCACCCCTCGCTAATGAGAAGGACGGGAAGGACGACGACGACGAAAACGCTCAGGTGAGCGCCGGAGAAGGGGGCGGGCGGAACCAGGGATCCGGTGACCGAGGAGCGGTCGCTGTGGAGGTTCTCTGCCATCGCGAGGTGACAATGCGCCGTGTTGCGCGATGCGTCAAGCAAAGGAAGCCTTGAAAATGGCTTCGAGACGCATTTGAGAGAAATCTGCCGACGCGACCCGTGACGTGAAGCGTCATGCCCGAGCGCGTTCGGTTTCGGTTAGCATGGCCGCGCAATGCGCCTTTTGATCGCCGACAAGCTGCATCCCCGCGCCATCGAGGAGCTCAAGACGCTCCCCGTCGAAGTCGTTTACGAACCCGAGCTGACGAAGGATTCGCTCGAGAGGCGGCTCCCCGGATTCGGGATCGTCGTCGTGAGATCGACCGAGGTCACCGCACCCGCGATCGAAGCGGCGCGTCAGCTTCACCTCATCGTGCGTGCGGGCGCCGGCTACACGACGATCGACACGCGCGCCGCGAGCAAGCGCGGCATCTACGTCGCGAACTGCCCGGGGAAGAACGCGGCCGCGGTCGCCGAGCTCGTCATGGGGTTGATGGTCTGCCTCGATCGACGCATCCCCGACGCGCTCGCGTCGTTGCGGTCCGGGAAGTGGGAACGCGCGGAGTTCAGCAAATCCGAAGGGCTCTACGGAAAGACGATCGGCATCGCCGGTCTCGGCGCGATCGGCAAAGAGGTGATGCACCACGCGAAAGCGTTCGGTCTTCACGTCGCCGCGTGGAGTCGCTCGCTCACGCCGGCGAAGGCGGCGGATCTCGGCGTGCACCATGCGACGTCGATCGAGGATCTCGCGTCGAAATCGCAGATCCTCACCGTGCATCTGCCGCTCGTTGAACGAACGAAGAAGATCGTGCAGAAGAAGGTGTTCGATCTCTTGCCGGAGCGCGCGCTCTTCATCAACGCGGCGCGCGAAGGGCTCGTCGACTACGAGGCGCTGCGCGAAGCGGTCGACACGCGCGGACTTCGCGCGGCGGTCGACGTCTATCCGGACGAGCCGAAGGGGAAGAAAGAGTTCCCCGCCGACTTCTTCGCGCCCTCGAAGAGCGGCGGCCTCCTCTATGGCACGCCGCACATCGCCGCCGCGACCGATCAAGCACAGCTGTCGATCGCGACGGAGACCGTCCGCGTCATTCGCTCGTTCCTCCTCGAAGGCCACGTGCCGAACGTCGTGAACGTGTCGGGCGCGTCGATGGCGCGGTTTCAGATTGTGATCCGAATGCTCGACAAGGTCGGCACGTTCGCGAACGTGCTCGCGGTCTTGAAGCGGCATGGGATCAACGTCGAGGAGGTCACCAACACGATCTTCGAAGGCGGTGGCGCAGCGTGCGCCAAGCTCCGCATCTTGTCGCGGCCGACCGAGGCGTGCCTCCAGGAGATTCGCGCGTTCGACGAGGTGCTGCACGTCGACACGGTGTCGCTTCCGATCCAGGCCTGAGCGGGGTAGAACGCGCGCGATGCGTTCGCTCGGCAACTGCACGATCTTCGCCGTGTTCATCGGCGTTTGCGGGTGCACGCCGTCGTCGAGCGGCGGCGCGGGCGACGCGGGGACCGGCGACGGCGGCAAGCTCGGCCTCCTCGACGGTGGCGACGCGCGCGCGGCGCTCGCAGCGGCCGACGCAGGGCAGGACGACACGACGATCCCGCCGACATCGAGCGAAGAGCTGAACGCGCGCGCGCGGCACCTGCTCGAGGCGATCGCCGCAGGCAACTCCGACCTCGCGTCCGACATGCTCTTCCCGCGCGACGGCTACATTGCGTCGCGCGACACGAGCGACGCGACCAAGCTCTGGGACAAGAAGGTCAGCCTCCCCTTCAAGAAGCACATCGGCTCGCTCCACAAACGCAAAGGCATCGACCGCGCGCAGTTCGTCGGGATCGAGCTGGGTCACTCGGTGTCGCAGCTCAACCCGAAGAAGCGCGACTGGAAGAAGCCGCTGTGGCGCGTGAAGGGCTCGCACCTCGCGTACATCGTCGACGGGAAGACGATCAAGATTCCGATCGCGGAGATGATCGCGTGGCGCGGCGCGTGGTACGTCACGCGGATGCGGTGAGGCGCCGTGACGAGGCGCGTTCACAAATGGCTGCGACGCCGCGCCGAAACCGCGTGACCCCGTGGGGAGAGATCGTCGCCGTCGCGGCGCGCGGTTCGGTCATGGGAAACCGCGGCGTCCTCGTCGACGCGCACGGCGAGCCGACGCGAAGGCGCTGGACGACGCACGGATGGATTGCATGCCGCATCGACTTCAACGGACGACGACGACCAGTGGCGCCGCCGGGTCGCTGGACCGCGCTCTTCTTCCTCGACGACGCAGCCGCGCTCGCCGCCGGTCATCGCCCCTGCGCTTTCTGCCGTCGCGCAGACTACGTGCGCTTCAAGTCGACGTGGGCGCGCGTTCACGGCGCAGCGTTCGCGCGCGAAATGGACGAACGCCTCCACGCGGAGCGCCTGGGCCCCCGCACTCTCGTCGATCCGCGCACGCTCCCCGATGCCGCGTTCGTCGGCGACTCCAACGTATGCTGGCGAATCGAACGTGGACGCGGACGCGCGTGGTCGTGGAACGGCTACGGGGATCTCACGGATCTCCCCGCGCCGCTGCCGCTCGTCACGCCGCCGTCGATCGTGCGCTTACTCGAAGCGGGCTACGTGCCCTAGGAATCGCGAGCAGGCGCATTTTCCGTCGCACTCGGCCAAACCGTTCCGGCGCGAGCACGTGGTCCCGAGCGAGTGGCGATCGCTCCCGGCGGCTCCCTCCCGCCAGCAGGCGAGCCCCCGACTACACCCCGCGCTTCTTCTCGTCCGCCTTCACTTCCGCCAGCAGCTCTTCGATCCGAGTGACCCTGTCTTGCCCCTCGTCGTAGAAAAAAAGGAGCGTCGGCGCATACCGCAGCTTCACCCGCCGCGTGAGCTCACGCCGCAGCATCCCCGACGCGCGCTCCAGCCCTTCGAGCGCGTCGTCCTTCTTCGCCACATCGAGCAAGCGAAAGTAGACGCGCGCGATCCGCAGATCGTCCGTCATCTCGACGCGCGACACCACGACGCCTTCGAGGCGCGGATCCCGTGCGCCCGTCGTCAGCAGCCACCCGAGATCCTCGCGGACGCGCTCGGACACGCGCGTCGCGCGCTTCACCTCACCCGGCATCGTCGCCTCCGTACAGCTCATCACCGAACGTCACGACCTCGGTCGAGCGATGCGTCAGCACCGCAGCTTCGTCGGTCTCCGCGGCGCGCGCGACCTGCGCGAGCACCGAGTCGCACACCGCCGCGTCACCCGACACGACGCTCACGCCGAACACCGCGCGCTGGAGCAAGTCCTGCGCGCCGACCTCGGCGATCGACACGTCGAACTTTGCCCGCACGCGGTCGCGAAAGCGACGAACGACGCTGCGCTTGTCTTTGAGCGACCGCGCGTGCGGGATGTGAAACTCGAGCCTGAGGACGCCGACGTACAAGGACCTATCAGAGCCTCTGCTTGATCTCCTCGATCTCGTAGCACTCGATCATGTCCTTCTCTTTCAGATCGTTGAAGTCCTCGAGGCTGATGCCGCACTCGAATCCTTCGAGGACCTCTTTGACGTCGTCCTTGAAGCGCTTGAGCGCTCCGAGCTTGCCTTCCCAGACCTGATTGCCCTCGCGCACCAGCTTGACCTTCGCGCCGCGGACGATCTTTCCCTGCGTGACGAACGAGCCGGCGACGGCGACGTTGCGCACCTTGAAGATCTGCCGCGCCTCGGCCTTGCCTTGGAGCTTCTCGACGAGCGTCGGCGGAAGGAGCCCTTCCATCGCGCCCTTCACGTCGTCGACCGCGTTGTAGATGATCGAGTACTGGCGGATCTCGATCTTGTTCTCTTCGGCGAGCGCCGTCGCTTTGCCGGCGGGGCGCGCGTTGAAGCCGATGACGACGGCGCGCGCGGCGATGGCGAGGTTGATGTCGCCCTCGGTGATCGCGCCGACCGCGGCGTGGAGGATCGACAGCCGCACCTTCTCGCAGCTGAGCTTCGCGAGCGCGTCGGCGAGCGCTTCGACCGAGCCCTGAACGTCGCCCTTGATGATGAGGCGAAGCTCTTGCTGGTTCGAGTCTTGGATTCGCTTGGAGAGCTCTTCGAGCGACACCTTGGCCGTCGCCGGGATGAGGCTCTTCGCCATCTTCCCTTTGCGGCTCTCGGCGATCTCTTGCGCCTTCTTTGCGTCCTTGACGGCGTGCACCGGATCGCCGGCGCCCGGAACGTCGGACAGACCGAGGATCTCGACCGGCGTCGACGGGCCGGCCTCGTGGAGCTGCTTGCCGTGCTCGTTCGTCATCGCGCGGACCTTGCCGAAGCCGGCGCCCGCGAGGACGAAGTCGCCGACCTTGAGCGTTCCGTCTTGAACGAGGATCGTCGCGACAGGGCCGCGGCCCTTGTCGAGCTTGGCCTCGAGGACGGTGCCGCTCGCGGCCTTCTTCGGGTTCGCGCGGAGCTCGAGGACCTCGGCCTGAAGCGCGACCGCTTCGAGGAGCTGCGGAATCCCTTCGCCCGTGAGCGCCGAGACGTTCGCGTACATCGTGTCGCCGCCCCACTCTTCCGGCTGCAGCCCGAACTCGACGAGCTCGCGCTTCACTTTCTCGACGTCGACGCCCGGCTTGTCGATCTTGTTCACCGCGACGATGATCGGCACCTTGGCCGCCTTCGCGTGGCTGATCGCTTCGCGCGTCTGCGGCATGACGCCGTCGTCTGCGGCGACGACGAGGATGACGAGGTCGGTCGCGCTCGCGCCGCGTGCGCGCATCTGCGTGAACGCTTCGTGGCCCGGCGTGTCGATGAAGACGATGGTGCCGCTGGGCGTGACGACTTTGTACGCGCCGATGTGCTGGGTGATGCCGCCGGCCTCGCCGCCCGCGACGTTCGCCTTTCGGATCTTGTCGAGGAGGCTCGTCTTGCCGTGGTCGACGTGACCCATGACCGTGACGACCGGCGGACGGACGAGCTGATCGGCGTCGACGACGACCGCAGCCGCTTTCTCCGCGCCCTCGGCCGGGGTCGCGGCCACTTCGCCGCGCGCCTCGGCGATGCTCTCTGCTTCGCTCATCGCGACGTCTTCGACTTCCCAGCCGAACTCGGACGCGAGGATCTTCGCCGTGTCGGCATCGAGCGTCGTGTTGATGTGGACGCCCGTCATTCCCATGCCGAGGAGCTTCATCAGGAGCTCGGTCGACTTGAGGCTGAGCTTCTGCGCCATCCCTTGGAGCGTGATGTTCTCCTCGATGCGGATGACCTTCTTGTGCGCGCCCATCTCCTGCGTGGAGACGATCCCGGACGGCTTTCGCATCGGCATCTGCATGCCGCGGCGCGCGCCGCTTCCGCCGGCGCGGCCCATCATCGGGCGACCCGACTGCTGACCCGGCGTGCGAACGTCGCGTCGTCCCGGAACGCCGGTCGCCGCGCCTGCGCGCGGATCGTACTGCACGCGTCGCGGCATGTTCGTTCCAGCGACCGTGCGCGGCATCGTCGCCGGCGTCGGCATCGGAACGCCGGGACGACCGCCCCAGTATTCGACGCCGGTCTTCGGCGCGGTGCTCGGACGTGCGGCGGCCGGCGGCTCGCTCGGCGTCGGCGCAGCGGCGACGGGCCCTTCCTGGACGGATGCGGGCGGCGCGGAGTGCGTCGCGGGTGCGCTCGATTCGACTTGCTCGAGCGCGGCGGCCTCGACGGCGTGGGTCGCATGCGAGGCGGGCGCCTCGGTGCGCGTCTCTTCCTCGGCGGCGGCCGCGACGTTGCGCGAGCTGCGACGCGGAACGGACGCGGGCGGCGGCGGGATCTCGACGTCGCGCGTGCTGCGCCGCTCTTCGACGACCTCGCGCTCGGCGACGAGCCCGCGAACGCTCTCACGATCGCGCGCCTCGACGACCTGCGCGTGTCCGTTCTGATCGCCGGACGTCGGGAGCTCGCGTGTGCTGATGCGCGGGGTCGACTTCGCCGAGCGCGACGAGGACGCCGCGTGTGACGGTTCGACGGAGTCTTCGATGTGGCGCGACGAAGGCGCCGCGATCGGGAGCGACTTGCTCGACGGCGGTGCCGCGGCCGGTGCGCCGGGCTTCGCGATCGCGCGACGCTTCACGACGCCGGGGCGAACCTTCTCCTCGACGACGTCGTGCGTCCTCTGCTTCTCGAGGTGGCGCTTCACCCGCTCGACCTGTTCGGGATCGACCGAGCTCATGTGGTTGCGAACGTCGGCGACGCCGATCGCTTGGAACAACCCGACCACCGCCTTCGGATCGAGGTTCAGCTGCTTCGCAACTTCGTAGACGCGTACTTTGGCGCTCATCGAGCCTCCGACTTCCATGCGATACTCCTCTTCACTTCGACACCGCGTCTGCCAATTGACGAGCCTTGAAGAGCTCGGCAGCGATACCACCATCGAGAACCACGCAAACCGCGACCTCGTTACGACCGAGTAGCGCGCCGAGCGTCGCTTTGTCTTTCCACGAAATCGCGCGACCTTGCGCCACTGCTTCCGCGATCGGCTCGGCGCGCGCGATGGATCCCGCGTCGGCCGCGACGACGACGATCGTCTGCTTGCTCGTCCCCTCGAGCGCCGCGCACGAAGCGTCCGCGCCGATCGCCAGCGAGCCTGCGCGCTTTGCCGCGCCGAAGAGCCCGATGATTCGGCGATCACACGCCTCGACGATCTGCGCCGCGAGATCCTTCGCGTCGACCGTGACCGGTGATTTGAACGATCGCGCGAGCCCGCCTTTGCACGCCTTCGCGAGACACTCCGGTCGCGCATGAACGTGCGCGCCGCGGCCGAACGCCGAGCCCGCGGCGTCGACCGCGATCTCGCCGCCCGGTCCGCGAACGAGCCGCACCATCGCGTCCGCGTCTTCTTCGCGGGCGCAGCCGGCGCAGGTACGCACCGGCTTTTGCGGGTTTCGCTCCTCCGAGGATCGCGAGGCGCGTCGTTCTTCGGTCACGGTTTGCACGTTCTTACCTGGATCTCCGTCCTTCTTTTCGTTCACTTCGCTCACGCCTGCGCCGCGCCGCCTTCGCGATCCTTCGCAGCCTTCACTTCACGGCGCGCCGCTTCGATGACCTTCGACTCGCTGGTCAGGAAGTGGTCCGCGCCGGTCTTGATCGAGCGCGCCTTCTTGATGCCGAGGCCCGTCTTGATCGCGAGCTTGTCCTCTTCCTCGCGAAGGATGTCCTCGACCGTCTTGTACCCGGCGTCCTCGAGGAGCTGAATCGTGCGCTCGCCGATGCCGCGAATGAAGAGGAGGCGCTCTTTCTCCGTGAGCGGCTCGGTCCGCGACGACGCTGCGGTGATTCGCTCTTGGCGGAGCTTCTCCATCGTCGTCTCGGCGCTCTGCCGAATCTTCGCCGCCGCTTCCGCGCCGCCGAGACCCGGGATCGCGGCGAGCTCTTCCTGCGTCGACTCCGCCAGCTCTTCGAGCGTGCGGAACCCGAGGCGGTACATCGAGCGCGCGATCTGCTCGCTGACCGCTTCGATCTGCTGAAGAGCCGTGATGGCCTCCTCCTCCATCTGCTTGAACTTGGCCTCGCTGATGATGTCGAGCTTCCAGCCCGTGAGCTGCGCCGCGAGGCGCACGTTCTGCCCTTTGCGCCCGATCGCGAGCGAGAGCTTCTCGTCCGGAACGACGAGCTCCATGCGCCCGTCTGCTTCGTCGACGATGACCTTGTTGACCTCGGCCGGCTGAATCGCCGCGCAGACGAAGCGTGCGGGATCGCGATCGTACGGGACGATGTCGATCTTCTCGCCGCGCAGTTCTTGAACGACGGCCTGGACGCGCGCGCCTTTCATGCCGACGCACGCGCCGACCGGATCGACGTCCGCGTCGCGGCTGGTGACCGCGATCTTGGACCGAGCGCCCGGCTCGCGCGCACACGCGACGATACGGACGATGCCTTCGTAGATCTCCGGAACCTCGGCCTCGAAGAGCTTCTCGACGAGCTTCGGATCGTTGCGACTGAGAATGACCTGCGGCCCGCGCGCCTCGCGATCGATCTCCTTCACGTACGCGACGATGCGATCGCCCGGACGGTACGTCTCGCGCGGCGTCTGCTCGCGGAACGGCATCACGCCCTCGGTGCGCCCGAGGTCGACGATGATGTTGTTCCCCTTCTCGAAGCGCCGAACGACGCCCTTGATGAGCTCGCCCTTGCGGTCCTTGAACTCGTTGAAGATGAGGTCGCGCTCTTCGTCGCGCACTCGCTGGATGAGCACCTGCTTCGCCGTTTGCGCCGCGATGCGCCCGAACGAAGCGCGCGCCTGCTTCACGTTGAGCAAGTCGCCGTACTCTTTGTCCTGCTCTTGCGCCTTCTTCGCGTGCGCGGGGTGCCAGAAGATTTGAAACCCGAGCTCTTCCCCGAGCTCCGCCGTGAGGCCGACCTTGATCGCGTCTTCGTGGGCGATCTCGCGCTCCTCGTCGGACACGTCGTCGACGACGGTCATGTACTGGAAGAGATCGATGTTGCCGCTGTCCTCGTTGAATCGCGCTTCC
>JAYVXB010000696.1:0-11522 GCA_043785585.1 Deltaproteobacteria bacterium | reverse complement strand
GACTTCCTCCACCGCACGGGCGAGCTCGTGCCGCTCTCGCCGACGTTCGCGGTCGGCGACCGCTCGCAGTACCGCCTCTTCTTCGACAACCTGAACTCGCGCTTCAGCGGCCGCGAGAACATCACGCACCTCGTGATGTACAAAAAAATGCCGGGCTTCATCGACAAGCTGACGACCGAGGCGGCGCTCGTCCTGCGCTTCGATCTCGCGGCGCTCGCGTCAAACACCGGCGCGCTCAACCAGGCCCTCTACGACTCGGGCTCGTTCATTCGCCTCTTCTACAACACGGGCGCGAGCAAGAACGAAGGCATCTCGGCGGTCTTCTTCCCGCTCGATACCGATCGCTTTCGTCTCGGCTACCTCTACGACATCAGCTGGGGCGGGACGAGCTCCTACATCAACCAGTCGATCTTCCCGCGCATCCAGGGATCGTCGCCGGGGATGAAGATCCAGTACGACACCGACAAGTTCTATGTCTTCGGCGGATTCAAGACGGCGACGATCGTACAGCCGGAAAAAATCCTGAACCCCGGCGGCGAGAACGACGTCGAGACCGTCCGCGTCGGCGAGACGAACTTTGGATTCCTCGGCGGGCTCGGCGTCGATCCACTCGAGCAGCTGCGCTTCGACGTCGGCGCGGGCTACTTCCAGCAAGGCAAGTTCGACCTCGAGGACGTGCGCGGCAAGCAGGTCTACACGATGGGAGCGTCGGCTCGCGTCGTCTACCACCACAACATGCCGGTGCCGGCGTCGGTCGACTTCCAGCTCTACAAGAACGATCCGATGAGCCCGATGATCTTGTTCGCGCCCGAGAAGTACAAGGCGAACGAGTTCGCGTGGAGCGTGAGCGCCGAGGGATCGTACCTCTCGCAGCACCTCAAGGATTTCGACAACGCGGGCGCGACGAAGAACCAAGGCGCGTACGCCGGCGCGGTGCAGGGCGTCGTGAAGAAGGGCTACCTGCGGCTCAGCGCGACCGGCATCATGCGAAATCTCAACTTCGTCGTGCGCAACGTCCCCGGCTTCATTCCGTTCGAGTCGTTGCCGACGAACACGAAGAGCGATCCCGAGCTCTTCGGAGCATTGTCGCTCGACTACCACATCGCTTCGCTCAAGCTCACGCCCGGCATCGGCGGCGGACTTCAGCTCCCGAGCACGTTCAAGAGCGAGTTTACCGAAGGCGGCATTCCCGCGTCGCGCACGATCGTCGTGCGCCAGCAAGGCGACGAGTCGATCCTGCCGTACGACAAGAACCGCTCGCCGATCTTCCAGGGGCGCGCGTCGCTCCGCTGGACGCTCTCGAACATGCTGAGCGCCGTCGTGTTCTTGCAATACGTTCGCGACAACAACGGCACGCTCGTCGTCCGCGATCCCAACGAGGGCACCGCGAGCCTGCGCGTCTTCCAGAGCCCGGACCGCCTCGGCATGGGCGTCTCTCTTCAGGCTCGATTTTGACCCAGACGAGATTCACAGGAAGACGGAAAGACGGGAGGTCTTGTTTGGGGATCCCAACAAACTTCCTCTCGCTTCCCGTCTCGGCGTCTTCCTGTGAATCTCGTCCTCTTCACTCCGTCGCGTTCTTGTGCTCCCCTTAAGGGTATGAGGCGTGTCGCTTCGCTGTTGATCGCTGGCGCGGCGATCACGGCGCTCTCCACGGCGTGTGGCGACAAGACGCCCGCCAACGATCCGTCCGGTGCTTCCAACGAGTGGAAGACCGGGCCGGTCGACATGCGCAAGCTCACGACGCTCATCAAGGTCACTCCACCGAAGGCGCTGAAAGAGACCTTCGAGAACATCGCGGCGCGCGCGAAGGACGAAGGACTCAGCCGATTCTTCCGTGCGTTCGCGAGCGGCGGGAGCGGAAGCGGCTTCGTCATGGTGCGCTCGGCGAACGGGCGCGACGAAGAGTTCGTCGTCACGAACCGCCACGTCGTGCAGATCGCCGAGGACGCGCAGATCGGCTTTTCGACGGGGATGAGCTACTCGAGCTGCGAGATCGTCTACACCGATCCGGTCTACGACCTCGCGATCCTCGCGTTCCCGCAGGGCCAGCGTCCGATCGCGTACGGGCTTCGCCCCGCTGCCGCGCCGGCGAAAGATCGTCAGACGGTCGTCGCGACCGGCTTCCCCGAGATGGCAGGCAAGCCGAGCTTCCAGACGACCGAAGGAAAGGTCTCGAACGCCGAGTTCGTCTTCCAAGAGGAAGAGGGCGGCGCCAAGACGACGTTCATCCAGCACACCGCGCCGATCGATCCCGGCAGCAGCGGCGGGCCGCTGACGACCGAGGGCGGCGAGCTGCTCGGCGTGAACACGATGTTCTTGCGCAACAAGCACTCGGCGTTCTTCGCGGTGCCGGCGAAGGCGGTCGAGGCGGCGGTGCGCATGGCGTTCGAAATCAAGGGCAAGCGCGACAACGCGGAGTGGCGCAAGGCGAAGCTCGTCGAAGCGTGCAAGGTGTTCGTCAGCGAGCTCGAGAGCGACGATCCGAAGATCAACGTCATCGACGATCTCATCTCGAACCACCTCGTCGCCGAGAAGGGCTTCGAGAGCTTCAAGCTGGTCGCGAGCAACCGCGCGTTCCTCGAGCGATTCGTCGAGGATCCGATGGACGGGATGCGAAAGGCGCTGCTCCTTCGCATCCTGTTTCGGATCAAGTCGAAGGACATGGGCGGCGGGCTCGCGGCGGGCAACACGTGCCGCAACATCTCGGCGAGCGACGAGGCGAAGATCACGACGGCGCAGATCGTCCGGATGAAGCTCAAGCTCGAGAACGACGCCCTCGAGATCAAGTGGACGTTCGAGCACGGGCACTGGAAGCTCGCGGGCGGCGACTTCGGCGACTCGGGAGAGCCCGCGGGGCCGCCCAGCACCCCACCGACGAAGCAGCCACCGAAGCGCCCGCCGAACGAGCTTCCGAATCCGGAGGACGGCTGAAGGTCGGGCGCGCGGCCTCCCCCAAAGGCGGCAATTGACGAAACCGCGCTGGAGCATATACTCCGCCGCTTCGTAACCTAGGCCTCGCCTGGCTCGACCCGTTCACTCACGAGCGCGTCACAGCTGGGGGGAGCCCGAATCGAGCCGCCGTCTCAAAACGCGCGGCTCATGGAATGAGAGACGCACCACCATGCCGCTTCACACCGAGAAAAAAGCCGAGCTCGTCGGAAAGTTTCGCACGCACGAGGCCGACACCGGCTCGCCCGAGGTGCAGATCGCGCTCATCACCGAGCGCATCAGCTACCTGACCGAGCACTTCAAGACGCACGTCAAGGATCACCACTCGCGCCGCGGCTTGCTCCGCCTCGTGTCCAAGCGCCGCCGCCTCCTCGACTACCTCAAGCGCTCGAGCCTCGACCGTTACCGCAAAGTCGTCGGCGCCCTCAACCTCCGCAAGTGAAGATGCATCCGTAAACGTTTCGCCCGTTCATCCCGAGCTCTTCTCGAAGAGGCCTTTTGCTCTTCGATTCGTGGGCATGATCCCGCCCCCGGGCATCGGCACCGCAGTGCGGTCTCGACGATCCGGTTCCCCGATCATGCCTACGAACCGAGGACGCAACCCGGCCAGCGCTTCGAGTTAGCTCGGCGTTTCGTCGCACGCAGCGGCGTACGCGCATTGGAGCGCAGCCAACATGTCCTTCGTTCGTGAATCCGTAATCGTCAACGGCAAGCCGATGACGTTCGAGACGGGGCGCCTTGCCAAGCAAGCGCACGGATCGATCCTCATCACCTACGGCGACAGCGTCGTCCTCGTCACCGCGGTGCAGGGCGACGAGCGCCCGGGCCTCGATTTCTTTCCGCTCACCTGCGAGTACGTCGAGAAGACGTTCGCGGCCGGGAAGATCCCGGGCGGCTTCTTCAAGCGCGAGGGGCGCCAGCGTGACGAGGAGATCCTCGTCTGCCGCCTCATCGATCGTCCGTGCCGTCCGCTCTTCCCCGAGGGGATCCGCAACGACACGCAAGTGATCGCGACGGTCCTCAGCACGGACAAGGTCAACCCGACCGACGTCCTCGCGATGACGGGCGCGTCTGCGGCGCTCCACATCTCGGACATCCAGTGGGAAGGCCCGATCGTCGGCGTGCGCGTTTCGCGCGTGAACGGCGAGCTCATCGCGTACCCGACGTTCGAGGAGCAAGCGGCGGCCGACATCGATCTCATCGTCGCCGCGTCGAAGGACGCGATCGTGATGGTCGAAGGCGGCGCAGCCGAGGCGAAGGAAGGCGACATCATCGATGCGCTGATGTTCGCGCACAAGGCGGCGCAGCCGATCCTCGAGCTCATCGAGCGCATTCGCGCCGCGGTCGGAAAGCCCAAGCGGCCGTTCGAGCGCAAGCGTCTCCCGGCCGACATCGCGTCGAAGATCCCGGCGCTCGTCGACAAGTCGATCCTCGAGAGCTCGCTCATCAAGGACAAGAAGAAGCGCTACGACGGATACAAAGCCGCGAAGACGGCGATGTCCACGGCGCTTCAGACGCAGTTCGGCGCCGAGCTCTACACGGCGAACGAGAAGCTGATCAAAGAAGAGTTCGAGGAGCGAAAGTACAACGTCGTCCGCGAGTACGTCCTCACCGAGAAGAAGCGCATCGACGGCCGCGACTCGAAGACGATCCGCGCGATCGCCACCGAGGTCGCGCTCCTCCCGCGCGTGCATGGGTCGGCGCTCTTCCAGCGCGGCGAGACGCAGGCGATCGTCACGACGACGCTCGGCACGTCGAGCGACGAGCAGAAGATCGACGCCCTCATCGGCGAGCGATGGAAGCGCTTCCTCCTCCACTACAACTTCCCTCCGTTCTCGACCGGCGAGACCAAGCCGATGCGCGGCCCCGGCCGTCGCGAGATCGGTCACGGCGCTCTCGCCGAGCGCGCGCTCGTGCGCATGCTCCCCGAGAAGGAGAACTTCCCGTACACGATCCGCATCGTCAGCGAGACGCTCGAGTCGAACGGCTCGTCGTCGATGGCAGCGGTGTGCGGCGGCACGATGTCGATGATGGACGCGGGCGTGCCGATCAAGGCGCCGGTCGCGGGCATCGCGATGGGGCTCATCTCGGACGGGACGCGCATGGCGATCCTGAGCGACATCCTCGGCGACGAGGATCACCTCGGCGACATGGACTTCAAGGTGTGCGGGACCGAGCGCGGCATCACGGCGATCCAGATGGACATCAAGATCGCCGGCCTCTCGCGCGAGATCCTCACGCAGGCGCTCGATCAGGCCCGTGAAGGCCGCATCCACATCCTCGGCAAGATGATGGAGACGCTCGCGACGCATCGCCCCGACTTGAACAAGTGGGCGCCGCGCATCACGACGATCAAGGTCAAGCCGGATCAGATCCGTTTGGTCATCGGGCCGGGCGGCAAGACGATCAAGGGGATCATCGATCAGACGGGCGTCGCGATCGACGTCGAGGACGACGGCACGGTCAACATCGCGTCGGCGGACAGCGACGCGGTCAAGCGCGCGCTCGACATCATCAAGGGGCTCACGACGGAGCCCGAGGTCGGTGCGACGTACAAGGGCGCGGTCCAGCGCGTCACGGACTTCGGCGCGTTCGTCGAGCTGCTTCCGGGCACCGACGGGCTGCTCCACATCTCCGAGATGGCGCACACGCGCGTCGAGCGCGTCGAAGACGTGATGAAAGAGGGCGACATCGTCGAGGTGAAGGTCCTGTCGGTCGAGCGCGACGGGAAGATTCGCCTCACGCGACGCGAGCTCTTGCCGCTGCCGGAAGGGCCCGAGGGCGAGGCCGCGAAGGCGCGCATGTTGGCCGCGCGTGAAGGCGGCGGCGGGCGTCCGAGCGGCGGTGGTGGCGGTCGCGGTGGCGATCGCGATCGTGGACCGCGTCGCGACGGTCCGCCGCGCGATCGTGGTCCGCGCCGCGGCTGAGGCGGGTCCTTCGGGCCTTTGGCCCTCAGGATGACAGACTCATCGGCGCCGGAGGAGCACGTATCCGGCGCCGACCGATCCAAGCGGTAGCCACGCCGTGGCGTCGTAGCGCTCTGCGAGACGCTCCGAGCGCGCGAGGTACGCCTCGAGCGCGCGCGGGTAGCGTCCGCGTTGCCACGCGCGGAGATCGATCGTCGTCGCGGCGTAGAGGAGAATCACGTCGGGATCACGCTCGAGCAGCATCGATGCGTCGACGTGCTTCGACGTATGGCCACCTGGCAGGACGGCGATCGTCGGGTCGGTGACGCCCGCGAGATCGACGATCGGCGCTTCGGTCGCGGCGCTGACCCAACCGATGTCGAGGGCAGCAACGCGATGCGCAGCCGCGAGCTCGGGGCGCGCGTTCTCGACGAGGCGGACGCGATCGGCGCCAACGGTTCGGCCCGACGTGCCACCCATCGCGATGAGGACGACGCCCGCAGAGAGCGCGAGGCCACCGCGCGAGGCGTTCGCCCAAGGTCGTGCGTGCGGTGCCGCGAGGACGAAGGCGTAGAGTAGCGACGGGACGATCGGCGCGACGAGGCGCGCGTACGGCATCCAGTCGCCACCAACGGCGACGACCGCGAAGAGATGCGCGACGCCGGCGAGCGCGATCGCGGACGCAGGCGAAAACGCGCGCCGATACGCGAAGGGCGCCGCCGCCGCGATGGGACCGAGCGCGACCACCGACGCAGCGACGGCGTACGCGAACCCGTGGGCGAGATCGCTCGGCTTCGCCAGCACGGCGAGCGGCGCCGCACGACCGAACGCGATCACGCGCGCGACCGCGCACGCCGCAAACGGCCCGAGCGCGATCCCGACGAGGAGAGCGCGCTCCGACGGCGACCGCGACGACGCGCCCTTCCCCTGCCCGTCGCTCGCGAGCCCGCGCACCGCCGCGAGCACGAGCGCCCACGCCGCCATCTCGGGTCGCAACGCCGCCGCGAGGCCCGCGAAGCACGCGGCCGCGCGCGCGCTCGAGGCCACCGATGCGCACGTCGCGAGGGCCATCGCGACCGCCGTCTCCATCCCGCTCACCGCGTGCGCAGCGACCGGCACCGACAGCGCCAAGACGACGACCGCGATCCCCTTCGCCCACGCGGCCGCCGGCGCGCGCGCGACGGCCACGCCCCATGCCGCTGCAGCGCCGAGCCACGCCCCGAGCCCGAGGCACTTCGCGCGCACGAGCACCGTCATCGGATCCGTCCCCGCGAACGGACCGAGCACGAACGCCCACGGTAGCGGCGTCACGCCGTCGGTGACCGCCGCGCCGACGTTGAACCGATACCCCGCCCCCTCGGCGAGATGGCGCGCGTACCGCACCGAGATGAGCGCATCGTCGACGGTGAACCCCCACATCCACAGCGCCAATGGGAGCGCTGCCGCCACGCCCATCGCCGCACCGCGCGCGGCCTTCACCACGTGATGAGCATGTCGCCCGCGACGAGCGAATGAAGGCGCACGCGCACCTCGGCGCGCACGCCACACGCGCGCGCGACCCCCTCGAAGACACCGACGTGGTGCGAATCGAAAAACGTGTACATCCCACTCATCCGCATCGTCACGCTCGTCGCCGACGAGTCGACGATGTGGATCTTGGCGGACGGCATCACGACTTCGTAGCCGCGGATCATCGCCACGATCGACGACATCATCTCGACCGCGCTGCCGCCGAACACCACGCGGCCGACGACCGAGCGCACGAAGGTGGCGTACGACGCGCGACCCGTGGAGCGGAGCGAACGCCGCAGCGATCGTCCCGGGAAGAGCACCGGCGCGCCTTTCGCCATGAGCTCGAGGTGCTCCACGAGCGGGTAGTCGCTGAACGCGATGTAGCGATCGCGCGCGCCGTCGAGGGGCACGCCCTTCTCGCGGCAGCCGTCGACGATCGCCGCGAGGAACATTCCCTTGATTTGAGCGGTCTTCGGCGTCGCGCGGACGTACTCGTTCACGTCGAGCGGTGCGTCCCAATCGGGCGACAAGAAGTCGTTCATCTCGGACCCAAGCCTCGCACGGGTCGGCTAGCAGCGTCTCTGGTGCGTGTCCAATACGCGTCAGGTTCCCCCGAAAACTACGTCCATGGCGCGCTTCGTTTCTACGATTCGGTTATCCGCGGCCTCCCGCCGATCCCCAAAATGCGAAGCTTCGACATCCTCGTCGCGCAGGACCCTTCTTCGAAGTCCGTACTCCCCGACGACGGCGCGACGCCGTCCGGCACGCGGGAGCGTAGACGCCCGGCCGGCGAGGTCCTCGACGTCTTCATCGCCGGTGCCGACGCGCAGTCGGCGTCACGCCATGGAGACGCGCACGCAGGGTGCGTGCTCCGCGATCTCGGCTTCGCGCTCGCGGAGCTAGGGCGACGGCGGCGCGGCAAGGCGATCGTTCGCTTCTACGACGAGCCGTGGGAGATGTGCGTCGAGCGGCTCGGAGCGATGGCGTCGCTGAGCGTCTATAGAGCGGGCGCCGATCCTTGCGTTGCCGTCTACGACAGGTCCGTCGCGTTCGACGAGGTCGTGCACAGCGCGCGCGACGCGATTCGCGACGTCATCGCGCGGCGCGGCGGGACGCCTGCCGTGGCCATCGAGCTCGAAGCCGCGGAATCGGCGCTCGCGTCGATCACGCCGAGCGACGACGACGCGGACGGCGACGTGGACGCGCCGAGCTCCGTCACCGTCGAGATCGATCGCGACGCGCCGATCGCGTTCGCATCGGAGTTCGCCATTCGCGCGAGCGCAGCGCTCGAGAGCGATCCGAGCGTCGAGCGCGCGGACTTGCACGCGCTCCTCTTCCGCGGCCGCCTTCGCGCAGAGATTCGTGGGCGCGCCGTCGAGCTCGCCGACGCGCATCCGTTCCTCGTCGCCGAGCGCCTCGTCGAAGTGTCGCGTCGCGCGCTCGAGTCGTGGGAGCGCGGCATCGCATACAACGTTCGCAGCGAAGCCGGCGGCCTGGTGCTCGGCGTTCGCGTGTCGCCCGACGGCAAGCTCGCGCTCACGCTCGGCGTCGCGCGGAGCTCCCGCCGCGATCGCGCCGACTACACGTTCCCCGCGCTCGGCGTCACCGACTTCGTCGAAGCGAGCCTCGCGTTCGGTCGAGCGCTGGTCCGCGCGCTCCTTCGCCGCGATCGCGCGCAGTGCACGAATTTGCGCCTCTCGGCGTTCCGTCGGCAACTGCGCGAGGCGAGCGAGGCGCTCCGCGAGGTCTGCCGACAAGACTCGAAGATCAACCCGACGCCCGAGCCGTACCGCGCGTTCGCCGAGAGTGCGCGCGCACGGGCGAGCGCGACGCCGTCGAGCATCGGCGCTGCCCGCGTCGCGTCCGTCCCCGGCGACGACTCGCTGCGCGCGACGCGCCTCCGCTACGCCGTGCGATGGCGCGCGCTCGTCCCCGGGATCGATCTTCGCGCGACGTTCCTCTGCGGTGACCGCCTCGTGGTCGGCGCGACGTCCGAGATGTTCTGCCTCGCGCGGACGACCGGCGAGGTCCTGTGGCGCGTGCCCGCGACCCGCGCGACGAGCGTCGTCACGCCCGGTGGGATCGCGCGCGTGCACTCCGACGGCACTCTCGCCGTCCACGACTTCGGCAACGGCGAGGTCACGCTCAAGACGAAGCTCGCGCCACGCCTCGGAGGTCCGCCCGCCGGCGCTGTCGTTCACCTCCCCGGCCTGCCGCGCCTGCTCATCGTCACGGAAGGCGAGCATCATCTCGTCGCCATCGATCTCACGAGCGGCGAGCCGCGATGGCGGTTCACGTGGGGGAAGACCGAGCGCGGCGGACGCGGATGGGACGGCGCGATCAACAAGACGCCCGCGCTCCGCATGAAGCGCGCGGGCAAGCTCCTCTACTTCACGAGCGGCGACAGCGCGCTCACCGCGCTCGACGTTCTCACCGGATCGGTCGTGTGGCGCGTGCGCGATCGTCTTCGCTTTCGCGCGTCGCCGACGCTCGATCACGACGTCCTCTTCGCGCTCGCAGGCGGATCGAGCTCGCTCGCGCAGCTCCACGCGATCGATCCGTTCTCGGGTCACATCCGTTGGACGCGCGCCATCCCGGATCCGCCGACGGCGTGCTCGATCGAGGGCGCACCGCTCGTCGCCGGCGACACGATCGCGCTGGCCGTGCGTGAGCGCAACGGCCTGAAGCTCATCGCGTTCGACCGCGAAACCGGCGCGCCGCGTTGGACCTCCCCTGGTCCGATCGCGACGGTCGGCACGTCATGGCTCGCGATCGACGATCTCCTGATCGGCAACACGCCGACTGGCGAGGTCGTCGGCATCGACGCGAGCACGGGCGAGCTCCGCTACAGGCAGATCCTCGCGCCGCGCGCGCTCGACTCCGACGTGCCGCGTCGCCTCGAGCCGGTGCTCCGTTCGGGCGCCCTCTTCGTGCCGCACACCGACGTGCACGTCCTCCGCCCGCGCGACGGCGCGCTCCTCGCGGCGATCGCGCCGTGCGAAGCGATCCCCGACATGCTTCGCGTCGACGAGGACTGCAACGTCTACGTCGCGGAAGAGAGCGGCCACATGGTCTCGTTCGGCGCGCTCCCGCGCCTGTCGCTCGTGCGTAGCTGACTGACGGGCCAAGCAAGCCAGCACTCGGCGCGCCGGAAACTTCGTGGCTAGCCTTGTCATTCCGTGCGATTCTGGGCACTAAGGGGCTCGATGCGGGATCGCCAGACGTGCATCGGATGCGGGAAGAAGTCGCCGGAGACGGAGACGAACTACACCCTCATCAGCGCGCAGTTCGGTTGGAGGTTGACGCGGTACAAGGATCCCGCCGACGGGACGATTGTGATCGAGTGGCGCTGCCCGACGTGTTGGCGCGACTACAAAAAGTCCAAGGGAGCCGACGCGGTACCGCCTTCCGGTATCGCGCACGACTCGCGCACGAGCAGCGACCCCACGTCGTCGCAGCGCCAACAGGCGCGTCCGCCATTTCAGTCTCGACCCGGCGGTCTCTCCAACGCGCCACCCACGCCGACCCCCGACGCGGTGCCCGCGACCGCTACCGGACGCCCGAGCGGCGTGCCGCGACCGACGCCGACGTCACGCCCACCGAAGACGGATCGATCGGGGCGCTGACGGCGCATCGATCGCGTTTCGCCGATCGATCGCGTGATAGGCTGCGCGCCGCGCAATGACCCAACCCGCCGCCTCGCTGTCCGAGCCCGCAACCACGACCCCCGCCGCCGAGGCGCGCGACGACCGAATGCCCTCGGGCATTCCGTTCATCATCGCGAACGAGTTCGCGGAGCGGTTTTGCTACTACGGGATCAACGCGATCCTGACCGTCTACATGACGCAGTTCCTGACGATGGGAGACGCAGACGCCACGAAGTGGCATTCCCTCTTCAAGTCGGGCGCGTACTTCTTCCCGCTCGTCGGCGCGGTGATCTCGGACGTCTTCTGGGGGAAGTACCGCACCATCATGACGTTCTCGCTGGTCTACGCGACCGGCTGCGCGGTCGTCGCGCTCGTTCCGGGCACCACCGGCCTCTTCATCGGCCTCGCGATGGTCGCGTTCGGCACGGGCGGCATCAAGCCATGCGTCTCGACCAACGTCGGCGATCAGTTCACGAGCAAGAACCAGCACCTCATCGAGCGCGCG
>JAYVXB010000695.1:0-11528 GCA_043785585.1 Deltaproteobacteria bacterium | reverse complement strand
CGAGGACGAGGACGACGCAGGCCGAGATCGATCCCGCGACGAACGGTCGGCCCGAGTGCGAATCGGCGTAGAGGAAGCCGGCGAACAAGGGTCCCACGGTGCGTGCGAGACCGCCGGACGACTGCGCGTACCCGAGGAGCGCGCCACGATTCTCCTCGCCGGCGTGCTGCGCCGCGATCGACGCGAGGAGCGGCTGCGTCACGCCGAGGCCGAGCCCGAGCCCGAGGAGCCCGACGACGAGCACGGCGATGCTCCCGGCCACGGCGACCAGCGCGAGCCCCACGCCGCTGAGGATCGCGCCGGCGATCACGACGTGCAGCTCGCGGAAGCGCTTCGCGATCGGGCCGATGAGCAGACCTTGCACGACGAGCATCACGATGCCCATGCCGAGGAACACGTAGCCGACGTGCACCTCGGTCCAGTGAAACCTATGGCTCGTCATGAACGCGAGCACGGTTTGCAGGTTCGTCATGTAGAGGAACGTGAAGAAGAAGAGCGCCAAGACGATCACGAGCTTCGGCTGACGGAACACCGTCGCGAGCGAGACCTTCGGCGGCGCGATCGATTTGCCGGCGGCGTCGCGCGGACGCGGCGCGCGCGTCTCGGGCATGAGGAAGAACGCGGCGACGAGATCGGCGAGGGCCATCGCGGCCGCGCCGAGCGGCGGAGCCCACGCGCCGTACTCGGCGCTGAGAACGCCGCCGAGCCACGGACCGAGCGCGATCCCGAGGCCGATCCCCGCGCCGAGGCGGCCCATGCCCTTCGCGCGGCTCGCCCCCTGCGTGACGTCGGCGATCGCCGCCTGGCACGCCGCCAGGTTCCCCGCCGTCGCGCCCGCGAGGATGCGCGACGCGAAGAGCAGAGGAAGGAACATCGCCTTCGTCGCGAGCGCAAAGAGGATCATCGACGCCGCGTTTCCCGCGAGGCTGATGAGGATCACCGGGCGGCGACCGACGCGATCCGACAGGCGCCCGAGGTACGGCGTCGCGATGAATTGCGTCGCAGCAAAACACGAGAGCAGCACGCCGACGGTGAGCGCCGAGCCGCCCATCGACTGCACGTAAAACGGCATCAGCGGGATCACGATCCCGAAACCGATGAGATCGAGAAACACCGTCACGAACACGAGCGCGACGACGCGCTGCGCGCGCGGATCGCCCTTCGCCTGGCTCGCCTGGTCTGCCTCTGCCATCATTCTCACGCAGAGTCCGCGTTCATTTTCGCGGCACTCTTCATCGGCGTGCATTTAGCACGCCGACACTCGTCGACACTCCTCGCAAAAGCGCACGATGCTACGATTCCTCTTTCCGCCATCACTCGGCCGCGCTCGTGCAAGCGCGCGTGCGGAGTTTCTGCAGGGCGCGCTGTCCGAGGCCCTCGGCGACGAGATCGAGGTCGACGTTGCGGCGGACTACCACGCGCTCGAAGCGCGTGCGCTCGCCGGCGAAGCGGAGATCGTGTGGGCGCCGTCTGGGGTGTGCGCGCGGATCGAAGCGGGCGCGCGCGCCGTGTTCAAGGTCGTCCGCGGCGGGAGCGCAACGTACCGCGCGGCGCTCGTCGCGCGCGCGGGGTCGGGGATCTCGCTGGCGAACCTCGAAGGAAAGAAAGCGGCGTGGGTCGACCCGCTCTCCGTCGGCGGCTACCTGCTCATCCGCGCGCACCTCGTCGCGCGCGGCATCGAGCCCGACACGACGTTCGCGGAGCAGCGCTTCGTCGGATCGCACCCGTCCGTCGTGGCGGCGATCGTCCACGGCGACGCCGACGTCGGCGCCGTGACCGTGCCGCGAATCGACGAGGCGAGCGTACGTGAAGCGATCGGTATCTACGTCGGAACGGTCGCGGGGCGCATCGAGGTGATCACGATCTCGGACGAAGCACCGACCGACGCGATCGTCCTGACGAGGAAGCTCGGAGCGGCCGACGCGCGGCGGATCGAAGCGCTCCTCGCGCCCGAGGGGATCGACGTGCGCCCACCGACGTGCCTCCTCGACGTGATGCAGGCGCAGACGCTCGTGCGCGCGCGCCCCGGCGAGTACCAAGAAGTGCTGAGACTCGTTCGGTTTACGACGGCGACCGCGCGGCGCTGACGTCGTCGCACCTGGCGTGGGTGTCGTGGCCTGTATGTCATCCTGAGCGAAGCGAAGGACCCCCACAGCCCAAAACAAATCGCCCACCCCCACGTCACACTCGGGCGCGCTCACGCGATGCACCCGTAGTGGGTAGATTCGAATGGTCATGACAGCCTTCCCCGAGCGCGATCGCCGCGCGACGTTCCTCGCCGATCCGGCGCTCGCGTCGCAGCTCGCGCGTTTCGTTCGGACGCGCGTCCCGGCGATCGAGGTCGACGACATCGTCCAGTCGACGCTGGCCGATGCGCTCGCGTCGGGGAGCGCGCCCGAGAGCGATGCCGAGCTGAAGCCGTGGATTTTCGGAATCGCGCGGAACAAGATCGCGGACCACTTCCGACGGACGCGACGCGAAGTGCCGCGCGAGCCGACGGTGGTCGAAGAGGTGGCCGCGGCGAGCGCGCCGCAGAGCGCGCAGGACTTGCTGCACTGGGCGCAGCGCGAGCTCCCTGACGGCGAAGGCTCGGAGAGCACGCTCGAGTGGATGCTTCGCGAAGGGGCGGGCGAGAAGCTCGAGACGATCGCCGCGGAAGAGAACGTTCCGGCGCCGCGTGTGCGGCAGCGCGTCGCGCGATTGCGAAAGCACTTCCGCGCGAAGTGGGCGGCGCAGCTCGCGGCGGCGGCGCTCCTCGTCGTGCTCGCTCTCGCGATTTGGGCGGTGTGGCGAACGCGCGGCAACGACATCGCGGTGCCCGAGCCGACGCGCACTCCCACGGGGCCGAGCGGACCGAGCGCGCCGATGCCGCCGCCGTTGCCGCCCGCGCCGCCGGAGCAGGCGCCCGCGCTCGACAACACGAGCGCACCGGACGCGCAGGCGCCGGACGCGCAGGCGCCGGACGCGCAACCGCCGGCGCCGCCGCGCGTGACGAAGGACTCGTCGGAGATGAAGCTACCGACGCCCGCGCCGAGCAACGTGACGCCGAGCATCGTGCCGACGGGAACGACGCCCGTCACGGCGCCTCCGTCGCCGAAGGCGGGACCGAAGCCGCTGCCGCCGAAGACCGGCAGCGGATCCGATTCGCTCGGCGATCCGACCGACTCGAAGAAGTAGCCGCCGAGCGCCGCGAGCCGCATTCGCGATCGGGACATTCGCGCGTTGCCCGCGGCGGTCCTGTGAGATCTTCACAGGAAGATCGGAAGATCGGAAGGTTCCACTCTCGATCCTTCCGACCTTCCGACTTTCCCGTTCGATTCCCAACGCTCGAAGAAGCAGCGTCACAGTTCCGCGCGCTCGCGCGATGGACGAGTGAAGCAGCGGATGTGAACGGCGATCGCGAGGTGCGGTCGCGTCGCGCGCTGCGCGCTCACGCGCCTTCGCGCGATGGGGACAGTCATGCTCGACGAACGAGCGCGCCGCGCACGGCGCGCGTGGGGATGGGTTTGTGTGTCCGTCGTGATCGTCCTCGTCGCGCTCGCCGCGCCGACGCCGGAGCGTGTCCGCACGCGAGCCGTTTCCTTCGGCGCGACTGCGGCTGCGAATGCGACGACGACGCTCGCGCGCGCAACAGCGAACGCCGAAACGACGCCGGCGCGCCCGCGCGTACCTGCGTCGATCGAGCCGGAGTGGCTCCGCAGCGCGGGCGAGCCGGACGTCCTCGTCTACCCGCCGCGCGACGCCGACGCGACGCGCGCGCCCGTCGCGGTGATGCTTCACGGCATGTGCGGCATGCCCGAGAACACCTGCCCGTGGTTCGCCGACGCGGTCGCACGAAAGAGCTGGCTCGTCTGCCCGCGTGGCACCGCGCGCTGCGAGGGCGTCGGCTCGGTGTGGCAGTGGAAGGACAACGCATCGTTCGTCGACGCCGCCGTCAAGCGCGTCGCAGCGGCGCACCCGGGCGCGGTCGACGATCGCGCGAACGGGACGCTCATCGGCTTCTCGTGGGGCGCGCTCGCCGCGCTCGACGTCGCGCAGCGAAGCGACGGTCGCTGGTCGAGCCTCATCCTCGTCGCCGCCGACGTGCGCCCCGACGCCGCACGGCTCGCGCGCGCCGGAGTCCGCCGCGTGTACATGGGCGCGGGCGACGGCGACATGATGAGAGGGCCGATGCAGACGGCGTCGGAGCGTCTCGCGCGGCAAGGCGTGCCGGCGATCTTCGTCGGGCTCGGCAACGTCGGCCATACGTTTCCGCCCGACATGCCGAGCTGGGTCTCGCGCGCGGTGGCGTGGACGAGCGCGGAGGACGACGCGCTGTAGCGCACCGACTTCGCGCTCCTGCGCACGCCGCGCGTGAGCGCTACGGTTGGTCGAGCCGCGAGGCGCCGCGCGATCTCTGGTAGAAAGCGCCATGCCCTCCTTCGCGTTGCCCGCGCGCGTCTTCGTCCGCGAGGTGGCCGCGAGCTACGCGCGATGCCTCCGCGTCGACACCGCCGTGCGCATGGACGTCGACGCCGCGCGACGCCAGCACGCGGCGTATGTGGCGACGATTCGCCGTCTCGGTGTCGCCGTCGACGCGATCCCCACGGACGACGAGTGCCCCGACGCTTGCTTCGTCGAGGACACGGCGGTGATCCTAGGGCGCGGCGCGGTCCTGACGCGCCCCGGAGCCGAAGCGCGGCGCAACGAAAGTGCCGACGTCGGTGCGGCGCTCGACAGCCATATGGCCGTACACACGATGACCGGCCCCGCGACGCTCGACGGTGGCGACGTGCTGCGCGTCGACGGCAAGCTCTTCGTCGGGATCTCGTCGCGCACGAACCTCGACGGCGCGCGCTTCCTCGCGCGCATCGCTGCGCTCGACGGTCTCGAGACGGTGACGCTCACCGTGCGCGACGGCCTCCATCTCAAATCGGCGTGCACGTTGGCGAGCGCGTCCCTGCTCGTCTACGACGCGAACGTTCTCCGTGACGACGACCTCACCGCGTTCCGCGACGCCGGGCTCACGTGCGTCGCTGCGTCCGAGCCGAGCGGCGCGAACGTCCTCGCGCTCGGTCGGTCCGTGCTCGTCTCTGCAGCGGCACCGCGCACCGCGGAGCGCCTCGCCGCGACGGGGTTGGACGTCCTCGTCGTCGACGTCGGCGAAATCCCCAAGGGCGACGGCGCGCTCACGTGTTTGTCGCTGCGCGTTCCCGCGCCCGGCGCTTGGTGCACGTGACGTCGACGACCTGGTACCTTCGGCCGATGCCCTCACGCTTTCGCCCCGCGTTCGTCGTGACCGTCGCTGCCGTCGGCGCATCGCTCGCTGCGGCCGCCTGCGCCACGACGACGTGCCCCGAGAAGATCAACAGTGGAGATTCGTGCAGCGGCACGCGCGAGTGCAAGCTCAAGGAGGGCTGCGGCCTCAACGGCTACCGCTGCGAGAACGGCACGTGGCGCGAGGTCATGACGTACTGCAATCCGCCGCCGCCTCCGCAGGATCCGCCGATCGCCCCCGTCGCGACGGAGGGAGGAAAACCCATCGGACCTCACGTGTCCGACGCCGGCGCGCCCGTCGCCGCCGCGCCCGACGCCGCAGCGCCCGTCGCGATGGGATGCCCCGCGACGATCGTCGAAGGCAAGTCGTGCGCGACCGACGGAATGAAATGCCAAGAGAAGCAAGGCTGCGGATCGAACGGATGGCGGTGCGAGAAGGGAAAGTGGCGCCAGTCGATCACCTACTGCAACCCGCCGCCTCCGCCGCCCGAACGGTAACGGCATGCTGCGCCCCTTCGAGCGCGTGGCGTTCGATCTCCTCCCCGATCTCCCGCGCCGCCCGCACGACTTCGCGCGAACGACCGCGCGAGAGATCGCGATGCCGTCGCGCCCGTTCGGCGATCTGCGCGTCCACTACCGTGAGATCGGAGCAGGCCCTCCGCTTTTGCTCGTCCACGGTCTCATGACCTCGAGCTACTCGTGGCGCTACGTCTACGCGCCGCTCGCCGAGCGCTTTCGCGTCATCGCGCCGGATCTCCCAGGCGCGGGGCGCACGACGAAACGTGCGGAGTGCAATCACTCGGCCGCGGCGCTCGCCGAGTGGATCGGCGAATTCCAAGCGGCGCTCGGCATTCGCGGATGCCTCGCGGTCGGCAACTCCCTCGGCGGGTACCTCTGCATGCGCCACGCCCTTCGCGACGACGGCGCGTTCGCGCGTCTCGTGAACATCCACTCCCCCGCCCTCCCCGACGTGCGCTACCACGCGCTCCACGCGGGCCTCGCGATTCCCGGAGCTAGCGCCGCGCTCGCCGCCGTCATTCGCCGCGACCGCGAGCGCTGGGTCTGGAAGAACGTCCACTACTTCGACGAGACGCTCAAGTCGCGCGAAGAGACGCGCGAGTACGCCGCGCCGCTCGGCGACGACGCGGGGATCGCGACGTTCATCCGGTACCTGTACGACACGATGTCGCCCGCGGGCTTCGCCGAGTTTCGCGACGAGCTCGAAGCGCGCCGCGGTCGCGCGTTTCCGATGCCGCTCCTGCTCCTCTACTCGCGACGCGATCCGCTCGTGCCGCCGAAGAACGGCGACCGCCTGCACGAGCTCATCGCGGGATCGTCGCTCGCGTGGATCGACGACACGTCGCACTTCGCGCACGTCGACACGCCGGAGCCGGTCGTGCGCGAGATGATGACGTTTCTCACGCCGGGGGCCTGAAGGACGTCCTCGCCGTAGCGGGTCCACGGCGCTGCCGCTCACATGTCGGCGATGGCCGGCAATCCGAGGACGCGCGACGGCACGTAGGTACATTGCAGCGATCCGCGGCACGCCGTGTCGCCCGCCGGATCGTGCCCGAGGACGCCCGAGTCGTTGACTCCCCAGCACCAGACCGATCCATCGCGCTCGACGGCGCAGTTCTGTCCCCACCCGACCGCGAGCAGCGCGACGTTCGCGAGCTCGTTCAGCTTGGTCGGGTTCATGTTGCATCGGTAGCCGTTGTTGCACGACGTTCCGTAGTTGAGCCCGCTGCCGGACTCGCCGTCGTCGACGCGTCCCCAACACTCGACGGTCTTGTCGGTCAGAAGCGCGCACGACGACGTCTGGCCATTGCGCACGACGGCGCCGGTGGCGAGCGTCGCCTTCACCGGCGTCTGGTAACCGGGCTGCGCGAGCGGCTTGTCGAAGATCTGTCCCCAGTAGTTCGATCCCCAACACCACTGGTCGCCGCTCTGCGTGCGGACGCACGTGTCGGATCCGCCCGACGCGATCTCGACGACGTCCGCGGGGAGCGCCGTGACGTGGTTCGGCGTCGGATGCAGCACGTTGTCGCGCACGCCGTACGCGATCTCACCGAAGGCGTTCGTCCCCCAACACATCACGTTCGCGCCACCGCCCGCGCACGTGAAGCTCGCACCGGCCGTGAGCATTCCCGTCGTCGGTGCGCTCGGCACGATCGTCGGCGTGCGGTTGCAGTACCCGATGCCGGTGCACGCGACGTCGTTCGTGTTGTCGTGGCCGAGCTCGCCGCGCTGGTTGGCGCCCCAGCACAGGATGTCGCCGTTCGTCGCGCGAGCGCAGAAGTGTGCGTAGCCGGCAGCGACGTCGACGATCGCGGGGATGCCTTGAATCTGCGTGGGCGTGGCGACGCAGGGGCCTTGTCCGGCGCACGTTGCATCGTTGACGTTGGAGTGCGCGAATTGGACGGCGTCGTCGAGACCCCAGCACCACAACGAGCCGTCCTTCTTGCGCGCGCAGAGCGACTTCCATGTGCTGACGAGCTGCACCACGTCGGTGATGCCGGGGACTTGCGTCGCCGTGTAACGCGGATTCGCGTCGGCGCTGCCTGTTCCGAACGCGCCGTACTGGTTCCCCCCCCAACACCAGACGGTACCGCCCGAGAGGAGCACGCAGCTGTGCGACGCGCCGAGCGCGAGGCCCACCACGCGGTTCGGATCGCCCGTGGGCGCGGCTTCCGCGGGCGCGTCGGACGACGATGCATCGGAAGACGGCGCGTCGGTGAGCGCGGAGTCGCTACCGCCTCCATCCGGAACGACGACTGGACTTCCGTCCGCGCCGCCCGCGTCGACACCCGTCGGCGCCGCGTTGTTCGTGCTCTGCGTGCACCCGTACGTCGTGGCGACCATCGCGAAGCTCGCGACGAAAATGGAAGTCAGCGAGGATTTCATGGACCTAGCAGGATGCTCGAACGGCGCCGGACGGCACCTGATGATTCGCTGAGATTTGCGTGATGTGGGAACGCTGGCGCAGCCCCCTTCGATTCGCGCATCGACTAACGCATCGACGGGATGTCGTCGTCGTTCGGAACCGGCGGCGGTCGCGGCACGGTCGGCTTCGGCGCGGACGGCTTCGGCGGCGGCATGGCCGACGGCGCTGCGCTCGCCGACGACGACGTGATCGGCGGCGCGGTCGCGACGGGCGGCGGTGCTTCAGGGACGACGGTCGGCGCAGGGAGAGGCGCGCTCGCGAACGGTGCGCTCGAACGCGCGCGCTCGAGCCCGTCCCCCCGTACGCGATGGATCGCGACGCCACCGACGAACGACGCGAGCGTCGTGACCACGAAGGCCGCGAGCAACGCGACCACCGCGCGCGTCTTCTGGCGCGGAGGCGCGATCGTGACGGACATGGTCTCCGCCGCAACCGGCAGCGGCAGAGGACGCATCGACACGAAGCACTTGAGCGCCGCGCCGAGCTCCGCAGCATCGCGGTAGCGCCACGCGGGATCCTTCGCGAGGCACCGCAGGATGATCGCCGCGAGCTCGGCCGGCACGTCGCCGCGATGCCGATCGAGCCTCGGCATGTCGTCGCCGACGACCTTTAGGCACAGCGCGGGCATCGAGTCGGCGTCGAACGGCACGCGCCCCGTCAAGAGCTCGAACAGAACGACGCCGAGCGACCACACGTCGCTCCGAGGATCCACGTCGCGCGCCGATCGCATTTGTTCGGGCGACATGTAGAGCGGCGATCCGACGAGCATCGTCGACTGCGTCAGCGTCTGGACCCCCGCGATGCAGACCTTCGACACGCCGAAGTCGAGCACCTTCACGAGCGGTGCTCCCCCTACGCTCGTCGTGAGAAAGAGATTCTGCGGCTTGATGTCGCGATGGATGATGCCTTGCGCGTGCGCTTCGGCGACCGCTTCGCACGCTTGCGCGATGTAGTCCGCGGCGGTCTCGACCGGGAGCGGGCCGTGCTTCGCGATCAACGCGGCGAGATCGCATCCCTCGAGGAGCTCCATCACCATGTACGGCGCGCCCGTATCGAGCTTGCCGACGTCGAGCACCTTCGTCACGTGCTCGCTCCTCAGTCGCGCGACCGAGCGTGCCTCGCGGACGAAGCGCTCGAGCAGCGCGTCGTCCTCGGTGGCGAGCGGGAGCACGAATTTGATCGCGACGCGCTGGTCGAGACCGAGGTGCGTCGCCGCGACGACGACGCCCATCCCGCCGACGCCGAGCACGCGCTCGACACGGTAGCGCCCGGCAATGACCTCGCCTTCGCCGACGGGGGCGCGAACCGCGTGGCCGATCGGCGAAATCGAAGAGTCGATCCGCTGCGTGCGTGACTGTCCCCCGGGCGTCGTCATCGGTTGGTGAGACGTAGAAGCTGCCCATCCGCACACACCAACGCTTGTCACTCGAATGGACGACGCCGAGCGCGCGCGTCTATTTCTCGACCGCCGCGCGCCGCATCGAATCGAGGAGCACGAGGACGACTCCGGGGTAGATGCCGAACTCGATCTCCGGGTGGTGCTTCAGGAAGTACTTCGCGAGCCACCCGAGGGAATGGACGTCGAACGCGCCGCGAACGTGGAGCACGCACTCGTTGGCGTCCGCGCCGGGAACGATCTCGAAGCCGAGGTACATCGCACGCGGCTCGCCAGAGACCCAGCGAAGATCGAGCCGTCGTCCTTCCTCGCGCGTCGCATCGGCGACGAACTCGAAGCCGACCGAGAAGAAGGCGACCTTGAACTTCAGCTGCACCGTGACGCGATCGCCGTCGCGCTTGATGCGACTGATCATCGGGACCTTCGAAGCGAACGAGTCGACGTCCGACACGACGGCCCACACACGCGACGCGGGCGCGGCGATGCGCATCGAGCCGATCGCGCCGACGGGTTGGTCTTTGGCATCGAAGCGGACGTGCACGACCGGTGCAAACGTCACGCTCTCCGCGGCGGGTGCTTCGGCGAGGTTCGTCACGCGCATCCACTAGCACGACCGGTCACACGAAGAAGCCGCGCACCGTCGTCGTAGAGTGTGACGCCGCAGCGTGCGCCTCGGGCGGGAAGAGCTGCCGGAGCTGCCACGCTTGCACCTGAAGCCGCCGCTCGGCCTGCCCGACCGAGTCGCGGATGCGCGCGACCATCAGGCACGCGGTCAGGATGATCGCGATGTTCGACACCACGAGGAACACGGTCGTCGGGATCTCGGGGAAGTGGAGCATCTGCGGCAGGACGACGATCGCGTCGGAGCCGAACGAGTACGGACGCGGCAAGACGCCGATCGCGCCGAGCGCCGCAGGTCCGAGCACGGCGAGGCACCCGAGGAGCATCGTCACGGCGCGGAGCGATCGATCGAAATTCACGACCAGCATCGTCGCGTTGATCGCCGCCATGCTCGGCAAGATCACGAACGGACCGAACGCCGTACTCGTCGCCCCGATCGCGAGCGTGCTCAAGAGGATCACCGCCCAACGCGCCAACGAGCCGATCGTCTTCTGTCGGAAGACCCAGACCGCGGCCGCGGTCGCGAGCGCCCACGCGGCCGCCGCGATCGCCGCGAACCAGAAATCGCGGATGCCCATCCACAAGACGAGCGGCACGTAGAACGCCCACGAGAAATACGCGAGCGTCGCGACGCGCGTGCTCACGCGGAGCGTCCTCTGCGCCGAGGCGTCGACCTCGGCCTGTGCCTCGGGCGGAAGCTCGCGCGGCGGCTCCGTCAGCAGGCGCACGACGGTGCGCATCGCGTCTTGGTTCGTCGGATCGAGCGCGAGCGCGCGGCTGACGTCGCGCATCGCGAGGCGACGCGCGTCGACGGAAGCCGCGCCGCCCGCGAGCGCGCGATCCGCGTGCGCCCCCGCAGAGCTCGCGTGCTCGAGCGAGAGCGCGATGCGCCGCGCCATGTCTCGATCGCCGTCGAGGAAGCGCTCGATCGCGTCGCAGAGCGCGCGCGCCGTCTCGTACCGCGCCGCGGGATCGAGCATCGTCGCCTTGCGGCACACCTCCTCGAGCTCCGGCGGGACGTCGCGCTCCGGCGCGCGCAGCCGCGTCTCCGCGCCACGAACCGTCGACTCGAGCGTTTCCTTCACGTCGCCGAAGCGCGGATGCAGAGTCTCGAGCGTGATGATCTCGAAGAGGATCGCCCCGAGCGCGTAGACGTCCGCGCGCGCGTCGACCGGATGATCGCCGCTCACTTGCTCTGGGGCCATGTACCCCGGCGTCCCCATCAGCTCGCCTTCGATCGTCTGCGCGTCCTGTCCGCTCGGCGGAACGTCGATGCTGGGCGGCCCCTTCACGTCGTCGTCGTCGACGCTC
>JAYVXB010000694.1:0-11567 GCA_043785585.1 Deltaproteobacteria bacterium | reverse complement strand
GGACGCGGCGCAGGACGCAACGACGGACGTCACTGCGCAAGACGCGCTCGCCGATACTTCCGTCGCCGACGCGGCGCGCGACGCGAGCGCGATCGACGCGCCTGCCGACACGAGCCCCGACACGTCGACGCCGGACTCCAGCACGTGCACGCTCGCGACGGGATGCGTCGTCGTCCCATCCGGTTGGACGCTCGTCGCGGTCGACACAGTGGCTTCGCCCCCCGCGTGCCCCACGGGCTTCGCCGCCGCCGGAGCCAGCGACGTCGTCGAAGGTCCGAATGCCGGAGCGACCGCATGCGGATGCCAGGCGTGCTCCGTCGGAACGCCGCCGGACTGCGCGTCGGGCGCGGTGAAGGTCGCTTTCGATTTCGGCGGCGGAGGTTGCGGGATGGCCGGAGTGCCACCGCAGAACAACAACAACCCGGCAGGCAGCTGCAGCACCGACCTGTACATGGGGAGCCTCAACAACCTCAATCTCAAGTACACGCCTCCCGCTCCGACCGGCGGCGCGTGCACGTCGGCCGGCCAGCTCCAGAAACAAAACGTCACGTACGCCGGGCGCGCGCGCGTCTGCCATCCCGACAGCCCGACCTCCGCCGGCTGCAACGGCAACCAGTGCACGCCTACGCTCTCCGGCGGTTACTCCGCGTGCATCGCGATGGCAGGGAACCAGACGTGTCCCGCGCCGATGACCGTCAAGCACCGCGTCGGGACCGACGTGAGCTACACGTGCGGCGCGTGCCCGTGCACCGTGGGCGCGAAGTGCAGCGGGACGATCACGCTCTACCGCGACAACCAATGCCAGAACAACCCGCTCCCGCTCACGGTCGACGATGCGTGCCAGCCGTCGGGCACGAACCAATCGTACGGCTCGTACAAGTACACGGGCACGGCCTCGATGGTCACGTGCGCCCCGGGCGCCGCGCCTGCCGCGCAGAGCGTCGCGCTCGTCGGCGAAGAGACGATCTGCTGCGCGCCCTGACGCGCTAGGGGACGTCTAGAAGACGAGCTTCATCCCTTCGTGCGTCGCGACGAAGCCGAGGCGCTCGTAGAAGCGGTGCGCGCGCGTTCGGACTTTGTTCGACGTGAGCTGCAAGCGAAAGCATCCGCGTCGGCGCGCCTCGTCGATCGCGAAGCGCATCATCTTTTCGCCGATGCCGCGGCTGCGGAGGGTCGGATCGACGATGACGTTCTCGATTTGCGCGGCGATGCCTCCCATGTTCGCGACGTGTTGGATCATCGTGAGCTGGAAGACGCCGGCGACGCGGCCGTCGAGATCGGCGACGAGGAGTGCGTTGTTCGGGTCGCGCGTGATCGCGGCGAGCGCGTCGCGGTAGCACGACGGGAGCGGCGGGCCGACGTCTTCGCGCTTCGTCGCGCCTTCGTCGGGGGTCGAGAAGAGGCGGACGATCTCGGGGAGATCCGCCTCGACGGCGTCGCGAATGACGGGGCTCGGCATGCGCAGTCTTTCTACTGCATCTGCAGGCGTATCGCTGCACCTCCGCGCGCGCAAACGCGCGACATCGCACGCGCCGCACGACGGCACGCGCATCGCACTCGAGAGCCGCGGAGGTCGCGATGCCCATGGAGACGACGATGGATTCCCCGATGCCGATGAAGCCCGCGCGCGTGCGCGAAGCGTACCCCGACGTGCTCGCGCGCTTGAGCGCGCGTTCGGTGACGAAGCGGTACGACGCCTACGCGGACGTCGACTGGGACCACGCGGACAACCGAATCGATCCCGACGATCCGCGCTTCGAGCTCGGGGAGGACGATCCGCTCGGCAGCACGGCGTGGTACCGCGCGCTTTCGCCCGCTGCGCGCTCTCGCATTGGGCTCCACGTCACCACGAGCATGATGCGGATCGGCGTCGAATTCGAAGGGATCTTGAGCCGCGGTCTCCTCGAGTTTGCCGCGTCGCGTCCGAACGGCTCGCCGGAATTTCGCTACGCCTACCATGAGGTGATCGAAGAGGGGCAGCACTCGCTGATGTTCCAAGAGTTCGTCAACCGAACCGGCATCGACGCGCGCGGGCTCGGCGCGTTCGAGGCGCGCGGATCGCGCCGCGTGCCGCCGATGGGGCGCACGTTCCCCGAGTGCTTCTTCTTGCACGTGCTCGCGGGCGAGACGCCGATCGACTGGATCCAGCGGCAGACGCTCGCGCGCGATCGCGCGCAGCATCCGCTCTTGCGTCGCATCATGCAGATCCACGTCACCGAAGAGGCGCGTCACCTCTGCTTCGCGACGCGCTTCATGGAGGAGCACGTTCCGCGCATGAGCGCGCTCAAGCGGATGCAGCTTCGCGTCTACGCGCCGTTCGTCCTCGCCGGAACCGTCGCGCCGATGCTTCGCGTTCCGTCGGACGTCGCCCGAGCGCACGCGATCCCGCGCGAGGTCGTCCGCGAAGCGCACGCCAGCACCCTTCATCGCGCGCGAATCCACGACGGTCTACGCGCCGTTCATCAACTGTGCGAGCGCACGGGCCTCGTCACTCGGACGACGGAGCGAGTGTGGAATTTCTTCGGACTCTCGCCGCGCCGCTACCACATCGCGTGAACGGGCTACCATTGGCGCGAACCCCCATGCAGGACACAAAGCCCGACGTTCGCCTGATCGCCCTCGATTCGAAGGCGTACCGGCGCGCGCACAGCATGGCAAATCGCAAGATTTGGTTCTTGGGGCACGCGGTCGTCTATTCGTGCACCGGAATGCTGCTGCTCTTCGCGGCAGGGTTCTTCGTCGCGATGATCGTGATGTTGTCGTGGGGTATCGGCCTGGCGGCGCACGGTTTCTTCGCGGTGATGGCGCCGGTTCTGCGCGAGCGGTGGACGGCGACGGAGATCGAGACCCGCGTGCGCACGGGCGTGACCGCGGAGAAGCGTCAGATCGAGGGGCGCCACGCGCGATCGCTCGAGCAGCTCTCGGCGTCGATCGCGCACGAGATTCGAAATCCGATCACGGCGGCGCGGAGCCTCGTCGCGCAGATGGGCGAGGACCCATCGTCTGCGGAGAACGTCGAGTACGCGCGCGTCGCGCTCGAAGAGCTCGATCGCGTGGAGCGTTCGATCTCGCATCTGTTGCGCTTCGCACGCGACGAAGAGATCGCGATGCGCGACGTGCGCGTCGGCGAGGTCATCGAGTCGGCGCTCGATACGCTTCGCGAGCGGATCGCGAAGAGCAACGTCGAGGTCACGCGAGAGGTGGACGACCGCGGCCCCGTGCGCGCGGATCCCGAGAAGCTCCGGCGGATCGTCATCAACTTGGTCGGCAACGCGCTCGATGCGCTCGATGCGAGCGGTACGCCAGGGGCGCGCGTCGAGGTCGCGGCGGGAGAGAACCTCGCGGGAACTGAAGTGTGGATCCGCGTGCGCGACAACGGGCCTGGGATTCCGGCGGAGCAGCTCGAGAAGATCTTCACGCCGTTCCATACGTCGAAGCCGAGCGGCACCGGGCTCGGTCTCGCGATCTCACGCAAGCTCGTCGAAGCGCACGGCGGCACGCTCGAAGCGCGCGCGAGCGCCGGCGGCGGCGCCGAGCTCACCGTCGTGTTGCCACGATCCGGCGGCGCGCGCGGAGGCGACGCGTGAGCGCGCCGCGGATCTTGGTCGTCGAGGACGAGCGCGCGATCCAGCTCGCGCTCGGCGGGCTGTTGAAGCGACTCGGTTACGAGGTCACGCAAGCGCACTCGGGCGACGAAGCGCTTCGCGTGCTGCGCGAAGAGCCGGTGTTCGACCTCGTGCTCACAGATCTCGCGCTCGGGGCGGGGACGACGGGGATGGATGTTCTCCGCGCGGCGAAAGAAGCGCACCCGCAGCTGCCCGTCGTGATGATCACCGCGCACGGCTCGGAGAAGATCGCGGTCGACGCGATGAAGGCGGGGGCCGAGGACTACGTGCCGAAGCCGTTCGACAACGACGAGATGCGTCTCGTCGTGACGCGCGTGCTCGAACGGACGCGCCTCGAACGCGAGCACAGGCTGCTCCTCGAGCGCGTTCGTCGCGACTACGGCTTCGAGTCGCTCATCGGCGCGGGCTCGGCGATGCGGCGCGTGTTCGAGCAGATGAAGAAGGTGGCCGAGACGGATCTCACCGTTCTCGTGCGTGGTGAGAGCGGTACCGGCAAAGAGCTCGTCGCGCAGGCCATACACGACTCTAGCCCGCGCGCGCGGCGGCCGTTCGTCGCGGTGAACTGCGCGGCCATCAGCCGCGAGCTCGTCGAGAGCGAGCTCTTCGGTCACGAGAAGGGCTCGTTCACCGGCGCGAGCGCGCGACGCATCGGGCGGTTCGAAGCTGCCGATGGTGGGACGATCTTCCTCGACGAGATCGGCGACATGCCGCTCGAGACGCAAGCGAAGGTACTTCGCGTTCTGCAGGAGAGATCGTTCGAGCGCGTCGGCGGGACCAAAGCGATCGTCGCCGACGTGCGCGTCGTCGCGGCGACGCACCGCAACCTCGAAGCGGAGATCGCGCGCGGCGCGTACCGCGGCGATCTTTACTACCGCCTGCGCGTCGTCGAGATCGTCGTGCCTCCGCTGCGCGATCGCCTCGAAGACCTGCCACAGCTCGTCGATCGATTCACCGAGCAGCTCGGCGTTCGCCTCGGGCGCGAGAAGAAGCGCTTGAGCGGCCCCGCGATGGCGCGTCTCGCGCGGCACGCATGGCCCGGGAACGTGCGCGAGCTTCGCAACGTCGTCGAGCAAGCCGCGGTGCTCGCGTCGGGCGAGTGCATCGAGGAGGCCGATCTGCGGCTCGGTGGCGGGACGCCCGCGCAGGCGGTCGCAGAGAGCGCGCAGGGGCTTCCGTTCAGCGAAGCGAAACGACGCAGCGTCGAAGAGTTCGAGCGCGCGTTCATCGCGGACGCGCTTCAGCGTCACGCCGGGAACATCTCGCAGACGGCCGAAGCGATCGGGATCGCGCGGCAGAGCCTCCAACAGAAGATGCGCGACCTCGGGATGCGCGCGGACGATCACAAGGAGCCGACATGAGCGACGAAGCCCGGTACGAACGGATTCGGCAGGGCGTCGCGGGGGTGCTTTATGCGCGCAATCGCGTCGCGGGAGAGCTCGCGGCGATGCAGCTCGACGTCGCGCGGCTCGAAGATGCGGTGCGCGCGGCGCTCGTCGCAGGCGACGAGAGCGCTGCGCGCGAGCTGTCGTTGCGAAAGGCGTCGCGCGTCGATGCGGTCGCAGGCGCGAAGCGCGCGCTCGCGGAGGTCCAGCGCGAGGCGACGGAGGCGACGGCAGCGCTCGTCGCGCTGCGCGAGTCGATGCGCGCGCGCGAGCGAGAGCAGCTCTTGGCGCGCGTGACGGAGCTGTCGATTCAGCGAGAGGTGGAGCAGCTCGGCGAGTAGCGCGTCACCGCGTCGAACGTCGCACGCCGTTCTGCACGACGAGCCCCCCGCCTGCGGAGGGCGCAGCGCACGCCGACACATCGCCGAGTGGCTCCGTGCGCGGCGCCGTGATCGCGCGTCGCAACGCGGCGAGCGGCGCGGCGTCGTCGAACGCGACGGTCCCGTTCGTTTGGCTCACGCCCAAGTTGCTCCACAGGTTCGCGAGCTCGACGCGCACCGGTCGATCGGCCATCTTCGCGTAGAGCTCTCGCAGCACCGGGACTCCGACCGCGCGATCGCCCGCATCGAGCGCTCGTTCGATCGACCACGCGACCGTGATGTTTCCGCCCGACGCGATGATCCCGCGCAGCGCGTCGTCGAACGAATACCGATTGTTCGTTCGCTTTCGAATCTCGAGATCCGCGAGCAAGCAGTACATCGCGCCGCCCCAGTACGTTCGTCCCCACGTCGGCGTGTGATCGAGGCCGCGGTCCGCGTGCCTCGGAAGGCCCATCGGCAGCCCGTGCGCGAAGTCCGTCCACACCTCCGCCGCGGGCGCCAGGCCGGCACGCGCGCGCGCGATCGGTTGCACGTACGTCGCGATCCCTTCCTCGAGCCAGTGATGGTGCGCGTCGAGGGAAGGGAACCCCATGTGGACCATCTCGTGCGGGAGAACCCAGTCGTCCTGCAGAGCCGCCTCCGTCGCTTTGCGTCCGACCTCGACGACGATCACGGCCCCGCCTTCGCCGAGCGCGTGGCCGCGCACGACGTCTTCACCGTCCGCGGGGACGACGACGACGAGGAGCCGCGGCACCGGGAAGCAGCCGTAGTAGCCGCCGACGGTGCGCGCGGATCGCTCGACCCATTGTGCGACCGCGTCGCTCGAGAGTGCGATCGATCCGGGTTGCGATGCGATCGTGATCTCGGCGCCGGCGCGATTCGTCGTGCGCGTCTCGAACGCGCCGAAGATCGTGAACGGCGCCGTCCCGAGGCGCGCGGCCTCGCCTTGGTAGGTCGCGGTGGCGCCGTCCGGCGCGGGGAACATTCCTGTCGCGAACGCGACGCTCGGCGGCGTGGCGACATGGAGGCGGAACGTCGCACCGTGCCTCGCGAGCCCGGGGTGCATCAGCCACGTCGCCGGTCTCGCGACGACGACGCCGTCGAACACGCGCACGTGATCGGTGTCGGCGAAATGGCGCGCGGCGTCGCGAAGCAAGAAGCGGTACCGCACGCGGCAGGTCGTCGTCGCGCACTCCGGCACGCGCCAGCTCGCCCCATCGAGCGTGACGGACCGCCACCCTCCGTGCGCGTCGACGATCTCGACGTCGCGGACGAATCGCTCGGCTCCGGGCGAAAGTCCGAGCTCCGTCATGCCGCCGCCCGCGAAGTACGCATGCACGGCGACCTCGCGCGCGTCCGCGCTCGCGGCGGCCTCGTAGCGCCAGCCCGCGCCGCTGGAGGGAGCGGGCGCCTCCGGTATTCCCGAGCGCGCGAGGCACGAGGCGAGAGCGAGCGAGGCGATGCCGATGGATGGGAGACCGGCGGTACTGCGGGAAAACTGCATGCTGCTCTCGAATTGTGATGCACGAATCAAACCGCGCATTCGCTATTCGATCGCCTTGGTGCGTCAGACTCCGAGAGCGCGGAGATCGAGCTTCCCCCCGCGCACGGGCGGGCAAAAATAGTAGCCGCCGCTGACCGCGCGGGTGAACGTGAAGAGCGCGTCGACGACACCGTCTTCGATGCCCACCATCCGCGTGAGAACGCGCTCGTAGCGGTCGAGCGTCTCGCCGTACGCGACGAAGTAGAGCCCGCGCTCGCCGACGGTGCCCCACGGCATGGATCGGCGGACCATGAAGGCCTCGGGCTCGAAGCTCTCTTGCGCCGAGCGCTTCACGTGCGCGGACGTCGGCGCGTCGGCGATTTCTTCGTTGTCGCTGATCCGACGACCGAACGTGTGGTCGCACGTCGCGGGTGTGAACGACTTGAATCGCTCGATGTCGTGCACGTAGCGCTGGACCGCGACGAAGCTCGCACCGTCGAGCCCTGCGCCTCGACCCGATGCGATCGCGGCGGCGATGGCGGCGTCGTCTTTCGGATTCTCCGTGCCGTCTTCGTAGCCCGTGAGATCGCGTCCGCCGCGGTACATGAACGTCGCGACGTCTTCGCGCACGTGAAACCCTTCGCCGAGGAGCGTGCGAAGCGCGTACGCACGATCGAGCACGTCGCTCACCTCGCTGCCGCCGAAGAACGCCCAGACCGCGCCTTGCGTCGATGGCACCGCGCAAGCGGGACCAGCCAACGCGGGGAACGATCGGAGCCCCGCGATCTTCGCGCCGACTGCGGACACGAGCGGCAATCCAACGCCCAGCACGGCGCGCTCCGGCGTGAAGCCGTCGGTGAGGCGCGCGAGCGCGGGGCGAGGATCGACCCACGGGTCGATGTCGAAGACGAGAAAGTGTCCGGCGGCGGGGACGGGCTCGAGGATCGCGGGTTGCCAGAGAGTCGTCATGCGCGCCGGAGCATATCGCTCACAGCGTCAGTCCGACATCGCGCCCGCACATCGTCCCGTTGAGCCGGCCGCCGTCTTGCTGAATCGTGATCGCGCACGCCATCTCTTCGTAGTCGAGCGGTGGATCGTAGACCGTGCCGGAGAACGTCACCGACGCCCCCTTGATCCCGAGCGCCGTCGTCGACGACGGCTGGACGGCGATCACTCCGTCCTCGGTCACCGTTCCGCTGAGCGTCATGTGGTACGTCTGCTCGACGTTGTCGTCCTTCTGCGCGATGCCGACGTGATCGAAGACGTACGTGATGTGCACGTTCGTCGCGCCTTGGTCCGGGTTCGACGTCGCGGTGCCGAAGACGCGCGCGGTGCCGCCGAGCGGTAGGAGCTTCGGATCGATCGTGATGTCGTACATGCCGACGGGCATGCCTTGGAACGTGACGTTGAAGGCGTGCTTGAGCCCGTCGCGCAGCGAACGCAGCGCGATCTGATCCTTGCACGCTGCATCGCACGTCTTCACGACGGGAGCGTTCGCGGTGCTCGTGCACCCGAAGAGGAGGAGAACCAGGACGAGTGCGCGTGCCATTTCAGAATCCTCCTTCTACGCCGATGCTCGGGATCGTGACCGGCCCGATCTTCGTTTCCGTGCAGCCGTTCAGCGTGCAACCCGTGCCGACCGACTCTTTGCTCAACGTGGCGTTCATCCACTCTGCCACGAACGAAATCCAGAACCGCTTGCTCAGCTGCCAGCGCTTCTCGAGTCGCAAGTCGAGGCGGAAGAACGGAGCGAGGCGCGTGGCACCGGGATCCGTCGGGTCGGCCGCCTTGGGCAGGCCGGTGTAGAACGTGACGCGCGTTCCCGCGCGCCAGTTGCGTCCGAGATCGTACGCGACGGCGGCGTTGAAGACGTGCGTGCGATCGAACGATGCGACGAAGTCTTGTCCGTGTGCGGTTCGCGTCGATCGCGAGAGCGTGTACGAGACGAAGCCCCCGAAGTGCTGCGTGAGCTTGCGCTTGATGAAGAGCTCGAGACCGTACGCGGTGCCGGTGGAGCGCGCCTCGAACGCGGCGGCTTGGCGCGTGTCGTTCGCGGACTGCGCGGCTTGGCCGCCGCCGCCGCTCCGGTCCGGGCCGATCGTTCCGGGCGGGAAGCGCGGCGTGCACGTCCCACCGTTTCCCGTCGGCTGCGTGCCGCGATCGCCTGCGAGCGTGTCGCCGGGGAACGCTCCCGGCGGGCATCCGCTCACTTGCGGTTGGTTGACGCTGAGCGCGTCACTCAAGTTGAAGAATGCGTTCTTGAAGACCGTCGCCGTCGCCGTCGTCGTTTGGCCGACGTCCATCTCGACGCCTACGCTCTCTTGGTAGGCGCTCTGGAGACCGCCGTGGAGGCCGCCCGGTTGAAATCCCGGAACCGGAATGACGAACGACGGCGCTTGATGAACGATACCGACCGCGGACAATAAGCGCAGACGATCGGTGACGACGGTGCGCATCGCGAAGCGCGGATCGATCGCGACCGCGGTCGCGCCTTGCGATCCGAAGAAGTCGAGGCGCACGCCCGGCGTGATCTGAAACGCGCGCGTCACGTCGAGGACGACGTCGGCGCGCGCGCCCGCCGCGACGTCGGTGCGCGACGGAAAGAGCGCCGCGATGCTCGACTGCGCGGCGTTGAGATCGGCCGCGCTGAGCTCGATGTCGTAGCTGTCGGCTTGCACGTCGGTGCCGGCGCGAAGGAGCGCGCGTGGCGAGAGGCGGTAGGTGATCTCGGTGCGCGTGCCGACGAGGCGATCGCGCAAGAAGCGACCCTGATCGAGCCGCGTGCGATCGAGGCCGAGGGTGACCGCCGTGCGCATCGTCCCTTCGGTGCCGAAGCGATGATCGTACCGAAAATCGAAGCGATAGAACTCGGCGCCGAAGATGGTGAGCGTCTCTGTCGGCGTCTTCTGCCCGAGAAAATCCGATGCGCCGAACGCGAACATGCTGACGCGATCGCGCGACGTGACATCGTAGTGAACGCGCGCTTGGTAGTCCCAGTAGTCGAGGACCGTGCTCGACTGGAGGAGCGACAAGAGCGCCGCCGTGTACGAATAGCGACCGCCGATGAGCGCGCCGCCGCGTCCGTCGGCGAAGGGCGTCTCGACGAGCGCACCGGCATCGAAGAGGCGCACGTTGTACTCGCCGTGGATGTCGCGCGCGGGCGGCGTCGTCTCGCCGGAGACGATGCCACCGCTGTAGCGACCGAAGCGCGCGGGGTAGCCGCCGGGGTAGAGATCGACGCGATCGATGAGCCCGGGGTGAACGACCGACGGACCGACGCCGACGTGGAACAAGTACGGGACGCGAACGCCGTCGAGGTAGTAGCCGACGTTGCCGGGCGGAGCGCCGCGGATGAAGAAGAACGGGAGGCCCGAGACGATCGGTGTGACGCCGGGCATGATCTCGATCGCGCGAAACGGATCGCCGAACACTCCTGGGATCTGCCGCACCTCCGCGCGCGTCAGCGTCACCGTGCGGCCTGGCTCTCCGCGGAGCCCGCGCACTTGCACGTCTTCGACCGGTATCGCGCGCGGGGGAGGGCGCGCGGCGGACGCCGATGCGGACGCGGACGGCGCCGGCGGCGGTGGCTCTTCGGGCTTCGGCGGTGGAGGTGGCGGCGGCGTGCGGAAGATCACCTCCATGCGGATCTTCGCAGCGATGGGCTTTCCGTTTTGCGTCGCCGGATCGAAGACCCAACCCATCGCGGCGTTCGCAGCGAGTGTGGAGAACGGCTCGATCGGCACCGCAGCGATCGCGGAGCGCACGGTGCCGTCGGCGTTGATCGTCAGCGTCAGGATGATCGTGGCGTCGCCTTTGGCGCCGTCCGGGTAGGCGACCGATGGATCCGATCGAAGCACCGGCGCGGTCACCGACGCGGCGGGCGGCGGGACGGGGGCCGCAGGTTGCGCGCGCGCGAACGACGCGAAGAAGAGCGCGGCAAATACGATCGCCGCGACGCGCGCCAAAGGCATGCGGCGCATACTCGTCCATTCGGTCACGCGAATCATCCGCCGTCGCGCGTCATTTCCTTCATCGACGCGGACGATTCCGTCCGTCTTCGCGCAGCGGCCGAGCCGCTACTTGAAGTTCTGCACCGACCACACCGAACCGTCGGGCTTCACGAAGAAGCCGCACGCGGCCTTCGTGTAGCCGCGGCTCCCTTTCATGTTCTCGTAGTGGCCGCCTCCCGGCCCCTCGCCCCACATCAGCTCGAGGCATTTCGGGATCATCGTCTCGGGCGGGCCGGGCCAACCGGGGCATTCGTTCTGCGCAAATTCGCCGCACGTGCCGAACGCGCCGTGCGCGGTGCCGGACATCGAGTCACTCTTGGCCTCGCCCGATGAGCACGACTCTTGGTCGGTCCAACGTGCGTACGGCGGGAGGCCGAGCGTCGCGCGGTACTCGTTGATCTTGTCGATGCAGATCTGCTCCGCGCCCGCTGCGCCGGTCGTGCCGCCGTCGCCGCCGCCAGCGCTGCCGAGCGCACCGGAGTCGCTGCCGCATGCGCTCACGAAGATCGCGCCGAGAGCGATCGCGGCGCCGAGAATCGTGCGAGAGGGTCTCATCGAACACGAGTTTATCGTGTATCGAGAAGGGATGCACCGACGCGCCGCGGTGGTTGTCGTCTCGCTCGTCTCGCTCGCCGTCAGCGGCTGCAACACCATCGGCAACGTGACCGCTCCGGACGCCAGCACCG
>JAYVXB010000693.1:0-3605 GCA_043785585.1 Deltaproteobacteria bacterium | reverse complement strand
GCAGCTCGCGGACGGTGCCCGGCCAGTCGTGGCGCGAGAGGCGCTCGAGGAATCCGTCCGTGAGGCGCTCCGCCGCGCCTTCGTCGCCGAGATCCACGAGGACGCGACGGACGAGCACGCGAAGATCCGCCATGCGTTTCCGCAGCGGCGGCAGCTCGACGGTGACCTGCGCGATGCGGAAGAAGAGATCGCTCCGGAACGCGCCCGCGTTGACCTCGTTGCGGAGCTCGCGGCGCGTCGCCGCGACGATACGCACGTCGACTTGCCGGTACGTGTTCGAGCCGACGCTTTTGATGCGCTGGTCGGCGAGCGCACGAAGCAGCTTCGGTTGCACGTCGAGCGGTAGCTCGCCGAGCTCGTCGAGGAAGACGGTGCCGCCGCTTGCCTCGACGAAGGGGGAGATGCGTTTGTCGACGGCGCCGGTGAACGAGCCGCGCTCGTGGCCGAAGAGCGTGCTCTCTGCAAGTGAGGATGGGATCCCAGCGCAGTCGATGACGACAAAGGGAGCTTTCGCTCGGGTGCTCGCGTCGTGGATCGCTTGTGCGACGAGCTCCTTCCCCGTGCCGGTCTCACCGCCGATGAGGACCGAGATGTCGGTCGGCGCGATGAGCGCGAGCCTCTCGAAGATGGCTCGCATCTCCGGCGTCGATCCGACCAGGCGACCAAACTCGTTGCGTACGGCGAGGACGCGTTCCTCGACACGCTTCGGCGTGAACGAGAGCTTCGTGTCGCCGCAGCGAATGACGGCCGCCTTCGTGAGGTACGCCTCGCCGACTCGGTGCTCTCCGATGAATGTGCCGTTGCGCGAGTCGAGATCGCGAACGCGAACGCCGATCGCCGTTGCGACGAATTCCGTATGAAGCTTGCTCACCTGCTTGTCATCGAGGACGAGCGTGCAGCCCTGGCTCCGGCCGACCACGCACGGGTCGGTCGTTATCTCGACTCGCTTTCCGCGGGCGCCGCCGACTTCGAGCGTTCCGCCGCGTACCTCTAGGCGGGTTCGGCCGATGACCGTCGAGTCCACGCCGCAACGGTTACCACGTCATGGCACGGGTGGAAACGAGCACTCCATGCACTGGAGGATTTCTTTCCAATTGAGTCGTCGCGAATGCCCGCGGCCGCTGAGAAAGCCCGTCGACTGCGGCACACGCGGCGCGGCACGTCCGTTGCTGAAGGGGTCACGACGAACAGGCTCCGCACCGTCGAGCAAGGAGAACGAAGATGTCCCGATACGCCGTAGTTGCAGTCCTCACGTTTGGAACGCTCACGACGACCGCGTGCAGCAGTGGTTCCGATGGCGCCGCGCCGACCCTGGGCGGCGACACCGGCGACAGCGGCGCACCTACCCTCGACGCCGCGCTCGACGGCGGGGCGGATGGCGACGCCGCCAACGCCGACGCTGGGCCCCCGCCACCAGAGGCGGCTGGGTCGCGGATCAAGCCCTCGTACCGCGTTACGAAGAGTGCGGACGGAGCGTCGTTCCAATACTTCGTCGGCTGGCAGGATACGGCGCGAAGCGAACACTGCTTCGCGCGGCGTCTCTCCGACGGCAAGTCTTACTGCGCGCCCTTGGGGCGTGCGATCGAATTCGAGGACAAGGACACGTACTTCCTCGACGCGCAGTGCGCCGTGCCACTCGCCGGGATTCGCAAGGTTCCTCCGTCGTGCGCTGGAGATTTTGGTGACGCCGATCAGGCAAAATACGTGACGCGCAACGAGCAGACTCCCCAGTGCTCCTCGACCCGGATCTTCACGCCACCAGTGACGAGCCCGTCGGTACCGACGACGATCTACGCGAAGAACGGCTCGACCTGCACGGGCCAGAGCGCAAACTATTTCACGACGGAGTGGGATCTCTATCCCAAGTCGGCGCTCGCCTCCTTGGCGGAGATCGTGCCGAGCGCGTTCGTCGAGTTCACGCGCACCGAAGAGAGCACTGTGCAGGCGAACGATCGCGCAACGGTTGGTTCGCGCGTGCACCCGCAGGTCGTCAAGATGCAGGGGGCCGACGGATCGTATAGCCGCGGCGTCCAACGGCTCATCGACTACTCGCGTTCGGAGTTCTGCCATCCAAGCGCGCTCGCTGATGGCAAGCTGCACTGCGCGCCCGGCGGCTCGTGGTTCTACGACGAGTCCTACTACCTCGATTCGTCTTGCTCGATGCCGGGCATCGAGGTCGACGGTCGCGTTGGGCCGGTATGCGACCGCGATGACCGCGCCGGCAAGTACCTCATGTCCCAAGAGAACGTCATGGGATGTGGGGTAACTCACCTCTTTCCATTCCCAACCGGATCGAGCTACTCGGAACTCTATTACAAGTACGGCACCACGTGCTCCGACAACGGCCCTGCTGCAAGCGGCGGCTACTTGCTCTTCCCGAAGACGCAGATGACAGAGATCCCGGCATCGACATTTGTCGACTTCACGGCCACGTACGTCGAGGGCAGCGCGCGCGGCACGCCCGGCACGCGGCTCGTTCCGATGTCACTCAAGTACGCCGGGGCCGACGGTTCGTCGTGGACGCTCGACGCGGGTTTGTTTCAGGACAAGCAGTCACAATCGATCTGCTCTGAAACCGTCCTGTCAGACGGTCAGATTCATTGTGTGCCGCCGTACACGTCCGTCCTGCTCGACGTCGAGTCCAACTACTTCGCCGATGCTGCTTGCACGCAGCCGATCGTGGGCGTCGGCAAGGCGAGTTCGTGCGCGCTCTCTGCGCCGCGACCGACGCTCATGGCCAAACGGCTTCAGGTCAACGGCTGCTACGGGGTCAAGCTCCTTCCGCTGCCGACGTCGGTGCTCGGCGTCTCTTCGCTCTACTGGAAGAACGGACAGAGCTGCGTGCAGGACACGAGCAACGGTCCGAACTACATCCGGAGCTACGACTTCTATCCGGCAAGCGCGACGCAGGTCGCCAATGTCGATCCGTCGAGTTTCCCCACTCTCGCCGTCACGACTTCGCGGTAGGGCGTCGAGGTCGCGACCGAGAAAGAAAGAAGCCCCGCGATCCCCTTCTCGGGACCGCGGGGCTCAAGTTGCATCGGTCATGTGCTCGCGGGCGCGAGAAACTCCCTCCAGCGTGTCAGCGCGTCATCGACGTATTCGCGGAGCGCCTTCCTGCCGTCTTCGACCGCGCGGGGATTGTGGAGCAAGTACTCCGCCACCCGCGCGACGTCGCCCGCGTCATCCGCGTGCGCCTGCCACCGCTCCGGCGCCCAATGGATCGCATCGCTCACGACGGACGCGACACCTTCGGCGATACCGTCCGCCGTCACGACGTTGAAGCTCTCCGTGAACGAAGGCTGAAGGAGCAAATGCATGTGCCCGACGAGCTTCCGAAACTTCGCCCACGGCTGCCAGCCGGCGTCGACGAGGCAGAGGTTCGGGACGCCGTCGGTGAGCTCTTGGATCGAGCGCATGGTTCCGCCGCCGTCCTTCTCGACGGAGACGTGGAGTTCGGTCGGTACGCGAAGGCGGGCGGCGAGCTCGGCCGCGGCAGCCGCGGCGGTGAGGCCGTTCTTGAGCACGCGCGCGGCGCCGAAGAGACCGACGCGGAGCGTGTCACCGGACCAGCCCGAGCGCACCGGACCCAGCGGTTCGGAGAG
>JAYVXB010000692.1:0-11587 GCA_043785585.1 Deltaproteobacteria bacterium | reverse complement strand
GCGCGAACGCGCGGTCGATGTGGGAATCGAAGGGTTGGGCGATGCGGAGCTCGTCGCGCTCGTCCTCGGGACGGGGCACGCAGCCGAACCCGTCGGCGTGCTCGCGGCGGCGTTGCTCGATGAGCACGGCGGCGTGTCCGGGCTCGCGCGCGCGGGGCTCGGCGAGCTCGCCGCGAGGCGCGGGGTCGGACGCGCGAAGGGGGCGCGGCTCGCGGCGTCGATCGAGCTCGGACGGCGCGCGGCGGCCGAAGCGGCGCGTGGCGGCGCGGCGTGCTTTCCCGAGAGTCGCGCGGTCGATGCGTGGGCGCGGCCGCGGCTCGCGGCGCTCGAGCACGAAGAGCTATGGCTGCTCGCGCTCGACGGACGAAATGCGTTGCGCGCGGCGAGGCGCGTCGCGATGGGCGGGTTGCATGGTCTTCACGTGGCCGCGCGCGATCCGCTGCGCATCGCGCTGCGCGAGGCAGCCAGCGGCTTTCTCCTCGTGCACAACCAGCCCAGCGGCGATCCGACGCCCAGCCACGAAGACGTCGAGTTCACGCGTCGCCTCGCGCGCGCGGGCGCGGCGGTGGGCGCGCCGCTCGTGGATCACGTCGTCGTCGCGCGCGCCGGGTTCTCCTCGATGTTCGAGCTCGGGTTGCTCGAGTCGGCGGCCGCCGAGTGACAAAGCGACCCGTACCCGCAGCCGAGCGCTCGGCAACGCGCGACGTCGACGCGCGCGAAGCGATCCGATGCGCGCGCGTCGGCGAGCGCGACCGCGAGAGCCGTAACGCGGGCGCGAAGCGCGTCGGGTGCGTCGAGCGCGAGCCACGTCGGCTCGGACGGATCGCCGCCGAGGAAGACGATCCCTGCGCGAATGGAGGACGCCGATGGGAGCATTTCGCGGACGGCGAGCGCGTAGACCGAGAGCTGCAGCGCGTACGGCTCGGGCGAGGGGCCGCGCGCGAGTTTGTAGTCGAGGACGTCGACGCGACCGTCCGGCCACGCGACCAGCAAGTCGATCGTCCCGCGCACGGCGATCTCGCGGCCGTCGCCGTTCTCTACCTGCACGACGAAGGGGCGCTCGCGCGAGAGCTCGGCGCGGTCGCGACGGACGCGCTCGGCGTACGCGCCGCCCATGAAGCGCGCGACGCGACCGGAGACCGTCGCGCGCAACGAGTCGCCGCGCGCGATGCGCTCGCGATCCAGGACGACATCGAGCGCGTCGGCGGCGTCCGCTCGGCCGAACGCGTCCGCGTCGACGTGCTCGAGCAGTCGGTGCGCGAGCGTGCCTTCGGCGCGGGGATCGCGCGGCCCCCCTCGCGGCGCGAGCGCGAGCCCCTCCACGGTCCGCCCTTCGTCGGCGGCGGCGACGGCAAAGCGCGGGAGGTCCTTCTCCGGGAGATCGAGCAGGTGCGCGAGCTGAAAGCGGCGCGCGCAGTGGTCGAAGTCCTGGAGCGCGGTCGTCGCGATCGGGAGGACGCGCCACGTGGGCACGAGCGGCGCAAGCGGCGCGGGCGACGGGCGCGCGGCGTCGAGCGTCGCCACGCGACGCGGGGCCACCGGAATGACCTGCTCGACGGAGAGCGCGGCGAGATCGCGGGCCCTGTCGTCGTCGGCGATCGCGGCCAGGATCGCAGCGTTCGTCGCGGCGTACGTCTCGCTCGCCCCGCTGCGCGGAACGCGGCGATCGCCCACGAGGTACAGCGCTCGCTCGGCGCGCGTGATCGCGACGTACGCGAGGCGCGCGCGCTCCGCCCGCTCTCGGCGGCGCTCGACCGCGACGGCTCGCTCGTACGACGGCGGCTCGACCGGCTCGTCGGCTTCGTCGGGCGACGCCTTCAGCGCCAAGCGCGCCGGTTCGTCTCCGCGCGCTTCGACGACCAGCACGCCGCGATCGCTCGACCGCCCGCTCTCGCCCACTTGCGGAACGAACACGATCGGGAACGCCAGGCCCTTGCTCGCGTGAACCGTCAGCAGGCGCACCGCGTCGTCGTCGTCCGCGAACGTCGCGCCTTCCGTCTCGCGCGCCTCACGATCCGCCGCCGCGCGCATCGCGTCGAGGAAACCACGCGGCGTCATCGAGCGATCGGCGCGATCGAGGAGCTTGCGGACGTTCGCGACGCGCTGCGCGCCGCGCGGCAGTTGCACGAGGACCTCTTCGAGATCGAACGCGCGAACGGCCTCGCGCAAGATCGCGCCCGCGCCGAGCGCGTCGGCATGCGCACGCAAACGCTCGACGACGTCGCGAACGCGCGCCAGCGACTCGCGGTCCTCGGGCCGCACGCGCGACCGCCGCGCGCCGCGGTCCCACGCGCTCGGATCGGCGAGGCCGGCGTTCGGATCCGTGAGCGCGAGGAGAGTGTCGTCGTGCACGCCCGCCCAGGGTCCGCGAAGGACCGTGAGCAGCGAGAGCGCGTCGTCGGTGCGCACGACGACCGCGAGCAGCGCGAGGAGATCGCGCACCTCACGCGCTGCATGAAATCCCGAGCCCGCGACGACGTACGGGATGCCCGCCTGCGCGAGGGCAAACGCGACGGCATCGAGCATCGCGTTCGACTCCGCGAGCACCGCGCAGTCGCGCCACCGCGTCGCGCCCCCCTCTTCGGCGACGAGCCGCTGCACGCGCTCGGCGATCGCATACGCCTCGTCGATCCGGCGCGAAGCATCGCGACGGTCGCCTTCGATCGCGACGCGAAGCCACGTCGTCCGCGGCACGCGCGTGGTCACGGGCGCCCGCTCCGGCGGCGGGAGAAGGTCCTCGACTTCGGGCGCGTACGCGATCTCGTAGAGCTCGGGCGGCGCGACCTTCGGCTGGAGGCGGCGCGCGCTGAAGGCGTTCGCGAAGTCGAGGACCTCGGTCGCGCTTCGGCGGTTGTGACGGAGCGAGACGAAGTCGGCGAGCGGAGTCTCCGGCTCCCACGTCGCGCCCTGCGGGATGCCGAGCGCGGTGCGCGCCGGTGCACCCGCGAGACCGACGCAGAGCGCGGCGAAGACGCCGACGTCCGCGCCGCGGAACGCGTAGATCGACTGCTTGCGATCGCCGACGATGAAGAGCCCGTTCGGGCGAACGTCGGCGAGCTTCGCCGACGCGCCTGGCGTGCGCGCGCTCGGATCGCGCTCCCAAACGAGTTGCACCAGATCGCGTTGGAGGCGCGACGTGTCTTGGAATTCGTCGACGAGGAGAACGTCGAGCTCGCTGCCGAGCTCGGCGGCTGCGGACGGATGGTCGCGCAGGACGTCGCGTCCCGCGCGGAGCACGTCGCTGAAGCCGAGCGACGAAGCGCGGCGGGCGTCGGAGAGGATCTCCTGCTCGCACGCGACGAGAAGGGTGCGCGCGCCCGCGAGCTGCCGACCGAGCGCGGCGCGCGACTGGTAGAGGCGCGTGAGCGTCCGAGCGCGCGCGGGGTGCGTGGCGCCGGGGAGCTCGTCACGCGCATCGAAGAGCGCCGTCGCTGCGTCGCTGGTCTTTCCGCGCCGCTGGACGAGCAGCTCGACGAGCGCGTCGCGCTGAGCCAGCGCGTCACTCGAGTCGAACGCCGTGACGACGGCGCGCGCTGGAGGCCCGAGCTTCGCCTCGCCGGTGAGAGCCCGCGCGAGATCCACGAACCGTCCCACGCGCCGCTCCACGATCGCTGCGTCGTCGTTCGCGATGTCGAGCTGCCCCGCGCCGCGCCCGTCTTCTTCGAGACGCCCGAGCACGCGCGCGATCTGCTCGACGAGGCGATCCACGCCGCCGCACGCACGCACGAGCGCGCGCAGCGTCTCGTCGTGCGCTTCGAAGCGCTCGCCGATCACGCGCTCGATCGCACCGACGACACGCGCGCGCGTCTCGTCTTCCTCTTCGAGCGTGAGCGATGGCGAGAGGCCGAGCTCCAGCGCGTAGCGACGCGCGATCGTCGACGCGAATCCGTGGAGCGTCCCGATCTGCGCGCGGCCGATGCGATCGAGCGCGCGACGCGAGCGCTCGGCGATCGCGCGAGCGCTCCACGCTTCGAGACCCGCGCGTGCGCGCGCCGCCGCGAGATCGCCGAGGTACGGAGCCTTCTCGTCGCCGGCCGCGAGGCGTTCGAGGGCATCGACGACGCGCGCTCGGATCTCGGCCGCCGCTTTTCGTGAGAACGTCGTCGCGACGATCCTCGACGGATCGATCGGATCGCGGGGCCCTGCTCCACCGAGCTCGCTCGCGCCGAGCACCAAGTGCACGACGACGCCGACGAGCGCGTGCGTCTTTCCCGTGCCGGCGCTCGCGGCCACGACGAGGTTCGATCGGAACGCGTAGAGCGTCTCCATCACTCGTCGCCCTCGCCCTCGGCGTCGTCGGCGCGGATCGCGAAGCGCGGTTTCCTGCAGCCGCCATCGTAGCTGCAGTGCGTGCACGCCGACTCGGGGCGTGGATCGGGCATGACGCTTCCGCGGCGGAGCGACTCGACGACGGCGAGCGCGCGCGCCTCGAACGCGGGACGACCCGCTGCGTCCGCGTGCGCCTTCGTCCATGCGTCGTCGTGCGCGCGTGGACGCTTGAACGTGGCGAGCGCGCGCGCGCGCGTCGGCAGGTACAGACCGTCGACGTGCGTCGCATCGTGCTGCGCGGCGGCGGCGCGCGCGTAGAGCGCGACCTGGAACGTCGTATCGCCGAGGCGTTTTCCGGCATCCGCGGCGGACGTCGCGCCCGTCTTGTAGTCGATCGCGCGAACGGCCGCGCGGCCGTGCCCGACGTCGACGCGATCGATCGTCCCGCGGAGCGCGATCCGCGTCGCACCGTCGATGAGCCTGAGCGCCGGCCACGCCGCGCGCGATCCGCCGAACGAGACTTCGGCGTGCGCGAAGTCCCACTCGTCGTCCGCGACGCTCCACGCGACGACCGCGACGACGTCCGCGAGCAAGCGCTCGAGCTCGATGCGACGGAGCGACGACGAAGCGGGTGCGCGTTCCAAGTACGCGCTCGCGGCGTCGCGCGCGCGGGACGCGATCGCGTCGGCGTCGCGTGGTCGGACGCGCCAGAGCTCCGCGGTCGCGTCGAACGCCGCGGCGAGCGCCCCGTGCACGAGCGTGCCCGCCTCGCGCGCGTCGGGCGTCTCGCCGATCGGAGCGTCGTCGCGGGCGCGGAGGAGCTGCGACGCGAAACCTTGGAACGGGCACGCCGCGATCCGCTCGAGCGCAGTGACCGACATCGCACGATCGCCGCCGCCCGTCTCCTCGGCGAGGATCGCCTCGCGTGCCGGATCACGCGCGAGCGCGCCGCGAAGCTCGGTGCGGGCGGGCGCTTGCGACTCGAAGAGTGACTCGCGCTCGCGCTCGATCCGCGCGCGACGCGATGCTTCGGGTGCGATGACGCTCGCGTGCGCGGTGTCGACGCCGCCGACGAGCGCGCGCAACGCGGCCTCGCGCGCGTTCAACGGGGCGCCCGCGAGCGGCGACGCGGACCACCTCGTCGATGCGACACCCGCGCGGGCGAGCCACGCGACGACCGCGGCCGGCGCGAGAAGCCCTCCCGCGTCGTCGCGCTCGCGGCACGTGAAGACGATGCGGCGCGCGCCGGACGCCGCTGCGGCGAGCGCCGCGAGCTCTCGTGCGCGCCGGAGCTGCGCGGAGGCGGGAGCGCTCGGCGCGCGATCGCGGAGCCACGTACCGAACGCATCGGTGACGATCGCATCCGCTTCTCCGTTCGACGGGAGGACGCCGTCGTTCGCGTCGATGACGACGAGAAGATCGAGCGGCTCGCCGGCGAGCTCCGCGATCGGCAAGACGCGAACGGCGGCCGCGCGCCCGGCCGCCGGAGGCGCGCGGCTCGCGTCGAGCGCGCGCACGATCTCGTGACGGAACGCTTCGGCCGAGACGATGCGCGGCGCGAGCCCCAACGCGACGGCCGCCGCTTCGATCGACGTGAGCGCGTCGTCGAGCGCGACCCATGCGCGCGCATCGACCGCCGTCGCACGGAGCGCGGCGCGCGCGAGCCCCGTCGCCGGCGCGTCGTCCGCGAGCGATCGCGCGACGTCGCCGTCGAAGCGCGGCGCGAGGCCGAGCCACTTCCAGAGCGCGCGCGCGTGCGACGCATGTTCGGCGCGGGTGCGCGGTGCATCGATGACGGCGAGCGCGCCGCCGACGGCACGTGCGAGCGCGGCGAGTGCTTCGCGATGCCGCGCTTCGCCTCGGCCTCCGGCGTGCGCGGTCGCTTCGAGCTCCGCGACGGCGTCGTCCGCCTGCGCGGTCGCGGTCTCCTCGAGCGCGCGCACGAGCTCCGCCGACGTAGCCGCGTCCGTCCTCGCCGGCCCACCGAGGTCGACGTAGTGCGAGCGGAGGAGCGTCGCGACCGCACGACGGTCGAGCCCCCGCGACGCGATCGACAGCGCGTCGAGCGCGCACGTGACGATCCCCGCGCGCGAGAGCGCAGCGGCGCGCGGCGTGTGCGCGACGATCCCCGCGTCGTCGAGGGCTGCACGCAGCGGCGCGAGCGTCTCGTCGTCGCGCATCGGAAGCGCGATCACGACCGCCTCGACCGGAACGCCCGCCGCAAGCGCACCTCGCACGGCGTCCACGGCGGCACGCGCCTGCGCGCGCGCGTCGCTCGCGTGACGTACCTCGACGGCCGCGATGCGCGACGCTTCGAGCGTTCCCCCGAGCGACAGATCCCCGAGCGGCGCATCGACCGTCGCGAGCTGCGGCGCTTCGTCGAGCGCGCGCGCCAGATCGTCGGCGATGATCTCGAGGGGCGCGCGTTCGCGCTCGGCATCGAGCGGACGGTCGATCGCCGGGAGCTCGACGAGAGCGCTCCCGCCGCCCGCGCGTCGCAAGGCCACGTCGAGCGCTCTCCACCACGCGATGTCCGCGGCGTCCCACGCGAGGATCCAGCTCGCGACCGCGCGCTCCGCGCCGAGCGCAGCGCACACCCGTTCCGGATCGCTGTCCGCGATCGCGCGCGCGAGCAACGTCCCGGCGCGACGCCCGTCGACGCGATCGGCTCGCGCGAGCAGCGCGTCGAGCGCGCGCATCGCTCGCTCGAGCATCTTCACGCGCCCCGCGATCCCCGGTGGCGCACGCATGGCGAGCGACGACTCGTCCACCGCCGCCGCACGCAACGCCGCGAGCGCAGCGTCGACCGCATCGATCGTCCGCAACCAAGCGGCCCCCGCGCCGCGCGCGATCGGTGCGAGGAGCGCGTCGTCCGCCGCGACCTGCGGCATCACCTCGGCGAGCGCAGCGCGCACCTCGGCCGGCGTCGCGAGCACGACCTTCGGCGCGAGCGACGCCAAGAGCCGCGCGCGCAACGCGCTCCGCGTCTCGACCGCTTCGCCGCGCGCATGCGCACCACGCGCGAGCCGCTCGACGTGACGTTCGCTCGGGACGACGATGCGCAGGCGCGCTCCCGTCATCCGCCGGAACTCCGCGCGAACGAGACGCGAGTCGGAATCGCGAGCACCTCGTCGAGCACGGGACGCGCAGAGAGGAACGCGTACGCCGCCTCGCTCGCGAGGACGCGCTTCACGTAGCCGCGCGTCTCGTCGTACGGAATCTGCTCGACCCACACGTCGAAGTCGCTCCCGCCGCGCGCGTCGAGCCATCGGCGCACCGAGCCCGAGCCGCTGTTGTACGCGGCGATCGCGAGCGCAGGGTTCGTCACGTACGAACGTCGGAGCGACGCGAGGAACTTCGCGCCGAGCGGAATCGACACTTCGGGACGCTTCAGCGCGGCTTCGTCCGACGGAAGGCCCGTCCCCTTCGCGAGCGCGTGCGCCGTCGATGGCAAGAGCTGCATGAGGCCGATCGCGTTCGCGTGGCTGCGGATCTCGGCGTGGAAGCCCGACTCTTCGCGCATGATCGCCCACGTCAGCGGCGCCGGAACGCCGGTCGTCTCCGTCGCCTTCGCGACGATCGCGTCGAACGCGCGCGGGAACGCGACCTCCCACGCGACCTTCCACCGCCCGCCCGGGTAGTGCGACAGAAAATCCTGCAGGCGCGCCCGCGCGAACGAGTGGCCGATCTCCGGCGCGCCGGCGCGATCGAAGAGGTACGCCGACGCCCATACGAGCTCGGTATCGGCTTTGTCGCCGAGGAGCCCTCCGGCGTAGAGCTCGCGTCGCGCCGCTTCGATCTCGCCGACCTCGAGGAGCCGCGTCGCGCGCTCGATCGCCGCGCCCGTCAGCTCCGGATGCTCGCGCGAGAAGAACGCGCCGTTCGGTTCGCGCGCGGTCGACGACGCGAGCGCGCTCTTCGCGAGCGCAGGATCGAGCGCGGCAAGGCGCGCGTACGCTTGCGTCATGTAGTACGCGAGCGGGTGATCCGCGACGACGCCCGCGTAGCGCTTCTTCGCGTCGGCCGCGTCGCCCGTGAGGTGCGCGACGCGCGCGCGGAAGTACGCGGCGCGTCCCGACGTCGCCCAGTGCTGATCGGTCGCGTCGATCGCGATCGATTTCTCCAGCGGTGCCTTCGCCGCTTCGAATTCTCCACGCGCGAAACGGAGGAACGCGACGCGGAAGAGCGCTTCGATCCGCATGTCGCCGTCGGGGTAGAGATCCGGAATCGACGACATCATCGTGAGGAAGCGCGCTTCGTCGCCGAGCTCCTGCGCCGCGAGCGCCGATTGAAAGCGCGCGTCGTCCGCCAAGCGATGCTTCGCGAAGAGCTGCTCGACCTTCGTGAAGCGTCCGATCGCTTCGTCGAAGCGGTGCGCCGACGCGCTCGCCTTTCCTCCGAAGTAGAGCGCGGTGACGAGCTGCTCGTCGCCGTCGCAAGCCGTGACAGCGTCGCCCCACGCGTCCGCCGGAACGCCCTTCGCTCGCGTCGTCGCCTGCGCACGTGTGACCAACGCGCGGCATGCGTCGTGGCTCGGCTTGAGCGGCTTGGGGATCGAGGCGAGGATCGCGTCGGCGATCGTGAGCGCCTTCGCCCCTTCGCCCGCGTCGAGCCACGCCTGCGCTTGCCGCGCGCGCTCCGCGATCGAGAGCGCGTCCGTCGTCGCCGCGCCGCTCGCCTTCAGGAGCGCGAACGCGCGCGCGCGCGTCGTGACCGCGCCGGACGCGTCGGCGACGTTGGGCGCCTCGACGACGACGCGCGTCGCCAGATCGAACGCCTCGCGCGCGTGCGGCGGCGCCGGGCCATCGGCACCGTCGAGCAGCGCGGACGCGAGGCGCGGTGCCGTGTCGGTCCACCGCGCTCCGTTCGGCGAGGCCGCGAGCGCCGCGCGCCAGATCGCGACCGCCGCCGCGCGATCGCCCTTCGTCGAGAGCGCCTCCGCGAGAAGAAGCTTCGCCTCGTCGCGTGCCGCGATCTCGTCGCCGATGTTCTTCGCGCGCGCGATCGCGTCGTCGACGCGACCGAGGCGCAAGGACGTCTGTGCGCTGCGCAGCGCTGCGTACGACACGAGCGGGCACGACGCAGGCGCGCCGCCGTCGCTCGTCGCTGCGTTGCCGCTCGGCGACACCACGCGATCGAACGACGCGACCGCATCGAGCTGCGCGCCCGCCGCGAGGTGCATCCGACCGGCAACGTACCGCCACGCGCACTCGTCGGCGGCGCTCGGCGGCTGCGCGCGGATCAGGTCTTCGATGGCGCGCGCGACGCCCGCCGGATCGTGCGCGCGATCGCGCTCGCGCGCCGCGGCGAGACGCGGATCGTCGAGCACCACCGCGATCTTCGGCAGATCCGACGGCGGTGCAGCCGACGTCTCGGGCGGCGCGCCCGCGTCGATCGCTTCCGCCGACGCGCTCGCGGACGTCGTGCCTTTCGCGCGTGGGTTGCTCCCGAGGCGCGCGTCCGGCGCCGTCGCACCGCCACGGCACGCGCCGAGCGCCAGCGACACGCCCACGATCGCCGCGAGCGACGTCGCACGAGCGCGCCTCATCGCTCGCCCTTCGGTCGCCACGCCTCGACCGCCGCTTCTTCGTCGCGTGCGTCGCGCTTCGTCGCCTCGCCCGCTTGCCACTTCGCGCGATGCTGCGTCACGACCTCTTCGTCCGCCTTTCGCGCCGACAGACCGCCCTGCGCCGCGCGCTCTTCGTCGCGCGCCTCCGCCTCGCGCGCCGCCGTCTCCGCGAGCTGCCTCTCGTGCGCCGCGCGCTCGGCGGCGATGCGCACTTCCCACGCATCCCTTTGCATCAAGTCCACCGCGCGAAGCTCGCCGCGCTCGAGCGCCGCCTGCTCCGATTCGCGCTCGAGCCTCGCGAGCTCCGCGTGCTCGTCGCGCGTGCGCTCCGACGCCGCCCGCGCCCCTTGCGCCTGCTCCCGCGCGCGCACCGATTCGGCGAGCTCGCGCGCCGCGTCGTCGACCTCATGCGCACGCACTTGCACGAGCGGATCGAGCGGGTATTTCGGCGGTCGCATGGTCGGCGGAGCTTACCGCGGAACGCGGGCTTCGTCCGGCCCCGCGAGCGTCGTGTCTCGTCATCCTGAACGAAGCGAAGGACCCCCGACGGCCCGCAACGCCCTGCCCAACCTGCCACCGCCTTCTCGAGTGCTGGGGGGTCCTTCGCTTCGCTCAGGATGACAGAGGGGAGGGATGCCGCGCGCTACAGTGACCCGTGATGCGCGCGCGCGTGAGCGATCCGATCGGCCCAATGTGGCTCCGCGCGTTCGCGCCGGCGATCGCGACGCTCGTGATGGCGCTCGCGCTGCTCCTCCCGATCGAAGCGACGCCCGTGAAGGGCCTCGTGCTGTATTTGGGTGCGGCTCTCTTCTTCGCCGCCGGGCTCGTGCTCCCGCGACTCGCGCCGCGCGACGCGACGATCGAGATCGGCGACGGCTTCATCGACGTGACGAACGCCAGCATCGTCGGCCAGCGGATCCGCACGCGCGACGTCACCGCCGCGTCGACCGCACGCACGAAGGACGGCGTCGCCTTGGCGCTGCTGCGAAAGGGTCGCGACGATCGCCCGATCGTGATCGATCTCGCGAGCGACGACGACGCGCGACGTGTGCGCGACGCGCTCGGCATCGGCCACTTCGGATTCGGATCGCTCGGCTGGCCGACGGAGCGCAGCTCGGCCATCGGGATGGCGACCGTGATGCGCCTCGTCGCGGCAGCGAGCATGACGATGATGTCGCTCGCGATGGTGAACGAGGCGTTCCTCGGCATCGGCGCAGCGTTCGCGCTCCCGTCGGTGCCGCTCGCGGTCATCTTCATGATCGCGTCCCTCTTGCCGAGCCAGCGGCGCGGCCCGCGCGTCGTCCTCGCCCCCGACGGGCTGAACATCACGACGGACGCGCGTCGCCTCGACAGCGTCCCCTACGCGAGCATCGCCGACGCGTCGGTCACCGAGCACGGCGTGCGCATTCGTCTCCACGCGGGCGGCGTCATCGACGTCGACGCGCGCGCGACCGCGCTCGGACGCTCACGCATGTCGGTCGACGAGCGCACGCACCTCGTCGCGCAGATCCTCTCTGCGGCGCAGCGCGCGCAGGGCGTCGGGCCCGTGCCGCCGGCGCTCCCCGAGCGGATCACGGATCTCGCGAAGCGCGCCGAACGCGGACGCAGCTGGCTCGCGCGCCTCGACGCCACGGCGGATCTCCTCGCGGGCGGCGCGAGCGGCGCGGGGTACCGCGGATGCGGCTTCGAAGAGACGGACCTCTGGACGACCCTCGAAGACCACGACGCGCCCGCGGACCTGCGTGCCGC
>JAYVXB010000691.1:0-11602 GCA_043785585.1 Deltaproteobacteria bacterium | reverse complement strand
TCGCCGAGAGCTTGCGGCCGTCGGGGACGTCGTCGATCGAGGTGACGTTCTTGATGTGCTTCGGAAAGCGCGGATCGCAATTGCCGAACGCGGTGATCTTCGTGCTGGGTTTGCAGCACCAAGTCGCAGCGTTGAAGTCTTTGTGCGGCCCGGGCGCGTAGCACGGCGCGCCGCGCGCGATCGCTTCGTTGCCCGATACGGCGGAAGCGTCGCTGCCGGGGATGTCGTCGGTGGCGACGCCGGAGAGGCGCATCGAGAAGCGCGGATCGCAACCGTTCTCGGGCGCGGGCGCGTGCGCGGGCGCGGTGCCGATCCTCGCCGCGTCGGCGGAAGCGTCCGCGATGACGTTGGAAGCGACGGTGGATGCCGGCGATGGCGACGGAGACGGAGCAACGGGCGCAGTGGCCTTCGGCTCGGAGCACGCGAACGCGAGAAGGGAGAGCGCGTTGGCGAGCAACGCGAGGCGCGGCATGCGTCCATCGTCACCGGTTTGGCGGATGAGCGCCAGCGCCCGCTCGCTACTCTGCGCGGCTCTCGAGGCCCCGGATACGCGCACGGAGCCGAGCAGCGACGAGCAGTCGCTCACCGCGGTTGAGAACGCGTCGGCGAGCTTCGTCGCGTAGGACGCGCACGAAGACGCGCAGCGCGGGAATGCTCTGCCGTCCGCGCGCGTTCGGAGGTTGTGCGCCACACCCGCCTCGCGATCGCGCTCGTCGTGCTCACCGGTTGCGGCGGGTTCGACCTCGGTATTCCGGCGCCCGCGAGCCCTTCGACGCAGCCGACGCCGCCGAACCCGACGGCGAGCAGCTCGGTCGACACCGATCCCGAAGGCTCGTTCGAGCTCGACACGCCGTCCGAAGAGGTCGCGCGCGCCAAGATGTCCGCGCGCTGTCCGAACGGCTACGTCGTCGAGTTGCAAGAAGTGACGCACGACGGAAACGGCCCGAACGACCACATCGGCCACGGGAAGGCCGCGCTACCGCCGACTCCACACGAAGGCCTCCACGTTCGCTACCACTGCGAGCGGCCGTAGCGGGACAGCACGCGCCACGACCGCGCCGTGCGCTCACGTTGGCGAAGCGACGCTGCCCCGCAGCGGCTTCGCCCAACACCGGTTCGGTCGACTCGACCTGCGACGGTCTTCGCGCGCCGAACCCACTTCCACGACCTACCCGCCGCGCACGTCACGTCGTCAGCTTCGACTGATCGAAACGCCACCGTCGACGAGAAGCGCTGCACCCGTTGTAAAGGAGGACGCCTCCGACGCGAGATAGAGCGCCGAGTAGGCGATCTCCTCGGGCGTCGCGAGGCGCTTCAGGGCGTGAAGCGAGGCCACGGCAGCGCGCGCCTCGGGAGTGCTGGCGACCTGGCGGCCCATCGGTGTGTCCGTCCCCCCCGGAAGGAGCGCGTTCGCGCGGATCCCTTTCGGGCCGAGCTCCGCTGCGAGAACCTGGACGAGCCCGATCAATCCGGCCTTGCTCGCCGCATAAGCGGCCATACCCGGGAAACCAACAGTGTGGCCGACGAATGTCGACGTGAAGATGAGCGAACCTTGCCCTCTCTCGAGCATCGCGCGGGCTTGATACTTCGCCCCGAAGAACGCGCTCGTCAGGTTCGTTTCGAGCGTGTCCCGCCATCCCGACGACGAAATCTCATGCGCCGCCCCCATTTCCCCGGTCGTACCAGCGTTGTTGAACGCGATGTCCAGCCTTCCGAAGCGGGCCACGGCTTCGTCGACGAGCGCGCGGGCGAAGGACTCGTCCTTGACGTCGCCAGAAAGGCAGACGGCGTGACCGCCTGCCTTCTCGATCTCGGCGACGAGCGCCTCGAGCTCCGCCTTCCTCCGCGCTCCGGCGACGATCTTGGCGCCATGTCGGGCGTAGAGCAGCGCTGTCGCACGGCCGATGCCGGAGCTCGCTCCGGTGACGATGGCGACCTTCTCGCTGAGTGAGTTGTCTTTCGAAATGGTCATGGCTAGCTCTCCTTCGTGAGTGTCGTCGTGGTCTAGCTGCGTGCGATGCCCCTCGGCACTCCGCTTCTTGCGCTCGAATCGAAGTCGCGAGCGCGACGGCGTCGACCGAGCCGAATCGAATTCGAAAGCAAGACTCGGGGTGCCGGTCCTCGCCATCGCGGCTAGCTTTCCCTCGTGGACCTCGGGATCGCCAACGCCACCATGACGAAGCGGCAGACGCGAGCAGCCGCGGTGGAGAGCGACCCTCGCTGGGCAATCGTGCGCGCTCGTGGCACTCCCGCTCGTGGCACCTTCTTCTTCTCCGTCGAGACGACCGGCGTGTACTGCCGCCCGTCGTGCGCGGCGCGCACAGCACGTCCAGAGAATGTTGCATTCCATGCGAGCGCTGCTGCGGCCGCGAGCGCTGGCTTCCGGCCCTGCAAGCGGTGCAAACCCGACCAACCGCCGCTCGCTGAGCGGCAAGTGGCGCAGGTGGCGGAACTGTGTCGCCTCATCGAGAGCAGTCACGAGATGACGAGCCTCGAGCAGCTAGCGAACCATGCGGGGCTCAGTGCCTACCACGTGCATCGTCTCTTCAAGTCGATCACGGGCGTCACGCCCAAGGCGTACGCGGCAGCGCGTCGCGCGGCACGACTTCGCGGTGAGCTGCGAACGAAGGGAACGGTGACCGAGGCGATCTACGGGGCGGGGTACAACTCGTCTGGACGCTTCTACGAGAAGGCAAACGAAGTCCTCGGAATGACACCCACTCGGTATCGCGCCGGCGGAAAAGATCTCGAGATCCGCTTTGCGATCGGAGAATGCTCGCTCGGCTCGATCCTCGTCGCGGCCACAGAGCGCGGCGTGTGCGCCATCCTCCTCGGAGATGACCCGGAGAACTTGGCTCACGAACTCGAGCAACGCTTCCCACGAGCCGAGCTCGTCGGTGCAGACCGCGAGTTCGAACAACTCGTCGCGACGGTGGTCGGCCTCGTCGAGAACCCTCGGCTCGGAACCGCGCTGCCGCTCGACATTCGCGGTACCGCGTTTCAACAGCGCGTATGGAAGGCACTTCGCGAAATCCCCGCGGGCGCGACCGCAACGTACGCCGCGGTCGCGGGCTCCATCGGCGCGCCCAACTCGGCCAGAGCAGTGGCGCACGCCTGCGCGGCGAACGCGCTCGCGGTGGCGATACCCTGTCATCGCGTCGTGCGAACGGACGGGGGAGTATCCGGCTATCGCTGGGGTGTCGTTAGGAAGCGGGCCCTCCTGGCCCGAGAGGCGCGGTCCTGAGCGCGGTCGCCCGCGACGCTGGACGCCGCGACGACCATCCATCCCAGCGGGGGCGGCAACCGGCTTCGAGCGCGCGATTGCCGCCGCCACGCGGACGACCGAGGGATTCCGGCAGTCGCGCTAGCCGCCCGGCTGTTCCCAGTCCTTCACCTTCCCGCGCCGCATCACCGCGCGCACGATCGACGGCAACCCCGTCGCGAGGAAGATCGCCGCGGTCCCGTGCGCCGTCAGGTTCCGCTCGCGCTTCCTCGCCGCGATCGCATCCGCGATCTTCCTCGCCGCGACGTCCTTCGGCATCTGGATCCACTTCGGCACCGGATCCTTCGCCGTCTCTTTCAGCTCGCCGCGGTTGTTCACGGTGCGGATCTCGCTCTCGACGAAGCCTGGATTGACGAGGAGCACGTTGACGCCGTGCCTGTGGAGCTCTCCGTCGAGCGCCTCGGCGAGCGCGCGCACAGCGAACTTGCTCATGGAGTACGCCGCCGTCGACGGCACCGAGAGATACGCGCTCACCGAGCCGATGAAGACGAGCGAGCCCCTCGTCCTCTTGAGCTCGTCGAGCACGGCGTACGTCGTGCGAAGCAAACCGAAGACGTTCGTCTCGAACTGACGCCGAAAGTCGTCGAGCTTCAGCTTCTCGACTTTGCCGGTCACGCCGAAGCCCGCGTTCGCGACCGCGACGTCGATCTTTCCGAAGCGCTCGATCGTCGCCTTCACGGCGGCCTCGCAGTCTCCGTCGCGCGTCACGTCGCACGCGAGGGCGATCGCTTCGCCGCCCGCCGCTCCGATCTCCGCCGCCAGCGTCGCGAGCCGATCGGTCCGCCGCGCGAGGAGCGCGAGCTTCGCGCCGCGCCGACCGAGCTCGCGCGCGAGCGCCTCGCCGATACCGGACGACGCGCCGGTGATGAGCACCACCTTGCCCTTGAGCGATTTCGCCATGGCGCGGTTTCTATCACGCAAGCGCTGCCCGAACCGCGCGCTCGAACTCCACGAAGTCGGTGGGCTTCTCGAAGACGTTGGTGCAGCCGCACGCGCGCGCCGCTTCCCGCCACGCCGAGCCGAACGCGGTGACGGCGATCAGTGGCACCTTCGCGAGACCGTCGTCGCCGCGAAAGCGCTGCGCCATCTCGCATCCGTCCATGACCGGCATCGAGATGTCGAAGATGACGATGTCGGGGCGTGACACGCGCGCGACTCGCCAGCCCTCCAATCCGTTCTCCGCCGTCAGTACGCGGCACCCCATGGACGTCAGTCGCAGCGTGTAGAGATCCCGGCTCTCGCGATCGTCGTCGACGACGAGAGCGAGAGGCGCGTGGCGCGGCTCCATGTGGTACTGGGCCACATCGATGCCTTCGAGGGTCGGCTGTTCGTGGACGCCAACCCAAGCGTCGTCCTCGGGGCTCGGATCCGATGCGTTCTGCCCCGCTGCGGCGACTGCATCGCTCATGTGGTCACCGACTCGACCACCACGTTTGCGCGCAGCCGCTTCGTCGAGCGGGACAATGGCTTCGTCTGGGGCTTCTTTTGGTTTGTGCACGTGGCTCCGTCGGGACCACGCTGCGAACGTCGTACCAATCTTCGCACCCATGGAAACGGCGCCTCGGGGTACGAAAGCGCTCATGCCTCGCACCTCCGTCGTCTCGCTCCTCGCGCTCACCCTCTCTGCCGCGTGCGCCTCGCCTCCTTCTGCTCCGCCGATCGCGCCGCCGATCGGCACCGCCGCCACGTCCGCCACGACCGACGCATCGGCGAGCACCGCGAGCGCAGCCCCGACGCTCGCGCCCGAGGTCCTTGCCGACAACGCGCAACGCGCAACGCCGGGCGGCGCCACGTTCACCGCTCCGCGCGGATGGACGCTCTCCGCGAAAGGCTCGGCGATCGTCCTCGACGCGCCGGAGACCGATTCGCACGTCGCGCTCGTCGACGTGAAGGGCGCCGACGCCGATGCCGCGGTGGCCGCTGCGTGGAGCGTCTACCGCCCCGACGCGAAGCGCCCGCTCCGCGTCGTCACGCCGCGCGCCGCACGCAACGGCTGGGAGCTCGTGAAGCTCTACGACTACGAGACGTCACCGAACGAGCGCGCTGTCGTCTACGCGACCACGCACAAACGCGGCGACGGGTGGACCGTGATGATCGTCGACGCATCGCTGATGACGCTCGGCAAGCGCGGCGCACAGGTCCTCCTCGTGCGCGAGAGCCTCCGTCCGAAGGGCTACGTCCCCGAGACGTTCGTCGGCAAGAAAGCGAACCCGCTCGACGCCGCGCGCGTCAAGCTCATCGGCGACTTCGTCGAGCTCGCGCGCAGAGAGCTCGGGATCCCCGGCGTCGCGGTCGCGCTCATCGACGGCGGCAAGGTCGTCTTCGAAGGAGGCTTCGGCGAGCGCGAGCTCGGCAAGCCCGCGAAGGTCGACGCGCAGACGACGTTCCCGATCGCGTCGAACACGAAAGGGATGACGACGCTGCTGCTCGCGAAGCTCGTCGACGAGGGAAAGATCGCGTGGGACGAGCCGGTGGTGAAAGCGATGCCGACGTTCAAGCTCGGCGACGCGGACACGACGAGCAAGGTGCTCGTGAAGCACCTCGTCTGCGCGTGCACCGGATTGCCGCGCCAGGACCTCGAGTGGATCTTCGAGTTCAAGAACCGGACGCCGAAGTCGGCGATGGATCTCCTCGGCACGATGCAGCCGACGTCGAAGATCGGCGAGGTGTACCAGTACAGCAACATGCTCGCGGCCGCGGCCGGCTACGTCGCGGCGTACGTCGTCTCGCCGAAGAAGGACCTCGGCGCGGCGTACGACGACGCGATGCGGACGAAGGTCTTCGAGCCGCTCGGGATGAAGTCGACGACGTTCGACTTCGCCGCCGCGCAACGCGGAAACCACGCGCGCCCGCACGGAAGCGACGTCGACGGCGCGACGCACGTCGCGAAGATGGATCTGAACTTCGCGGTCGTCCCGGTGCGCCCGGCGGGCGGCGCGTGGTCGAGCGTGCACGACGTCGCGAAGTACGTGGAGCTCGAGCTCGCGAAGGGCCTGCTGCCGGACGGCAAGCGCTACGTGTCCGAGGCGAACCTGCTGGCGCGGCGCACACCGCAGATCGCCATCGGTCAGAACGCGACGTACGGCATGGGGCTCAAGGTGGACACGACGTGGGGCGTGCCCGTCGTGGATCACGGCGGCGCGCTCTTCGGGTACATGAGCGACTTGATGCTCCTCCCGGAGCACGGCGTCGGCGCCATCGTCCTCACGAACGGCGAGAGCGGCTGGGCCATGCTGCGTCCGTTCATGCGGCGGCTCCTCGAGATCGTCTTCGACGGCAACGCGGAGGCGCTCGAAGATCTCACGCTCGCGGCGGAGCGCATCCGAACGGAGCGCACGAAGGAGCGCGAGCGGCTCACGCTCCCGGCGGATCCCGCGGTCGTCGCGAAGCTCGCGCCGCGCTACGTGAACGATGCGCTCGGCGAGGTGAAGATCAAGACGGTAGGGACGACGACGTTCCTCGACGCCGGCGAGTGGTCGAGCGCCGTCGCGACGCGCAAGAACGACGACGGGACGGTGTCGCTCGTGACGATCGATCCGCCGCTCGGGGGCCAGATGGAAGCAACGATCGGCGAGCGCAGCGGGAAACGCGTCCTCATCGGCCGCGACGCGCAGCACGAGTACGTGTTCACGGAGAAATGAGCCGCGCGTCGACCGACGCGACGTCGTCTCAGGGCTTCTCGCCCATCGCCTTCAGCTCGTCGCAGCTCTCTTTGACGCCGCCTTTGCAACCTATGCGATAGAGCTCCGCGGCCTTCTTGAGATCCTTGGGGACGCCGACGCCTTCTTTGTAGAGCTCGGCGAGGTTGTGGCAGCCGACCGGGCCGTATTTCTCGTCCTTCGAGCTGCACGTGCGTTTGTAGAGTGCCATTGCGCGCGCCGGATCCTTCGTCACGCCGCGCCCCTCTTTGAACATGATGCCGAGGTTCGAGCACGCGCGCGCGTCGCCGCCGTCGCACGCGGCGCGGTAGAAGTCCGCGGCCTTGGGCAGATCCGACGTGCCGGCGAATCCCTTGTCCCACGCGAGCCCCGAGTTGAAGCAGGCGTTCGCGTTGCCCGCGTCGCAACCGACCTTGAAGAGGCGAATGGCGCGCGCCGAGTCTTTCTCGACGCCGACGCCCTTTTGGTAATAGACGCCGAGGGTCGTGCAGCCGTGCGCGATGCCGTCGTCGCACGCCTTCTTCGCGAGCGCGAACGCCTTCGCGGAGTCCTGATCGACGCCTTGCCCTTTCTCGTAGAGCACCGCCAGGTTCGAGCACGCACGCCCAGACCCCTGGTCGCATCCGACCTTCAGGTATTTCTGCGCTTGGCTGTAGCTCTGCTCCGCCGAGCGACCGAGATAGAACATCAGCCCGAGGTTGTCGCAGCTGTTGGCGTCGCCTTTGTTGCATTGGGTGGTGCACTCTTCGAGGTTCCCAAAGATGCACAGGTGAGGCATCGACTCGCGCGCCTGCGTGCATTTGCCCTTCGAGAGGACGAGGCCGCGCGGACACGAGTTGCGCGACGCATCGTCGTCGCGAGGCTTCTCGGCGCCGACCGCCATGAGCTCGAGCTTGAGGAGCGCGCCACACTGCGACGGCGGCGCGGATGTCTCGGGCGACGCCGTCTTGCACGACTCGAGGCTGCCGTCGTTGTTCGACACCTTCTTCGAGCTCTCCGACGCACCGCCGCCCGACATGCCGAAGATCTCGACCGCGGCGCGGATCTTCGCCTTCGTCCCGGTCGACATCGCGAACGCGCCGACGGTCGCGCCGCGGACGAAGTGCGTCGCCCCTGCGCACTCGCCGCGAAGATCTTCTTTGGTGACGGCCGCCCACGTCGTGCGGCGCTTGCCGACCATCATGATGGCGATGTCGAGCGACGCCCCGCGCTGCATCTCGCCTTCGAGCTTCGCGGCGATCCCCGCTCCGGAGAACGGCAGGTTGGCGCGGATCTCGTCGGAGTCGGTGAGCTGGATGACTTGCTCTTTCGTCGTCGTGCCGACGAATCCATACGTGCCGTCGACGCGGCAGTCTTTGAGCAGTCGAAACGACTTGCAGTCGTAGGCGACGACGGCGACGCCGTCCTTCATCGCGACTTCGAGCTCGAGGCGCTGATCCGGTTTCCAATCGACGACGAGCGGCTCGCCGAACTTGTCGAGCGGACGGCACTCGCCGCTGCCACCCATCGCTTCGGCGCCCGTCGGCGCGTCGGGGCGAATCGAGGAGGCGACCTTGCCGGGGCCACAGCCGAGAACGGGAGGAAGGAGGGTCGCGAACGCGACGAGCGTGATCGGGAGTGCAGCGCGCATGTCGTCGAAGCTACTAAGAACTTCGCCGCGAGGCCCGTGTTTACTCTTCTTGGGGCGCGGGCGTGATGGGAAGGCTACCCTCGCCACTCCCCGCCGTGACGACCCGCCAGCGCAACCTCTCCATCCTTCTCGCCATCGCGGTCGTCGCCAGCGTCGCCCTCTACCTCGTTCAACCGCAGGGCGGCCTCGCGCGCGGCGGCATCCTCGGCGCCGTCCCTCGCGACGCGTTTCTCCTCGTCACGATCGACGTCGAGGCGCTCCGCGCGTCGCCGCTCGCCGTCCCGCTGCTCGGCGGCGACTCGACGAAGCTGCTCGGCGTCGGCGCGTTCGTCGAGACGTGCGGCTTCGATCCGCTCACGCGCGTCAAAGAGATCGCGCTCGCCGTCCCCGAAGGCGGTGACCACGGCGACTTCGGTCTCCTCGCGATGGGCGATCTCCGCCAAGCCGAGCTCCTCGACTGCGCGCAGAAAGTCATCGTCGCGCGCGGCGGTCACCCCAAGCTCGGAAAGCGCGGCTCGTTCATCACGGTCGAAGACGAAGACGATCCCGTCGGCGCGAAGCCACGCATCGCGCTCCGCGACGGCGGCCCGCTCCTCGTCGGACGCGGCGCGTGGCTCCAGTCGATGATCGACGCCGCCGAAGGAAAGATCCCGTCGGTGCGCGCCGGCTCTCCGCACCTCGCGCTCCGCGAAGCGCTCACGGCGTACCGCGAAGGCAAGCCTGCGCGATCGATCGTCGCGACCGCGGTCCTCCCCAAGTCGCTTCGCGAGCGCCTCAAGCGCGAGATGGGCGCGGAGCTCGGCGCCGCGGCCGAGCCCGGATCGAACGTCGCGATGGGCGGCGTGCTCTCGGTCGAGACCGCGGGCCTCGCGATCACCGCAGGCGCCATGGGGCAAGAGAGCGAAGCCGCGGCCGAGCTCCGTTGCGAGAGCGCGGAGGCGTGCGACGAGGTGAAGAAGCTCATCCTGAAGAAGCGCCTCGCGTTCTCGCAAGACTTCGGCGTCCGCCTCGTCGGCCTCGGCCCGCTCATCGATTCGCTCGTCGTCGAAACGAAAGGCACGGCGCTCACCGCCAGCGCGCGCGCCCCGACCGAAGACGTCGCGAAAGCGCTCGACCGCGTCCTCAAGCTCCGGAGCGAACGCCCGCGCCCGCCCGCCCCCTCGAACGCGCCCGCGCCCACGCCCGCGCCCCCGCCCTCGGTCTCCGCCGAGCGCATCCCCTCCCCGAAGCCGCCCGCCCCCGCCCCGAAACCCACCGCCAGCAAGTGACGGGCCGCCCTTCGCGACCCGCATCGACTTTCGCGCATCCGAGCTATAAGTAGTCTCTACACCCCAGGAGAAGCACGCAATGGCCGGCAAGAACGTTCTCGAGATCAACGACCTGAACTTCGATACCGAGGTCCTCCAGTCGAAGGAGACATTCCTCCTCGACTTCAGCGCGGTGTGGTGCGGCCCGTGCAAAATGCTCACGCCGATCGTCGAGAAGATCGCCGACGAGAACCTGGGCAAAGTCAAAGTCGGCAAGCTCGACATCGACGACTCGCCCGGCGTCGCGGCAAAATTCGGAATTCGCGGCGTGCCCACCGTCGTCGTCTTCAAGGGCGGCAAGGAGTCGGGGCGGCACGTCGGCGTGACGAACAAGGAGACTCTCCTGAAGCTCATCGGCGCGTAAACGCCGTCACGCGCTCCGCTCTCACTGGCCACCGCCCGCCCGATGCAACCGACCGACCCGCGCCTCTTCGCACTTCGCGACGCGCTCGCGGGGCAGGCTCTGCACGGATCGGGCGGCGTCGTCTATCACCTGCGCGAGCGCATCGGCGAAGGCGGACAGGGGTGGGTCTTTCGCGCGACGTGGGACGATCCCGAGGGCTTCACGGTCATCGTCAAGGTGCTCCGCCCGGACGCGGTGTCGCCCGAGGCGCTCGCGCGGTTTCAGCGCGAGGCCGAAGTGCTTCGCATGCTCGGGCAGCAAGCGCGTCCCAACCCGCACATCGTTCGCTTCTACGATCACGCGACCGCTAGCATCGTGCCCGCGGGCGCGCGCGAGGCGATCAAGCTCCCGTTCACGGTGCTCGAGTACGTGCACGGTCCGACGCTCGAGCAGGTCCTCGAGCAGAGCGGGCACGGTCTGCCGCTCGATCGCGCGCGTCGGATCTTGCGGCAGGTCGTGCTCGCGCTCGAGCACGTGCACGCGCAGAAGGTCGTGCATCGCGATCTCAAGCCGTCGAACATCTTGCTCGCGGCGGAGGCGGGCGGCGAGGTCGCCAAGGTGACCGACTTCGGGCTGGTCAAGCTCGTCGACGTGTCGCTGCAACGCACGACGGCGCTGGCGGGCGCGTCGCTCGGCTACGCGCCGCCCGAGCAGTACGAGCAAGGCAACCAGCGCGTGAGCCCGCGGACCGACGTCTTCTCGCTCGCGGCGATCGTCTACGAGATCCTCACGGGGCGCTCCGCGTTTCCGTACAAGCAGGGCGAGAACCCGCTCCTCGCGGTGACCCGCATCTTGAACGGGCCGCGCCCGCAGCTCGCGCTCGCGCGCGACGTGCTGCCGCCCGAGCTCCAGCAGCGCCCCGATCTCGTCGACCAGCTCGACGCGCAGATCGTCCGCGGCACCGCCCCTGATCCTGCGGATCGGCAAGACTCGGTGACCGAGCTGTGGGCGGCGATCGAGCCGGTGTTCCGCGCGATCGGCGAGCTTCGCCGTTCGTACACGCCGGCGCCGCGCTCGAGCACGCCGTCGAATCCGGGATCGTCACTTCCCGCGCACGCGCACGCGCCGCTGCCGCGCGATACGCAGCCGACGCTCGATCGTCCGTACGGATCGACGCCGATGCCCGGCTCGGGCGACGCGGCACAGCCGGTGATCCTCTCCGCGCGCGGCGCGTCTTCGGCAGCGCCGCCGTTCAACCCGCACGACACGGTCTCGTCGCGGGGTCCGTCCGAAGCGATGAGCGCGAACCCGGCGGCTTGGCGCTGGAAGGTCAGCGCGCGATCGATTCACCCAGGCGCGGTGCGCGCGGCGTCGTTCGTG
>JAYVXB010000690.1:0-11605 GCA_043785585.1 Deltaproteobacteria bacterium | reverse complement strand
AGCGCGCGATGGTGCTCGCGCGCGAAGGCGTCATCACGGCAAACGATCTTCCGCCGGAGATTTCGCGCTCGTGGCAAGCGCATGCGCAATCGACGGGGACGATGGGCGTGCTGGCGGACGATTGGCCGACGCTCGGCGTGCTCGAGCGGCGGTACATCGATCGCGTCCTGTCGCGCACCGGCGGAAACAAGACGCGCGCAGCCGAGGTGCTCGGCATCGATCGACGCACGCTGAACCGCATGTTCGCGCGCGAACGCGCCGCGGCCGGCGGCGCCGAGCTCACGGAAGAGGAGCTCGCGGCGCTCGAGCACGAGGACGACGAGAAGGCCTTGTGAATCACGAGGCACGCGCTCCCGATGATCGCGCGCAGCCTTAGCGTTCCGCCTTTCAGGGGGCGTCGAGGTCGGCTACGCATGTCGCCGTGGCGAATGTTCTAGCGACGGTTCTCGCGCAGCCGACGGCGGTCGGAACGCTCCAGCGCGCGCTCGCGTCGGGGCGCGTTCATCACGCGTACCTCTTCGATGGGCCCGCAGGGGTCGGAAAAGAGCTCGCGGCGTTTGGGCTCGCGCAAGGGCTCGTGTGCGAGGCTCCGCGCGAAGGGGCGGCGTGCGGCGCGTGCAGCGCGTGCAAGCGCGCGATCCCGCGCGAGGGCGATCGACGCCCCGTTCACCCCGACGTCGTCGTCATCGAACGCGGCCTCTACGATCCGGCGCAGATCGGACGGCGGACTCCGGAGACGCAGGACATCTCGATCGATCAGGTTCGAACGCTCGTCCTCGCGCGCGCGGCGTTCTCGGCGCACGAGGGGCGCGCAAAGGTGTTCATCGTGCGGCGCGCCGAGGAGCTCAGCATCTCGGCGGCGAACGCGCTGCTCAAGACGCTCGAGGAGCCGGGATCGGGGACGCACTTCGTGCTCCTGTCGGCGCAGGCGGACGCGCTCTTGCCGACGATTCGTTCGCGAACGCTGCGCGTGCGGTTCGCGCCGCTGCCCGACGCGGTCGTGACGCAGCTGCTCGTCGGTCGCGGCACGGACGCGACGCGCGCCGCCGAGATCGCGCATCTCGCGGCGGGGAGCATGGAGGCTGCGCTCGGGCTCGCGGATCCCGAAGCGAGCGCGCGGCGCGATGCGTTCGTCGAACGCGCGCTCGAGGCGATCGACGCGCCAGATCTCGGCGCAGCGCTCGATGTGGCCGAAGAGGCGAAAAAGGCATCGCGCGGAGATCTCGCGACGCACATCCACGCGCTGGCGACCGCGCTCGCGGTGCAAGCGCGCGCCACGCCTGGCAAGGATCGTCACGTCGACGCCGCGCCGGCGCGCTACCGCCTCGCGCTCGCCGCGGTCGAGCAGCTCGACGCGAACGCATCCGCGCAGCTCGTCATCGAGTCGATGCTCTCGAGGATGCGAACCGCGTGATCGCCGGCAGCTCCAGGCGCCCTCTCGACGTCGGCGTCATCGGCTGCGGCACCGCGGGCGGCGCGGCCGCGCTATTTCTCTCGCGCGCCGGTCATCGCGTCACCGTCTACGAGCGCGTCGACGATCCGCGCCCGGTCGGCGCCGGGATCATGCTGCAGCCCACGGGGCGCGCGGTGCTCGACGCGCTCGGGATGCACGACGACGTCGTCGATCGCGGAGCACGCATCGAGCGCCTCCGCTGCATCACGCGCACCGGACGCCGCGTCGTCGACATCGCGTACGCCGACCTCGCGCCCGAGCTCTTCGGCGTCGGAATGCACCGCGGCGTCCTCTTCGCGAACCTCTTCGACGCCGTGAAGCGCGCGCCGATCGATCTGCGCCTCGGCGTCGCTGCCGAAGATCTCGCACGCACGCGCCGCGCGACGTTCGTCGTCGACACCGAAGGGCGACGCCACGGCCCACACGAGCTCATCGTCGTCGCGGACGGCGCGCGCTCCCACTTTCGCGACGACACGGATCTCTCGAAGTCCGTGGCCGCGTACGAATGGGGCGCGCTTTGGTGCGTCGCCGAAGATCCCGAGCGACGATTTCGATCGGAGCTCTTTCAAGTCGTCGACGGAAACCAAAAGATGCTCGGCCTCCTTCCGACCGGCGTCGGCCCGGTCGAAGGCGCGACGACGCCGCTCGTCAGCATCTACTGGAGCATCCGCGGCGATCGCGTCGACGCGTGGCGAAGCGCAGGCCTCGATGCGTGGAAGAAAGAGGTGCTCGCGTTCGCGCCGACTGCCGACGCGCTCCTCGCGACGATCGCGGAGCCGGAGCAGATGCTCTACGCCTCGTACCACGACGTCGCGATGAGCCGATGGAACACGCACGACGTCGTCTACCTCGGCGACGCGGCGCACGCGATGAGCCCGCAGCTCGGCCAAGGATGCAACCTCGCGCTCTTCGATGCATGGACGCTCGCGCAGTGCATCGAGGAGTACGAATCGCTCGCGACGGCGCTCTCGGCGTACTCGGCGGCGCGCCACGATCACTTGAAGCTCTATCAGCTCGCGACGCGGTGGCTCACGCCGCTCTTTCAATCCGACGTGGCGATCCTCGGCTGGCTCCGCGACATCGGGATGGGGACGATGGGGCGCGTGCCGTTCGTCAATCGGATGATGGCCGCGAGCATGGCCGGCATCATGACGGGCGTCTTCTCGCGGGTTCGCCTCGCACCGCGGCGCTGAAGCGCGCTCAATCGCCGAGCGTCGCCTTCCCGCCGGGCAACAGATCGTACATCCCCTCTTCGAGCGCGACGCCACGCCACGCACGCGGTGCGCCCGCGCCGATGAGGATGACGAGGCGCTCGCCCGTGGACGCCGTGTATTCGGCGAAGAGGACGCGATCTCCGACGTCGGGTGTGCCGCTGCCGATTCGCTCGACGCGCAGCGGAAGGCGGCGCACCCGATCGAAGCGCGTCGCGCCATGCTCGATCGCGCTCGGCGGCTCGGCGCCCGTCACGATTTCGTCCGGCCCGAGCGGCGACAGCCACAAGAGCGCTTCGCCGCGCGCGCGCGCGAGCACCGCGCGATCGCTCCCCGCGTCGGGCGCGACGAACAGCACGGCGACCGGCGCGTCCTCGGCGAGCACGAGCGCACCGGCGAGCCACGCCTCGTCGCCCCCCGCGCGGATGATGACGTCGCCGAGCTTGCACGCGAACCCTTCGAGAAGATCGCGCGCCGGGATCTTCGCGACGGTCACGCGACCGCCCCGCGCGGAGCGACGCTGCGCGAGAGTGCATCGTTCAGCGCGACGGCGCGCTTCGTCACCTCGCGCATGTCGCCCGGGTGGTCGAGCGGGGGAAGGAGCCCCGAGATCACCGCCGCCGCGTCGATGCACCCTTCGAGCTCGTCGACGCGCTCGAGCGTGACGCCGCCGATCGCGACGAGCGGCGTTCCGCGCGCCGACGCCATCGCGTACGCCTCGCGCAAGAGCGCGACGCCGACGACCGGGCTCGCATCGCTCTTCGTCGTCGTCCCGAACACCGGACCGAACGCGACGTACGACGGCCGCGTATCGAGCGCGACCGCGAGCTCTACGAGCGAATGCGTCGACACGCCAACACCGAGCGTGGGCGCGAGGCGGCGCACGAGACCGATCGCGATGTCGTCTTGACCGACGTGGACCATGTCGGAGCCTGCGAGCATCGCGAGATCCGCGCGATCGTTCGCGACGAGCGGGACCTTCGCGTTGTGGCACATGGGCGCGAGCGCGCGGAGGAGCGCGAGGACCTCGCGCGCTTCGAGCCCCTTTGCGCGGAGCTGGAGCGCCGCGGGCCTCGCCACGAGCACCGCCGCTGCGAATCCGAGAAGATCGATGTGGCGAGCCGCGAGGGTCGTGACATCGACGATGGCATAGAGACCGCGCATTTTGCGGCTAGCCGTTAGAAGCAAACGACGGCTCTGTCAATCGTGCGACGAGCGCATCCTTCTCGATTCGGGCGCGCGTGTTGTCGGGCGGCGGAGCGATCGCGATGACGTCGCCGCGCACGAGCTCCTCCCAGACCTCGTTGCCGGGGGCGCGGTTCCGGTCGAGCCGCATCGCGCGCGCGCGTCCTGGCACCAGCGCTCCGTCGCCGCTTCCGAGCTCGCCGCACAGGAAGAGCTCGTGCTTCCCTTTGCTCGCGAGCGGATCCGAGACCACGCGAAGCCGCCCCCCGCGCCCCGCGGCGAGTCCAGCGGCGAGCGTGCGCCCATCGCGTCGCAGCGCGAGGTAGCTGAACGTCAGCCCTTGAAAGCGAAGCCCTGCCGCGCGCGCGACCGGGACGAGCCACGCGGGGAGATCGACGGCGAGGTCTTCGTGGCACCAGTCGCCTTCGTTCACGAGCGCGGGGCACGCCGCGGCGTGCAGGCACGGCGCGAACACGGTCGGCGGATGCGGAGCTGCGAGAAGGGCATCGCGGACGCGATGAAGGTGACGCGTGCGATTGCGGAGCGCCGGCTCGACGATGACGAGCGTCCCCGTCGGCTCGAGCACGCGGTCCACGAGATCGCGCACGAGCGCCGCGTGCTTCTCGACGCGCGCAGCGTCTTCTTCGCCGACGTGGAGCTCGCTCAGCACCTGCCCCATCAGCACGACGTCGTACGTCGCGTCGAGGTCCGCCACGCCGCGCGCCAACCCCTTCGGCACGGCGCGCGCGCGCACCGCGACCTCGCCTTTCGCCGCGCGCGCGTCGACGATCGACATCGCGACCCCGAGCGCCTTCACGTCGGCATCGATCCATGTCGCATCGATCGCCCCGCGCCCGCCCGCCGCCTCGAGTGCGCGCGCGACGCCCCACGTCGTCGCCCCGAGCCCCGCCCCAACGTCGAGCACGCGAAGGTCGCGCCCCTCCGGCATCGCGAGCGCTCCCGTCGCGACGAGCTCGCGCACGGCGCCCGCCCCCTTGGGCACGTCACGCGCGAACGAGAACCCGAGCCGCGCCGCGAGCTCCCCCGCGTCGCCCGGCGCGAGCCGAGCGCCTGGCTGAGACTCGTTGTACGCGCGCGACAGCTTCGCGACCTCCGCGCCGAGCTTCTCCACTTCGTCGCTCGCCGGCCATCGCCGTGCGCGGGCGACGCCGTCGAGGATCGCACGCCAGTCGTCCTCGAGCGCGCATACGAGCTGTTTGGCGAGCATGCCGCCCTATACCCCGTGATAACTTCCCGGCATGCGCAAATCTCATATCTGCCCGAAGTGCGGGCACAACGAGATCATCTTTCTGCCGCAGCTCGCGGACCGCGACGACAAAGACGTCGTACGGCCTCTCGTCGTGCACGTGGTGCATTACGACTGGAAGGACGACATGGAAGTCGGGCGACTCCAGGCGTACGTCTGCCGCTCGTGCGGCTACACCGAGCTCTACACGTGCGAGCCCGCGCACATCCCGATCAAGAAGATCCCGGGCGCGCAGCTCCTCATCGGGAAGAAGTGACGGGACCGCTCCGTTGGTCCGAACGGGTGGTCAGAACGAGCCGGCGCCCTGCGTAGCGAACGTGCCGGCGCCTTGCGTGGCGAACGCCTGGCGAGCGAGGTAGTGCGAAGCGAGCATGGGTAATCCTCCCGCGGTCTCTTACAGCAATGCCGGAGCCACCGCGTTGCTCGCATTTTCCCGGGGAATCGTAATCATCACTGTCACCATCTGTTGACACAATAGTTCCGTTTGCTGTCCACATTGCGGACAGGAAGAGATTTGAACCGCGGACGCACGTGTCGCGAAGCGTCTAGTTTAGGCTCCCCCACCATGCGTTTCGTCCCTCTCTTCCTCGCGGTCCCGGCGCTCGCAGGTCTCGGATGCGCGAGCGTCGCTCCGCCGGTGTCGCAGGTTCCCAACGGGCAGGCCGCCCTCGACCGGATGCACGCGACGTATGCGTCGTGCAACGGCGTCCAGGCCGAGGCGAAGATCGATCACTTCGGGGAGCGCGGGCGCGTTCGCGGCAACTTGCTGATGTTCGCGATGCGCGCGGCGAACCTCCGGATGGACGTCATGGCGCCACCGCCGCTCATGCAGCCGATCGCGACGCTCACGACGGACGGCACCGGCTTCGCGTTCACCGACCTTCGACAGAAGCGCTTCTTCGTGGGGCCGGCGAGCGCGTGCAACATCGCGCTGCTCACGACGGTGGCGATCCCCGGCCACGCGCTGGTCGAGCTCCTCCACGGCGAGGCGCCGGTCCTGAAGCACACGCCCGAGGCCGTGACGATCGAGTGGAGCGGCAAGGGTTACTACATCGTCAAGATCCCGAGCACGCGCGACGCGCGAGAAGAGATCCACCTCGCGCCGCGACCCGACGACTGGGCGAAACCGTGGGGCGAGCAGCGGATGCGCGTGGTCGACGTGCGCGTCGAGCAGCAAGGCTTCGTGCTCTACCACGCGGAGCTCGAGGACTACTTCGTCGCGCCGATGTCGAAAGAGCGAGTCGACGACGCGGGGATCGATCCGCCGATCCCGCCGAGTGGACCTGTTTGCGACGCTGAGGTCCCGCGCAAGATCCACATCGAGGTACCCGCGAAGGACGACGACGTGCAGTTCAAGTACGAGTCGATCAAGTGGAACCCGCCGCTCCCAGGCGGGACGTTCTTGCAGGAGCAGCCGGGCGGCGTGCAGGTCGTGCGCGTCGGCGCGTGCGAGTGATCTAGAGCGCGGCGAGGATCTCGCCCGGGTGATCGGTGATGACGAAGTCGACGCCGAGGCGGACGAGATCGCGCGCCTCGCGCGGATCGTTGACGGTCCAGACGCCGACGCGGAGACCGCGGCGCTTCCAGCGCGCGATCCGCGCGGGCGACGTTTGTCTGCGTTCTACATGGATCGCGAAGAGCGCGCCGCGCGGAGCGATCGCGTGCAGGAGCGGTGCTTCGCGCTGCGCGGGGCTCGTGATGAGCGCGCGACGGACGCGCGGCGCGAAGGCGGCAAAGAGCGCGAGGATTCGCGGATCGAACGACGACGCGAGCACTTCGGTGTCGGAGGCCGCGGCGATGGTGGACGCCACGGCGCGCGCGAGCGCGATGCGGCTCGGGACGTCGTGCTTCAGCTCGACGTTGACGGCCACGCCGCGATCGCGCGACGACGCGAGCACGTCAGCGAGAAGCGGCACGCGCACACTCCCCGCGAGATCGATGCGCGCGAGATCGACCCATCGCACGTCCGCGACGCGCCGCGTGTCCGCGCCCGCCGTCATGCGCGCGAGCGTCTCGTCGTGAAACACCACGACCTCGCCCGACGCGCACGTCCGCACATCGAGCTCGATCGCGCGCGCCCCGTCGTCGGCCGCGCGCGCGAACGCCGCCAGCGTGTTCTCCGCCGGCCATCCTTCGCCGCGCCCCCCACGATGCCCAACGACGACCGGCCCCGCTCCCCCGAAGACGGTTCCGTCGCGCCCGATCACGTCCCGAGCTCGACCGCGATCGATTCCGTCAGCGCCTTCGCCTGCTCCACCGCGTCGGCCGCGAGCGAAATCGCTCCGACGACAGGGTGACCACCGCCGCCGTGTCGCTCGCAGATCGCGGCGATGTTGTGTGTGCGCGCTACCGGCGACCACGGATTGTAGCCGATCGAAATCTTGCATTTGGTCTTCGAGCGGCTGAGAAGGATCGAGTACGCGCTGTCCGGGAAGAGCGCGTACGTGACGAACTTCCCCGCGACGTCGATGATCCGATCGCTCAAGTCGACGACGACGACGCCGTGCTTCTCGACCGCGCGCTCGCGGACGAGATCGACGAACGCATCGTGGCCACGCCCCAGAGGCTCGTACATCGCAGCGACGTCGGGCGCGCGCGCGACGTCGGCGAGCTCCTCCACGAGGAGACGCGGCACGAACCGCGACAAGAACGCATCGTCCGCCATGTTCTCGATGACCGTCATGAGCTGGAGCTCCGGCTCGCGCCGCTCGACGGCCATCTTCGCGTTCGGGAACGCCGCCGAGTCGATCATGTCGGCCCACTTCACGAGCTCGACGGTCGGCGTCGGATCGAGATCGAACTTCGCGGCGCCGAGATCGGCGATCAGCTTGGTGCACGACGAGTACGTGCCGTCGTGAAAAAAGCGACGCTCGGGCGCGCCCGCGCGCGCTTCGTACGCCGCGCGATCACCGTCGCTCGGGAAGGCGCTGACGTGGTGATCGAAGTACCACGTGAGCTCGGGCGCGGCGCTGAAGCGAAAGTCGAGGATCGCGTTCAGGTCACCGACGAGCAACTTTGGATCGACGCCGTTTTGGCCTGGGCCGTAGCCGCACGAGTGGTACCGAAACTGCGCGCTTCCGGGTTCGCCGCGTCGGAGGTGGCGGATCAAGCGCGTGAACATCACCGCCGAGCAGAGCCCGTCGAAGCAGTGTCCGTGCGTCGCGACGACGACTTGGGGTTCGCTCATCTGTCCCTCGATTAGCATGCGGTCATGCGCATCCACCACATCGCATTTCGTACGCGGGACCTCGAGCGCCTCGAGCGCTTCTACGCCGACGTCCTCGCGCTACGCGTCACTCGCCGCAACGAACGCAGCGTGTGGCTCGACGCGGGCGGCGCGATCCTCATGCTCGAGCGCGCCGAGCCCGACGAGCCCGACGTCGCGCCGAGCACCATGGAGATGATCGCGTTCGACATCGGAATCGAAGCGCGCATCGGCTACCTCGCGCGCCTCGGCGAGCGGCACATCCCGGTCGAAGCGCAGACCGACCACACGCTCTACTTCCGCGATCCCGACGGCAGACGCATCGGCCTCAGTCACTACCGCGCGTGAGGGACGTGCACGCCCTTGGTCTTCGCGCAGGCGATCGCCTCTTCGTATCCGGCGTCCGCGTGACGAATGACGCCCATTCCCGGATCGCTCGTGAGCACGCGCTCGAGGCGCGCCGCCGCTTCCTTCGTCCCGTCCGCGACGACGACCATCCCGGCGTGGAGGCTCATGCCCATGCCAACGCCGCCGCCGTGGTGAAAGCTCACCCAGCTCGCGCCGGCCGCGGTGTTCACGAGCGCGTTCAAGATCGCCCAGTCGGCGATCGCGTCGCTCCCGTCTTTCATCGCTTCGGTCTCGCGGTTCGGTGACGCGACCGATCCGCAGTCGAGGTGATCGCGTCCGATGACGATCGGCGCTTTGACCTTGCCGGTGCGCACGAGCTCGTTGAACGCGAGACCGACCTTGGCGCGATCGCCGTAGCCGAGCCAACAGATGCGCGAGGGGAGACCTTGGAACTTCACGCGCTCGCGCGCGAGCGTGATCCACGCGCGGAGGTTCTCGTCGTCGGGGACCGCGGCGAGCACCGCGTCGTCGGTCACGGCGATGTCCTCGGGATCGCCCGAGAGCGCGACCCAGCGGAACGGCCCCTTCCCTTCGCAGAAGAGCGGCCTCACGTAGAGCGGCACGAAGCCGACGATGTCGAACGCGCGCTCGCATCCCCCTTCCTTCGCGCACGCGCGGATGTTGTTGCCGTAGTCGAACACCTCGGCGCCCGCGGCCTGGAAGCGGAGCATCGCGTCGACCTCTTCGGCCATGCTCGCCTTCGCGCGCTCGACGTACCCTTCCTCGTCTTCGGCGCGCAGCGTCGCCGCTTCTTCGAGCGTGAAGCCGAGCGGGATGTAGCCGTTGAGCGGATCGTGCGCGCTCGTCTGCTCGGTCACGAGATCTGGACGAATCTTTCGCTTGATGAGCTCGGGGTAGATCTCGCCGGCGTTCCCGCAGAGCGCGATGCTCACCGGGCGACCTTCTTTCGCCGCACTCTCGATCTGCGCGAGCGCCGCGTCGAGATCGTCGATCCGCATGTCGACGTAGCGCGTCGCGATCCGCTTCTCGATCCGCGCGGGGTCGATCTCCACCGCGAGGCACGACATTCCCGCCATGGTCGCCGCGAGCGGCTGCGCGCCGCCCATTCCGCCGAGCCCCGCGGTCAGCACCCAGAGCACGCCCTCTTTCTTCGTTCGCGCGACATACGCTTTTCGCGCGGCGACGAACGTCTCGAAGGTCCCTTGCAAGATCCCCTGCGTGCCGATGTAGATCCACGAGCCGGCGGTCATTTGGCCGTACATCGTGAGCCCCAGGTGCTCGAGGCGACGGAACTCGTCCCACGTCGCCCACTTCGGAACGAGATTGCTGTTCGCGATGAGGACGCGCGGCGCGTCCGGCGTGGTGCGAAAGCGCCCGACCGCTTTGCCGGATTGCACGAGGAGCGTCTCGTCGTTCCCGAGATCGCGCAGCTCGCGCACGATGACGTCGAACGCCTCCCAGCTTCGCGCGGCTTTGCCGGTGCCGCCGTAGACGACGAGATCCTCCGGGCGCTCGGCGACCTCGGGATCGAGGTTGTTCTGCAGCATGCGGAGCGCCGCCTCTTGGACCCAGCCTTTGCAGGTGAGCTCGGAGCCGCGCGCTGCGCGCAGCGAGGAACGTTTGGTCGCCGGTGAGGTCATGCGCTGCGCTTACCACAGCCTCACTCTTCTTCGCCACGCCCCGCGCCGCCCGTCTCGGCCAACCACTTCCGCGCGCGACGCCGGAGCTCGACCCGCCGCTCTTTGATTTTCTCGATGTCCTGCCGCGGGAACCAGACGCGCAAGAGGACGACGGTGAGCACGAAGTTGTCGGACGCCATCAGCGGGTACATCAGGTGCGGGAACGCGGCCGCGACGAGGAACGAGAGCGCGCTCACCGACGCGGGCAGCGCGAACCATGGCTCGACCCACACCGACAAGAGCGTCAACGTCATCGTCCACGTGAACATGTGGAGGAGCTGGCCTGTCTCGGGCGAAATCCCGCTGAGCCAAGCGCCCGCACCGAGCAGCATCTGCGCGCACAGATGAAGCCCGAGCGTCTGCGCGAGGCGCCGGTTCAAGAGCGTCTTCGACAATGTCTCGCGCGCCCAGGCGTACGAGACCCAGCCGATCGCGAGGAACGCGCCACTCATGACGATCGTGTGGAGGTGCGTCGCCGTCCCGCCGCGCAACACCAGCCACCACCCGACGAGCGGCGTGACCGTCCACAGCACGCCGAAGATCAAGCCGATGAACGTGCGCGTCCGCGTGCCGATCGCCGGATCGAGATCGCCTTCGAGGCGCTTCAAGCGCTCGTCTTGCTCGGCGCGCGCGCGCGTCGCGGCGTCGATGCGCGTCGCGACCTCGGGCGGCGGCGCGGACACCTCGCGGAGCAGCGTCGCCGCGGCGTTCACGTCGCCCTCCGCGAGCTCGTGATCGATGACCGCGAGGAGCGCGCGATCCAATCCTTTGCGCGCGGCTTCGTTCTCGGGCCACGCGGAGAGCGCCGCGCGGTAACCGAAGCGGCACTCACCGAGGCGATTGAAGACCGCGAGCGTTCGCTCTTCGCCGGGCGGCTCTTTTTCGAGCGTCTCGAGGAGCAGGTTCAAGCTCTGCTTCGCGTCCCACGCGAGCTTTCGCGATCCGCGATGCCGCACGTACTCGTCGATCGCGACGCGAAACGCTTCGGCGCTCTCGTAGCGCGCCGCCGGATCGCGGTGCATCGCCTTCTTGCAGATGCGCTGCGCTTCGGCGGGAAATCCCGGCGGGAACTTCAGCTTCGAGAGGAGGATCGACGAGATCATCGCCTCGAGGTTCTTGCCTTGGTGCGGCGGCGTCCCCGCGAACGTCTCGTAGAAGATCGCGCCGAGCAGGTACACGTCGGTGCGCGGAGACAGCATCGACGGATCGCCGAGCAGCATCTCGGGCGCCATGTAC
>JAYVXB010000689.1:0-11608 GCA_043785585.1 Deltaproteobacteria bacterium | reverse complement strand
CCCACGCGTGCTCGACGCTGAGCGCGACGACGTGCACGTCGCAGCCAGGATGCCGGCTCGAGTAGCGGTCTGCCATCGACGTCGGCTCTAGCGACACGCGAGCGCGCGCGCGCGCTCTTTCGCCTGCGTGGCGCTCGTCGACTTCGGCTTCGCGGCGCCCCAGCTCGCGAGGACGACGCCGTACGCCGCGCACGCGCCCGCGGTGTCGCCTTTCGCTTCGAGCGCGCGACCGAGGAGTAGGTGCGCGCGCACGTGGCGAAACGGATCGTCGAGCGCGACACACATGCGCGACGCGCGGCCGAGCGCGGTGACGGCGCCGTCGATGTCGCCCGCGAAGAGGCGCGTGCGACCGAGTGCCTCGTCGTTGAGCGCCGTGCGTTGTCCGATCGGGACGGGCGCGTACGACGGGAGCACGCGCATCGCTTCGTCGGCGTCCGCCTTCGAGTCGACCTGCGACGCGTACCCGAGGATCCACTCGACGCCGCGAAGGAAGCGAACGCGCGACGCCTGACGTCCCCACTCGTCGAGGAACGTCGCGCGCGCGGCGCGGAGCTTGTCGTCGTCGATCGCCCCGGCGAGCCGCTCGATCTTGAGCATGCGCGCGGTCGCCGCGTCGGGCGATCCGGACCACGCGCCTTGGCGTCGGAGAAAATCCTCGGCGGTGCGCGACGCGACGCGGACCTCGCCCGTCTCGACCGCGATCTCGACGAGCAGCGTCGCCGCGCCCGCGTGCACCGACGCGGCCGAGTCGCTCGAGATCGCCGCGTCGTACTTTCGCGCGAGATCGAGCGCGTCATCGAACCGCCCCGCGAGCACGGCGAGGCGCGCGTTCGTCAAGAGCTCGTCGCGCGCGCGAACCTCCGCCGGCGCCCGACGCCACGCCTGCTTCAACGACTCCGCGACGGCCTCGGGTGGCCGACCGAGCGCGACCGCCGCGCGCGCGAGCGCCTCGTATCCGCGAAAGCTCTCCGGGTCCGCCGCGATCATCTGGCGCGCGTCCGGCTCGATCTCCGCGCAGCGCCCGTCGTCTTGGTTCAACCAGATGCGCTCGTTGCGGCAACCCGTCGCGCCGGGGAAACGCCGCAAGCAATCGTCGAGGAGCCTCCGCGCTTCGGCGAAGTCGCCGCGCATGCCGAGCGTCTGCGCCTTCTGGCGGAGCGCCGTCATGAAGTCGGGATCGACGGCGAGGACTCTGTCGTACGTCGCGAGCGACTTGTCGACGTCGTACCGGCGCTCTTCGTTTGCGAGGAGATAGAGGAACTCCGCGTCGAGCGGGAAGCGCGCGACGGCCGCGCGGAGGCGACGCTCGATCTCGTCGCTGTCGGCGGGCTCGCGGTTGATGACCGGCTCGAGGACGTCGAGGAGGATCTGGTCGTGCTCGGAGAGCGACGCGCGGAGGCGCGCGGCCTTCTCGAGGTTCGTGCGCGCGTCGGTGACCGCGCCGCGAACGCTGTGGAACTTTGCGAAGGCGAGCCGCAGCTCTCCGGCCGCGAAGCTCGGATCGAGGCGCACGGCTTCGCGCATCCCGAGATCGAACTCTTCGAAGTTGCCGTCGCGAAACGCTTGGAGCGCTGTCTTGTAGATGCTCACGGCGGCGGGGACGGAGGACTGCGGCGGCGGAAGATCCGAGAGCGATGTCGGGGCTGCGCTCGCCTGCGCACGCGCGGACGACGACGCCACCGGCGCGCCTGCGACGACGGTCGACGTCGGCGATCGAGCGAGACGCACCGCACCGACGACGACCGCGACCGCGAGGACCGCACCGAGCGCGTAGTAGAGCGCGCGTCCCCGCTTGTCCGCGCGCGCCGTCGGCACGTTCGAGAGCGCGGTCGTCTGCGCTTCGAGCGTCGGCAGCGCGGCGCCCGACATCTGCGCGGTCTCCACGCTCTCGAGCTCGACGAGGAGCTCGCGCATCGTCGCGAAGCGATCGTCCGGCTTCTTCGCGAGGCATCGCACGATCACCTGCTCGAGCGCCGGCGTGACGAACGGATTTCGTTTCGACGGGGGCGCCGGAACGTCGCGCGCGGTGGCGACGAGCAGCGCGACCGCCGACGTGCTCTCGAACGGCCGCGTGCCTACGACCATCTCGTAGAGCATCACGCCGAACGAGAAGACATCGGCGCGCGCGTCGACTTTCGCGCCCATCGCCTGCTCGGGCGCCATGTACGCCGGCGTCCCGAGCATCTGTCCCGTCTCGGTCACGTTCGGCAGCGGCGCGCCGGATCCCGCGCGCGCCTTCGCCGACGGCGCGTCCACGTGCGTCGCGACTTCGCTCCCTTGGCTCGACTTCGCGACGCCGAAGTCGAGGACCTTCACCTGCCCGTCCTCGCCGATCATCACGTTGTCCGGCTTGAGATCGCGATGGACGATCCCCTTGTCGTGCGCGCGCGAAACGCCGCGTGCGATTTCCTTCGCGATGCGGACGGCGTCGCGGATCGAAATCTTCCGCGTCGCGAGCACGTGGCGGAGCGACTGCCCTTCGATGAGCTCCATCGCGATGTAGACGGTGCCGTCGACCTCGCCGACCTCGTGCACCGTCGCGATGTTCGGGTGGGTGACCGCGGCGGCCGAGCGCGCCTCGCGGAGAAAGCGCTGACGCCGCGTCTCGTCGCCGACGTAGTCGTGACGCAAGACCTTGAGCGCGATCGTGCGGCCGAGCTTCTCGTCCTCCGCCGCGTACACGACCCCCATGCCGCCTTGGCCAATCTTGGCCACGACACGAAAGTGCGCGAGCGTCTTGCCGATGAGGTCGCCGTCCACGAAGAATCGATGGTACCGCGTTCCCAGTCTTTGGCGCTGCTGTTGCCGAAGTGCGCCCGCCCTGCGAAACTCACCGAGTGCGAAGCTATACCTGGCAGGTCGGTGCGGTAGCGGTCGGGATCGCGTTGGGGCTCGGTGCGAGCGTGCCGCTGGCGCGCGGGCAGGGAAAGCTCCCGACGATCCCCGTCGGCGAAATCAAAGACGGCATGAAGGGCTACGGCCTCACCGTCTTCAAAGGGACCGAGCCGGAAAAGTTCGACGTCGAGGTCATCGGCGTCCTCAAAAACTTCCGACCGTCGCAAGAGCTCATTCTCATCAAGACGCCGCACCCGATCTTGAACAGCGCGAAGATCGTCCGCGGCATGAGCGGCAGCCCGATCTTCCTCGATGGGCGCCTCGCCGGCGCGTACGCGTACGGCTACAACTTCATGACCGATCCGGTCGCCGGCGTGACGCCGATCGCTCCGATGCTGACGGAGATGAATCGCCCGATTCCGCCCGGCTTCTGGCCGCTCGAGGGATCGGGGCCGCTCCCTGCAGCAAAGCCGGGACAACCCGCGCCGAGACCGCACGCATCGCTCACGGGCTTCGACGGTCCGCCCGGCTCCTACGACGTCGGCGCGCACGCGAAGCAGCTCGCGGGGAAGATCGGACTGCCACCGGACGCGTCGCGACCGCACGTTCGCGCGTCGACGCCGATCATGCTGGGTGGCGTCGGCGATCGCACGCTCAAGGCGCTGCGCGATCTCTTCGAGCCGCTTGGACTCGAGCCGATGCAGGCGGGCGGAGGCACGGGGTCGCCCAACGCGACGACGCCGATGCACTACGCGAACGGCGGCGCGCTCGGTGTCGCGCTCGCGAGCGGCGACGTGTCGTTCATGGGCCTCGGCACGACGACGTACGTCGAGGGGACCAAGGTCGCGGGCTTCGGCCACCCGATGATGGAAGCCGGAAACAGCGCGATGCCGACGTGCATCGGCAAAGTCATCTGGCTCATGTCGAGCGTCGCGAGCAGCTGGAAGATGGGCGAGTGCGCGCGGCCACTCGGCGCGCTCGTGCAGGATCGACAGAGCGCGATCATCGTCGACGAGACGAAGGTGGCGCCGGTCTTCCCGGTCGACGTGAAAGTCACCGGCGTGCAAGGCGCTCCGAAGACGACGTGGCACGTCGACATCGCCGAAGAGAAATTCATGTCGGCGTCGATCGTCGCCGCGGTGTTCGCGTCGGTCATCGAAGCGACGGTCAACGAGCGACGCGACCTCACGTGGCAGATGAAGTCGCGCCTCGTGGTGCGCGGCCAGAAGACGCAGAAGACGATCGACCTCGAGGACTTCGGCGTCGCGGTCGGCGGCGCGCCCGAGGTCCCGGAGTTCTTCCACACGGCGATCGTGCGATCGATCGGCGACGTGATGAACAACCCGTGGGAGAACGTCCGCATCGAGAAGGTCGAGTCGACGCTGAGCGTGCAGTACTCGCGCGACGTGTGGCGCCTCCGCGGCGTCGAGCTGCTCGATCCGATCGTCGACGCGGGCGAGCGCGTGCGCGTGCGGCTCCACTTGATGCCGTTCATCGGGCCCGAGGTCGTGCGCGAGATCGACGTGAAGCTCCCGCGCGAGCTCGCCGGCAAAGACGTCGACGTCGAGATCGTGCCGGGGTGGGACGTGATGCCGGAGATGGCGGCGCCCGAGAACCTGGGCGAGCTGATGAACAACGCGACGAAGCAGACGCAGCCGCGGACGATCGTCCTTCAGTTTCGCGTGCCCGGACAGGGCGTGACGTACCAAGGGCACGTCGCCGGACGTCTTCCAGCGTTCGCGCTCGACACGCTCCGCCCGACCTCCGCGGACATCGTGCCGGACGCGTACAACGCGTACTCGCGCACCATCGTGCCGATCGACAAGTACGTCGAAGGCCGCGACCGCGTTCGCGTCAAGGTGCGGCCGATCGTTCGCTGATCCGAGCGCTACTTCGCGACGTCCGCGCAGCACCGAAACCCGTTCTGGTAGTAGTGAAACCCTTCGTCGTGCGCGGTCGTCATCGGACGGCATCGCGTGCGCACCGGTCCCCAGTATCCGCCCTTCATCCCGCTGCAATGCGGATTGCAGTGGCCCGTCTCGTTGACGACCCACTCGTCGACGTTGCCCGCCATGTCGTGCACGCCGTACGGGCTCACGCACCCTTCGCGTTTGCCCGACGGCTCGCGCTGCTCGAGCCGCGCGACCTCGGCCGCGCGCGTGCCGAGCGCTTCGTAGACGAAGTTGTCGGGGTAGCGGTACGTCTTGTCGATGTTGCACGCCTCGCTGTTGCGCGCGTAGCCGTACGGATACGGGAGGTGCTCTTCGCCTTCGCACGCGAGCGTCCACTCGTCGTCGCCGCAGAGACGCTTTCCGATCGCCGTGCACGAGCGCCTCGCCTCGTACCAAGTCATCGAGATCGCCGGAAGCTCGCCCGCGCGGTTCGGCCATTCGTAGCGATCGATGCAGAAGTGTTTTTTCTCCGTCTTCGCTCTGCACGGCGGCGTCTTCTTGAACTCCGCGCAGCGAAGCTTCGGCTCGGCCTTTGGAGGATCGAGCCAGTGGAGACAGAGCTGCTCGACGTACGGGCAATACTCGCCGTCGATCTCGAGCATGTCGGACGGACAGGTCGCGCCGCGATCGACCTCGCGAGGCGTCGCGCTCTCTTTCACGCCCGCCGCGACGAGCGCGAGCGGCAGAAGCACGATGGCGACCGCGTGCCGCTTCACTTGCTCGCGCCCGCGAGGTCGGCGCAGCAGCGAAAGCCGACTTGGTAGTAGTGAAACTTCTCTTCGTGCGCCGTCGTCATCGGCCGGCATCGGTTGCGCACCGGCGTCCACGCGCCGCCTTTCAGACCGCTGCAGAACGGCTGGCAGTGCTGCGTCTCGTTCACGACCCACTCGTCGACGTTGCCGCTCATGTCGTGGACGCCGAACGCGCTGACGCACGACGGCCGCGATCCGATCGGCTCGCGCTGATCGAGCCGCGCGACCTCGGCCGCGCGCGTGAGCGGGAACTCGTAGATCTGGTTGTCCGGCTCGCGGTACGTGCGGTCGGTGTTGCAGACGTTCTTGTCGCGCGTGTAGCCGTACGGGTACGGCGTCCGCTCCTGCCCTTCGCACGCGAGCGTCCACTCGTCGTCCATGCAGAGCCGCTTGCCGATCGCCGTGCACGACGCCTTCGCGTCGAACCACGTGAGCGAGATCGCGGGCATCTCGCCGACCTTGTTCGGCCACTCGTAGCGATCGACGCAAAAGTGTTTGTGATCGGTCTTCATGCGGCACGGGCGCGTCTTCTCGAACTCGGCGCAGCGGAGCTTCGGCTCGGCGTTCGGCGGATCGAGGTAGCGGAGGCACTTCTGCTCGACCCACGGGCAGTAATCCCCTTCGACCTCGACCATGTCGCTCGGGCACGCGGCAACGGCGTCGACATCGCGCGGCGTCGACGTCTGTTTCAGGTCGAGGAAGAAGACGACGAGACCGATCCAGGCAAAGCGCATCGAGCGATCCGCGATCGTAGTGAGGGGTCGAGCGTGCGGTCACGTTTCCCGCGACGAAAGAACAAACTGGCGCTCGACCTTCGACCCGTCGTATCGGGGCACGGGTGAGAATCAAAACGCTCGTCGCCGTCGCCGTCATCCTCGTCGCCGCCTGCGACAAGAAGCAGCCCGATCCCGTCGACGCGGCTGCGCCCACGACCGCGACCGCGACCGCGACCGCGACCGCGACCGCGACCGCGAGCCCGACCTCGACCGATGCCGGTCCCGAAGCGTCGGCCCCCGACGCGTCCTCCGGCGCCTGCCCCGCCGACATGCTCCTCGTCGACGGCGACTACTGCACCGAGGTCACGCACAAGTGCAAAAAGAGTTGGTACGCGAAGTGGAACGACAAGACGATCTGCATGGAGTTCGAAGAGCCGAAGGCCGGCGAGAGCAACTGCACCGGAAAGAAAGTCCACAAGCGCTACTGCGTCGACAAATACGAGTACCCGAACAAGCCCGGCGTCCGCTGCACCGTCATGAACGACTTCCCGATGGCGCAGCGCCTCTGCGCCGAGCAGAAGAAACGCGTCTGCACCGAGACCGAGTGGACGATGGCGTGCGAAGGGCCCGAGTACAAACCGTACCCGTACGGCTACGTGCGCGACCCGACGATCTGCCGCGGCGATCAGAGCGGCGTCGAGCCGAACATCGAAGGCAAAGACGACAGGGGTGTTCCTTATTTGAAGTTCGCATCGAAAGACAAAAAGGTCCGCGCCGACGAGCTCGAGCGACTGTGGCAAGGCGTCGAGAACGGATCGCAGCCGAAGTGCGTGAGCGACTACGGCGTCTACGACATGCCCGGCAACTGCGACGAGCTCGCGGGCGCCGAGTCACCCGAGAGCAAGTACGACAACGTCACGACGGGCGGGCCGTGGCGCTACGGCGTTCGCAACCAGTGCCGGCCGAAGATCTACACGCACAACGAAGGCTTCGCTTACTACTACCTCGCGTTCCGCTGCTGCTCCGAGCCCGACGGCAAGCCGACCGATCCGCGATCGCCGAAGCAGATCAAACGCAACGAGACGTGGCGCAACGGCAAGCCGCCCGTCCGCGATTCGTGGGACGGCGATCCGATGCCGGACCCGAACTAGTCATGTCATCCTGAGGGAAGCGCAGGAGACTCAAATAATTTTTGACCGCCAAGGCGCCAAGACGCCAAGTTTTTTAGGTCAGAACGGAGGCGGCGCGGCGTGTCTCTCCAAACGAACGGCTTGGCGTCTTGGCGCCTTGGCGGTCAAAAAAATCATCGGCTGCGCGTGACGCGCGCGATCGCTTCTTCGAATTCGACGACGAGCTGATCGACGACGGCGGCGACGGGGCGGACGCTGTTCATCTGGCCGACGATTTGTCCGACAGGGGTGCCGAGGAGCGGGCGCGATTGCGCGTGGCGGATGCGCGCTTCGGCTTCGGCGACGAGCATTCCTTGGAGCGGCATCGGGAGCGTGCCCGGCGAGTCTTTCGCTTCCCACGCGGCGGTCCATTCGGTGCGGAGCATGCGCGCGGGCTTTCCGCTGACGACCTTCGATCGCACCGTGTCCGACGACGTCGCGGCGAGGAGCTTCTCGGTCACGATGCCGTAGCCGTTCGCGCCGGGCGCTTCGAGCTTGTACTCCTCGGTCGTCAGCCAGATCGATCCGAGCCACACGCCGTCGGCGCCGAGCGCGAACGATGCCGCGATCTGCGCGCCCGTCCCGATGCCGCCCGCCGCGAGCACGGGCACGGGACCGACCGCGCGCGCGATCTCCGGCACGAGCACCATCGTCGTGATCTCGCCCGTGTGTCCGCCGGCTTCGTGGCCGACGGCGACGATGATGTCGACGCCCGACGCGACGTGACGACGCGCGTGCTCCGCTTTCCCCGCGAGCGCCGCGACGAGGATCCCTTTCGCGTGCGCCTGATCGATGACGTCGCGCGGCGGTGATCCGAGCGCGTTCGCCAGGAGCTTGATCGGGTGCTTGTACGCGATGTCGATCTGCGCGCGCGCGAACGTGTGCATCCACGCGGTGATTCCGGCCGGCTTCTCCGCGTCGGGCGGGAGCGGCGGCACGCCGAAGCGGGCGAGCACGTCGTCGACGAAGCGCCGATGCTTGTCGTCGATCATCTTCTCGAGGTCCGGGAGGACGTCGTTGCCTTCGTATTTCACCGGCATCACGACGTCGAGGCCGTACGGCTTGCCGTCGACGTTCGCGTCCATGAATTGGAGCGCCTCTTCGAGCTCTTCGGCGCGCGTGTACCGAACCGCACCGAGCACGCCGAGCCCGCCCGCGCGACTGAGCGCCGCCGCGACCTCGGGCGACGGCGTGAATCCGACGATCGGATATTTCACGCCGAGCAAATCGCAAATCCGCGTGTGCATCCGTGACCTCACGAAGACGCTTTGAAACGTATTTTGGAATCGACGGGGTGATGCACGGGGAGCTCGAGCACGCGCGACTGGAGCTTCGAGTCGCGCTCGATGCGGTAGCGCGAGAGGAGCGTCTGGAGCATCACGCGGAGCTGCAGCTTCGCGAACGTCTTGCCGAGACAGACGCGCGGGCCGCCGCCGAAGCCGACGAGCTTCCCCGCGACCGCGCGCCGATCGCCGCGCGACGCCGTCCAGCGATCCGGATCGAACACATCGGGATCGTCGAACGACGCGGGATCGCGGTGGCTCATGTACGGCGTGTAGAACGTCGGCGTCCCCTTCGGCACGACGTGATCGCCGATCTGGAAATCGGTGAGGGCGATCCGCGGGAAGAAGAGCGCGCTCGGGTACATGCGCTCGACCTCGTGGAGGAACGCGTTCACGAGCGGGAGCTCGAGGCTCTCGGTGATCGCGTCGCCGTTCGCCGCAAGCTCCGCGCGCAAGCGCTCTTGCCAATCGTCGCGACGCGCGAGCTCGTGGAGAACCCACGCGGCGGCGCTCGCGGTCGTATCGTAGCCGGCCCAGAAGAGGAGCAAGAGGTGGCCGACGATCTCGTCGATGGGAACGTGGTGACCCGCCGCGTCGCGATGGTGCGCGAGCGCACCGAGGAGCCCCTCGGGCGGACGCGCGCGCGCGGCGAGGACGCGCGGGCGGAGCATCGCGACGAGCGTCTCGCGCGCATCGAGCGCGCGATCGAGGCGGCCGAACGGAATGCGTAGCGTCGTCGGCGCCATGATCCCGTCGATGAGGCGCTCGAAGTACGGACGGAAGGCTTCGGTCTCTTCGCCGAGCGCGAGGCCGGTGAGCACGTTGGCGGCGACGGCGAAGGTCGCACGCTGCGTGAGCTCGTACGCGTCGACGCTCGTCGAACGCGCGAGCGGTGCCGCGGTGCGAGCCCACACGTCGCGCACGCGCTCCGCGCTCTCTTTCACGGCGAGCACGCCGACCGCCGGCGAGAGGACCGCACGCGTCCGATCGTGCGCGGCGCCGTCCTGCAGCATGATGCTCCCCTCGAAGACGCGCTTCACCGCGGTCTGCGCGTAGCCCATACCGAAGCTCATCTCGTGACGGCGCGTGACGAGCACCGTCTTGTTCGCCTCTTCGCCGACGAGGAAGACGACCGGATAGGCGAGGCGCGTGCGAAAGACGCGGCCGTGTCGCTCGAAGCGCTGGCGGAGGAAGCGCGTCGCACCGCGGAGGAGGTGGACGAGCTCGAGCGGCGAGCCGGAGCCTGGGATCTTCGCGAGCGTCGTTTTCAAACTATACATGATGTAAACTCCAAGAAGACGATGCGTCAACCCTCCCATGCCCGACCACCGCGAAAGAAAGCGCGCCGCGTCCGCTTCTCTCCCGAGGAGCGCCGGCAGCAGATCCTCGACGTCGCCGCGAAGCTCCTGACGAAGCACGGCGTCGACGGCCTTCCGTTCACCGATCTCGCCATCGCGGCCGGCGTCACGCGGCCGGTCATCTACAAATTCTTTCCGACGCGGCGCGCGCTCGTCATGTGCGTGCTCGAAGACTTCGAGGCGACGCTGCGAGAACGCTTCATGGAGGGCGCGGCGAAGTCTCTCCCGGGAACGATCGAAGCGATCACACGCGTCTTCGTCGACGCGGTCTGCGACACGATCGAGTCGAAGGGCGCGGGGCCTTGGCAGCTCCTCGCATCGAACGGACCGGATCCGGAGATCGCGCGTCTCGGTCGCGCGATCCAAGAGCGCCTCGTCGCGCCGTGGCGTCCGCGCATCGCCCAGATGACGGGGGCGTCGCCGCGCGAAGTGCTCAGCGTCTCGCACATGCTCGTCGCCGCGGGGCGCGCGGTGCTCGAGCTCTGGTACACGGGGGCGCTGTCGCGCGAGCAGGCGGCGAAGAGCGCGACGCGCGGCGTGAGCGCGCTTCTGCGCGAGTTCACCCGACCCACCTGAACATGCGCTCCCCGTGCAGACTGCAAAGGAATTGCCCGGGAGCCGCGGTGTTGCTAACTGGATGACCCTAGTGGAAGCCTCGCCCGCAATCCGCCCGCGCCGCCGAGCGTTCAACGTTCGACGATGGCTCGCTCCCCTCGCGGCGGGCGCGCTCGTGATCTGCGTCGGCACGTCGGGTTGGGCGAAAGGGCACAAGCCCGAAAAGAAGAAGCCGACGACGACGGGCGCTGCGGTGCCGCAGAAGTCGGCGCCGACGACGGCTGCTCCCGCGGGTGCGTCGCGTGCGCCGAAGACGCCCGCGACGACGAAGAAGAAGCCTCGCAAACAAGGCGTGGGGATCGAGCAACCGGGCAAGCCGCGCAAGAAGCTCCGCCCCGAGGTCGCGGCGATCATCCGCGCCGACAACTACGCGCGCCAAGGCCGCGGCGTCGTCGAGGGCGAGCTCGCCGAGCCGCTCGCGGGCGCGACGTGCGCGGGCAACATGGCGATGGTCGATCAGCGCTTCTGCGTCGATCGCTACGAAGGCACGCTCGTCGACGTGACGAGCGGCGAGACGCCGTGGTCGCCGTTCGAGATGCCCGTCGAAGGGCATCAGTACAAAGCGGTCAGCGCCGCGGGCGTCGCGCCGCAGGCGTACATCAGCGGCGTGCAAGCCGAGGCGGCGTGCGGTCGCGCGGGCAAGCGTCTGTGCAAGCCGGTCGAGTGGCGGACGGCGTGCATGGGTCCGAAAAAGCAGATCTGGGGCTACTCGGCGTCGCGCGCGGACAACACGTGCAACGATCGCGGACGAAGCCCGATGCTGCATTTCTATCCGCAAGTGAACACGAGCTGGAAGCTCGTCGGCATGACCGAAATGAACGATCCGCAGCTGAATCAGCTCGATGGCGGGCTGATGAAGACGGGCGCGAACCCGCAGTGCACGAACGAGTACGGCGTGTTCGACATGGTCGGCAACCTGCACGAGTGG
>JAYVXB010000688.1:0-11619 GCA_043785585.1 Deltaproteobacteria bacterium | reverse complement strand
CGGCGTTTCGGCTGTGCATCTCGTTCGCGGGGCGGGGGAGGGCAGGTAAGGAGCGGGAGACCCGCTGCACGTCCGCGGCAGGGCCGAGGCGTGGTCTGAAATGGGAATGAGCGGGCTCGCGTAGCACCTGGCGGGCCCTCGCGTCAATACGACATGACCTCTTCGACCGTCGCCTCCGTCGCCGCGCGCAAACCGCGAGCGATTTCGAAGCCATCGAGACCGACGTCGAGCGTGAGCGCGTCGGACGATCCGCGCGTGCGCGGCGCCTCGATCGGGCGGTTCAAACCGCAGAGCTTGCCGAGCGGATCGTCCGCGAGCCGTCCGTACGCCGCCGCGAGCCTCGCGGAGGCCGCGTCGGCGTCGTCCCCCCACGCGCCGGTGAGGACGAGCGTCACGTCGACGCGCCCTTTCGTAGCCCCGGCGTCGCTCCGCGGACGCGCCGCCACGGCGGCAGCCGTGCTCGCCTTGAGGAGCCCGCCGAGGCCCGCGGCCCACTCTCCTTCGAACGGACCGGGAGCGAACGCGCGAAACGGCGCATCGCCGACCAGCTCGGCCGCGCGCGCGAGCGGGACGTCGCGGAGCGCCGGCTTCGCGCGCTTGAGCTTGCCTTGCGCGAACGCCTCGGTCGCCCGGAGCGGCCCGAACCGCCCGCGTTCGAGCGCGAACGCTTCACGACCGAAGATCGCGATTTGCTCGCGTTGCCCGCGCGCCGTTCCCCAGAGGCGCGTGATCGGAGCGGCCGCCGCGCCGCTCGGTGCGGTCGCCTTGTCGAGCGCGCGCCCGTCGAGCTGCTCGGTGCGCTCTTCGAACGTCTTCTCGAGCCGCGCCGGATCGAACGCGCCGCGCGCGACGTAGAGCGACGCTTCCTTGTACGTCGCCACGACGAGCTGCGAGAGCTTCCGGAGATCCACGCCGCCGTTCTTCTTCGCGAACGCATCGAGGCGTGTCTCCGGCAAGACGAGCGACAGCGCGGGGATCAAGTCGAGCGCCGCGAACACGTCGCGCGGACGCACGTCGACGAGCCACACGAGCCCCGCTGCCGCCGCGAGATCCGTCGCGGGATCGAGATGAAGCGGCGCGGGCGGCGGCGCGGCCGGCGTCGTCGGCGCGTTCCGCTTCCCGCCGCATCCGGGCGCGGCGATCAGCGCGACGAGTGCGCCGCCGAGCGCCGCGATCGCGTCACGCCGGTGCACGCACGACCTTGATGCGGCAGGAGCGCCGATTCTTCGAGCCCACGCGCACGAGGTACGGCTGATCTCGCGGCTCGAGCTGATGCTGCGCGTTCGACACACGCACCTCGTCGACCTCCACGCCCCCCTGCTCGACGAGCCGCTTCCCTTCGCCCGTCGACTTGACGAGCCCCGCGCTGGACAGCGCCTTCGCGATCCACAACGTCGGCTGATCGATCGCGATCTCGTGCGTCGCGACGTCATCCGGCACCGCGTCCGCGCCGTACACGCGCCCGAACTCCGCTGCCGCATGCGCTGCGGCCGCCGCGTCGTGAAAGCGCGTGATGATCTCCGTCGCGAAGAGCGCCTTGATCTCCATCGGGTTCTTCCCGGACGCGCGTCCGGCCTTGAGCGCCGCGATCTCCTCGTTCGTCCGCGCCGACAGGAGCTCGAAGTACCGAAAGATCACGTCGTCGTCGATCTGCATCACCTTACGGAACATCGCGAGCGGGTCTTCTTGGATCCCGATGTAGTTGTCCGCGCTCTTGCTCATCTTCTTGCCGACGATCCGCGTGACGCGCGAATCGCCTTCGCCGCCTTTTTCGAAGCGCGCGTCGGTCCCTTCGAGGATCGGCGTCGTCATCACCATCTGTCCGCGCAGCCCGTACCGCGGCATCAGATCGCGACCGACGAGCAAGTTGAAGAGCTGGTCGGTGCCACCGAGCTCGATGTCCGCTTTGATCGCGACCGAGTCGTACGCCTGCAGAAGCGGATAGAGAAATTCGTGCTGGAAGATCGGCCGGTTCTCTTTGAAGCGCAGGCCGAAGTCGTTGCGCTCGAGCATCCGCGCGACGGTCATCTTCGCCATCAGCTCGACCATCTCCGACGGCTTCAAAGCGTCGAGCCAGGTGGAGTTGTAGACGACCTCGACTCGCTCGGGATTCGCGTCGAGCACCTTGAACGCCTGCTCTTTGTAGCTCTCGGCCGCCTCGCGCACCTGCTCGCGCGAGAGACGCGGGCGCTGATCGTTCGCGCCGGTCGGATCGCCGACCATCGCGGTGAACTCGCCGACGATGAAGATCGCGACATGCCCGCAATCCTGGAACTGCCGCATCTTCTGCAGGAGCACCGCGTGCCCGAGGTGCAGATCGGGTCGCGTCGGATCGAACCCCGCCTTCACTCGCAGCGGCACTCCGCTCTTCTTCGATGCGACGAGGCGCTCCTCGAACTCGGCGCGAACGTGGAGGTCTACGACGCCGCGCGTGAGGATCGGGAGTTGTTCTTCGACGGGGAGAAGGCTCGACATGACGAGCAAGCGCTATAGCGCAGCCGGCCGTTCTAGTCGTCGGCCTCGTCCTCGCCGTCGTCTTTGTCGCCGTCGTCGTCGTCGCCCGTGATGGCGAGGTGGCGGCTGTTGTTCACGAGCTCCTTGAGCTCCTTGCCGACCTTGAAGAACGGAAGCCGCTTGGCCGGGACCTCGACGGGCTCGCCGGTTCGCGGATTGCGCCCCGAGTACGGCTTGTACGGGCGGACCGTGAAGCTTCCGAAGCCTCGGATCTCGATCCCTTCGCCGCGTTGGAGCGCCTCGGTCATCGCGTCGAAGACACAATTGACCACCAGCTCGGCGCGGGCCTTCGTCAGCTCGCTCCTGGCCGCCAGCGCATCGATGAGCTCACTCTTCGTCATGTCGCCCCGCCTCTCCCCAAGTCGCGCGAGCCCCGAATGAAGCAAATCTATCGCTACACCCGGGACTTACGGACCGTCAAGGGGGTGGCCTCTTCACGTGCGTTCGGTCGAGGGTCACGGCGCCGCCTTGCGCGGTCAGTCGGAGGCGCGCGAACGCGACCAAGCCGTTCGCGGAGTTGCCCGTGTTGATGGCCGCGGCGGGCATCTCGATGACCTGCGGCGGCAGCTCGAAGCACGCTTCGGTGCCTTGCGGCGGTACGGCAACGAGCTCGTCGGACCACGTCCACGTGGCGAGAACGAGGCCGCTTTCGCCAATCGCTTCGAGCTTTCCCTGCGCTTTCGTTCCGTTTCGGAAGACGCGCGGGAGGATCGACCAGCGGGGGTTCGCGAGGTCGGCCTTGGGGAGGGGGAGCTCGATCGTCGCGACGGCCTCGGCCGCGCCGCCGGTCGGCGTGAGGGCGAGCGCACGCCCGTCCGACGCGCAGGTGCCCGCGAGCTCGACCGGGCGCGCAATGCCTCCGGCTTGCGAGAGCGCAGGCCAATCCGACTCGGCCTCGAAGCGCCACGTCTCGTCGGTGTAGCCGCCCGACGGCGGCGGCGGGATCCAGAACGGAGCCGACGCGGGCGTGGCCGACGTCACCGGGGCGGCCGACGACGCACCGAACGCCGACGACGACGGCAGAGGCGAAGGCTCGGGAGGCTGCGCCGTCAGGTACCGATGCACGGCGGGGTGCCCGAGCATGTCGTAGACGAGGCGATCGTGATCGTCGCCGCGGTAGCGCACGGCGAGGAGGGCGTGGCTCGCCTGTGCGTCGGGATCGTGCGCGAGGTTGAAGCCTTCGACCGTGTCGAAGTAGAGGAGGCCGTGCGACACGTTCGCTTCGCGCGTGACGTCGGGCTCGTACTTCGGGCGATCGCCGTCGCGGGTGGCGATGACGTGGTGGGCGAACACGGCGTGAACGGCGAACCCTGCGCACGCGAGCGCGAGGACGACGAGCGCGCGGCGCGCGAACGCGAGCGACGGAACGAGCTGCGCGACGCCGTACGCGAGCACCGCGTGCTCGACGGCGAGCGCGTCCGCGAACGTGCGACCCGGCGCGGCGTCGAGCGCGCGCGAAGCGGGAACGCGAAACGGGATGTAGACGAGGAGCAGCCCCGCGACGACGACGAGCGCGAGGCGCACCGCGGAGGTCGAGCGGCGCACGAGTGGAACGAGGACGAGCAGCGCGAGCGGCTCGAAGTTCGCGACGTCGACGAGGTGCGCGCGGAGATGACGGACCGCCGCCGAGAGCGCGGAGACCGCGTCGAAGCCGCGCGCGATGCAGCCGGGCGGATCGTCGCTCGCCGCGCAGTACACGGCGGCTGGCGAGGCGAATGGCGATCCGGCGACGATCGCGTGCGACGCGAGGAGAAGCGCGACGCCCGGCAAGGCCGCGATTGCCGCGATCACGAGCGACTTGCGCCGACGCGGGGCGTGCAGCGCGAGCACGAGGACGACGACGGCGATCGGAATCGCGGAGAGCGGACGCGTCGCGACGACGCCGCCCACGGCGAGGCCCGCGAGCGCGAACGACGCGGCATCACCGGTGCGCCGCGCATGGAGCGCGGCCGCGAGGGCCGTCGCGATCGCGAGCGCCGCCGCCGCGTGCGCGAGCGTGTCCGCCGTGTGGTACCGCATCGCCGCGGACACGAGCGACAACCCGACCGCGAGACGCGCGACACCTTCGTTCTCGGCGGTCGAGCGTCCGCGCTTGTCGAATCCGTCCACTCCGCCGAGCTCGCGCGCGAGAAAATACGTGGCCGCCGCGATCGCGGCCGCGAGCAGCGGTCCGACGACCATCGGCGCGCCGAACACGAACCCGAACGCGAGGAGGAGCGGGTAGCCCGGTGGATTCACGCCGCCGATGACGTCGGGGGCGCGAAACAAAAGACCTTGGCCGCGAAAGCTCGCCGTCGGATCGGAGATCGTCCACGCGAAATGTCCGTGCGAAGCCGCGCGGCCCTGGAGAAAATACGTCGTCGCCTCGGCGAGACGCGGACCGCCGCGCAGATAAATCGCGACGTACCCGAGCGACAAGAACGCCGCAGCGAACCCCGCGACCGTCAAGAATCGCCGACGGCGCGCGACGTCGTCCATCGACGAGAGATCGAGAAACGCGCCGAGCGCGCGCGGGCCGCCCGGGGTGAGCGCGAAGAGGATCAACGCCGCGGCGACGGCGAGCGCAGCCCACGCCACTTGATCGGGCGGCTTCGCCCATGTGCCGAGCATCGCGAGAGCGACGGGGCCGGATGCGTCCTGAGGGGAGAGCACGGGAGGGCCGGACCTTTATCACGCGCCGCGCGAAACGTGGGGCCATCCGAGCGCATCGGATGCGCGGGGCTTCTCGTGGATGGGGCTCGTGATAAGTACGACCGACTCGATGTGGCGCCGTGATGCACGATCTCCGCGACGTTTCGGCGCCGCGGTCATGCTGTTCGTGGCCGTGGGGCTCGTCGCAGCGCGCGTCGGTGCGCAGGGCGCCGACGATCCGACCGGCCAAGGAGTGCCGCGCGGTGGAGCGGGCGCGGTCGTCGTGCCGCCGGCGTCCGGGAGCGCGCAGCCGCCGACGCCACCGCCCGCAACGGTGACGCCGCCCGTGTTGAAGCGCGACGAAGGGGCCGTCTATCCGAAGCGCGCGCTCGCCGACGGCATCCGCGAGCACGTCGACGTCGTGCTCGTTCTCGAGATCGACGCGACCGGTCTCGTCAAACGAGCGACGGTCGACAAGGCGGTCGGCCACGGCTTCGACGAAGCGGCGGTCGCTGCGGCCTCGAAGCTCGTCTTCGATCCGGCGACGCGCAACGGCAAACCCGTCGCCGTGCGCATTCGATTCAAGTACGGATTCGACGTGCCCGCCGCGGCGCTCGTCGGTCGCCTCCTCGACGCGAAGACGGGGCAGGGGATCGCCGGCGCGCAAGTCGTCGCGCGCGGTCCGGATGGGCGCGAGTACACGACGACGACCGCCGACGGCGGACGGTGGAGCCTGCCGAAGCTCCCCGCCGGAAAATACAGAGTCACGCTCTCGGCGCGCGGCTACCGGCAGCAGCTCGCGGATCTCGATCTCAATCCGGGCGAAGAGACGAACGTCGTTCAGCGGATGGATGCGGACGCCAGCGTGGCGCCATCGCCTCTCGGTGGAAACACGCCGCCACCGAGCGCGAGCGGCGTCGCTCCGCCGCCGCCGGTCGAAGAGGTCGTGGTCAAAGGTGTCCGCCTGTCGCGCGAAGTGACGGTGCGCACGCTCGAGCAGCGTGAGATGAACCGCATCCCGGGCACGAACGGCGACGCGCTCCGCTCGATCCAAAACCTACCGGGCGTCGCGCGCGCGCCGGGCCTCGCGGGGCTCCTCATCGTGCGCGGATCGGCGCCGCAGGACACGAACTACTTCGTCGACGGCACGCTCGTCCCGATCGTCTACCACTTCGGCGGCCTCAGCTCGGTCGTGCCGACCGAGATGCTCGAGAAGATCGATTTTTACCCCGGCAACTTCAGCGCGCAATACGGCCGCGTGATGGGCGGCATCGTCGACGTCGGCATCAAAGATCCGAAGAAGGATCGCCTCCACGGGCTCGCGCAAGCCGACTTCATCGACGCGCGTGTCCTCGCCGAGGGACCGATCGGAAAGACGGGATGGAACTTCGCAGTCGCCGGACGACGATCGTACGTCGACCTCTGGCTCAAGCCCGCGCTCACAGCCGCGGGCGCCGGCGTCACGACCGCGCCCGTCTACTACGACTACCAAGCGCTCGTTCAGCGCGACATCGACAGCCACTCGTCGATCCGCTTCATGTTCTTCGGATCGGACGACAAGCTCGACATCCTCATTCGATCCGTCAACGCGTCCGAGCCGGGCCTCGCGGGCGGCATCAGCACGCACACGGGGTTCTGGCGGCTTCAAGCTCGCTACAAGAACCGCTTCGACAAGGACACCGAGCTCCGCCTCACCGCGGCGGTCGGCGAAGACTTCGTCGACTTCAACCTCGGCGACAATTTCTTCCACCTCGACAGCTTTCCGATCACGTCGCGCGCCGAGCTCGCGCGCAAAGTCTCGCGTGGCTTCACGCTCAACGTCGGCCTCGACTTGCTCTACCAGCCGTACGACGTGACGGTGCGCTTCCCGCCGTTTCCGCGGCCGGGCGAGCCGCCGGGTGGTCCGTTCTTGAGCCGTCCGTCGGTGACGACGCACGACGTCTCCTCGATCTTCCGGCCGGGCATGTACCTCGAGGGCGAGATGACGCCGTGGCGCGGGGGCCGCATCGTCCCTGGCGTGCGCCTCGACTACTCGAAGGACACGCAAGGTTGGGATCTCGCGCCGCGCGTCAACGCGCGCCAAGACATCACCCAGTTTCCGCGCACGACGTTGAAAGGCGGCGCGGGCGTCTACTTCCAACCGCCGCAGCCGCAAGAGACGAACCTCGTCTTCGGAACCCCAGGGCTCGTCTCGAACCGCGCGATCCACTACGGCCTCGGCGTCGAGCGCGAGATCACCAAGAACATCGAGCTGTCGTTCGAGGGCTTCTACAAACAGCTCGACTACCTCGTCCTCAACAAGGTCGGCAATGTCAGCAATGGGCGCGCGTACGGCACCGAGCTCTTGCTCCGTTACAAACCGGACGCGCGCTTCTTTGGATGGCTCGCGTACACACTGTCTCGCAGCGAGCGTCGCGACGCGCCGGGCGAGCCGCTGCGTCTCTCGCAGTTCGATCAGACGCACATCCTGACCATCCTCGGGAGCTACCGACTCGGACGAGGCTGGGAGATCGGCGCGCGCTTTCGGCTCGTATCGGGCAACCGCTACACGCCGAACAACTACGGATTTTACGACGGCAACGCGGGCGCGTACTTGCCATTCTCGAATTTCCCGCTGAACGGTTCGCAGCTGCCCATTTTCCACCAGCTCGACGTGCGCGTCGACAAGACGTGGCTCTTGAAGGGCGGCGCGCGGGTCGGAATGTATATGGACCTTCAGAACGTCTATAACCAAGGCAACGCCGAAGGGGTCTCGTACAACTACAACTACACGCAGCACTCCTTCATCAACGGGTTGCCGATCATCCCGAGCATCGGAGGGCGCGTTGAGTACTAGTCGCTCGCGAATCGCACGCGGCTTCGCTCTGGCGATCGTGCTCGTTGCGATGGCGGTCGTCGCGTCGTCGTGCGCCAGCGACTTCGATCCGATCAGCAAGCTGAAGAGCGTGCGGATGCTCGCGACGCGCGTCGACAAGCCGTACGCGAAGCCCGGCGAGACGGTGACGTTCGAGACGCTCGCGTTCGATGCCCGCGTCGACAAGTCGCGACCCATGAAGCTGTCGTGGATCCCGCTCCCGTGCATCAATCCGACCAACGATCTCTACTATCTGTGCTTTCAGCAGCTCGCGGCAGCGAGCGGAGACGGTGGAACGCCCGCGCCTGGATCCGCCGGCGCGCTCCTTCGGCCCGGCGTCGACCTCACGCCGTTCTTGCCGGGCGGTCCGACGTACTCGTTCACGATCCCGACCAACATCGTCGACACGCATCCGCCGGTGCCGGGCGCGTCGGATCTGTACGGCCTCGCGATCGTCTTCAATGTCGCGTGCGCGGGGCACGTCGAAATCACCGCGCCCGATCCCGGCGACATCCGAAAGCAGCAAGTCCCGATCGGCTGCTTCGACGAGAACCACACGCGCCTCGGCGCCGACGATTTCGTCATCGGGATCCAGCGCGTGTACGCGTACAACGACCGCACGAACGCGAACCCCGTGATCGATCACGTCGTCTTCGAAGGTCAGCCCGTCGATCTCTCGCAGGGCATCGCGATCGATCACTGCACGGCCGCGCGCAGCAGGGACTGCGCGCAGCTGAAGATGGACGTCGTCGTCCCCGACACGAGCTGGGAGACGAATCCTGGCGACACCGACGTCGGCGGCAGGGTGAGGAACGAGCAGATCTGGGTCGACTACTATTCGACGATCGGAGACTTCTCGGGCGACGCGCGGCTGCTCTACGATCCGGCGCAAGGGCACGTCTCGGACAGCGAGACGAAGTACCAATCGCCGTTCGACCCCGGCGACGGTGTCGTCTTCGTCGTCGTTCACGACAACCGCGGCGGCGCGGCGTGGGCGCAGTTTCCCGTGCACGTCCGCTGAACAAACGTCATGCTCCGCCGAGAATGGCTCGGTCGCGATTCGCACTCCTCTTGTTCGCTGCGGCGATGCCGATCGCGTGTGCGAAGTCGGGGACCGAGCGCACGTTCCTGCAGGCCGAGGACCTCGACGGTCAGCCGGGCTTCGCGCGCGACGCGATCCTCGACACGCCGTCGTTCACCGACGCGCAGGGGATCGACGCGGCGTCGATTCAGCGATTCTTCGGGCGCACGCCGTACAAGCGGCCCAGCTTTCTCGCGACGTACCAGTCGAACGGACTCCGCGCGAGCGACGCGATCGTGAAGAGTGCGACGTTGCACGGGCTAAACCCGATCGTGTTCCTCGTGCGCGCGGAGATGGAGCAAGGGCTGCTCGGCGAGCAGTTCTATCCAAACCCGCCTTCGCGCGTGGAGTATGCGTTCGGTTGCGGGTGCAACGGGATCGACAAATGCGATCCGCAGTTTGCCGGGTTCGACGTGCAGGTCGAGTGCGTCGCGCGCGCGCTGCGAAAGTACCTCGATGACATCGCCGCGAGCGGCGTGACCGAAGGTGGCTGGGGACCCGGCGTCACGAGCATCACCGTCGACGGAGTGAAGGTCACGCCGCGCGACGAAGCCACCGCGGCGCTCTACCAGTACACGCCGAAGGTCGGGCTCGGCGCGAGCGGCAATTGGCTCTTCTGGAACGTCTGGCAGCTCTACGCGCTCGCGCTCCAATACGCAGGACCGATCGGACCGACGGGCGGATCGTTCGTCGGCGATCCTTGCCGCGCCGATCCGACCTGCAGCTACCCCGGCGGAATCTGCGCGACGAACTATCCGGGCGGTCTGTGCACCGCATCGTGCACCGGCGACTGCTCGATGCTCGGCGGCGGCCCGCAGGCGTTCTGCGCGAGCTTCCAACAGGCGGGCTACTGCCTACCCGTGTGCAACCCGACCGTCACCGCGTCGTGCCGCGACGGCTACTCGTGCAAGAAGGTGCTCAAGTTCGGGAGCACGACCGAAGCGCAGAACGTGTGCGTCGCGAACTGACGTGCGTGTCGTCTACTTCACCGCCGGGACGACGGGGGCGGGGCACGTGGTGCGCGGGATCGCGATAGGACGCGCGCTCGAACGCGCTGGGTTTCGAGGGGCGTACGCGATGGTCGGACCGCGGTCGCTGCCGGTGCGCTCGCCGCGCGACTACCACGGCGTGACGATCGATCGCGACGAGCTCGTCGATCCCGCGCGCGCGCCATCGAGCGAGCTCGCGCGCACGCTCGATCTTCTCGCGCCGGACTTGCTGGTGGTCGACATGTTCTGGGCGCCGCTCGTGCGGCTCCTGCCGAGAGCCGGTTGCGAAGCCTGGTTGCTCGTGCGGCGCTCGCCGCCGGCATGGCTCGTCGGTCACGCGAAGATGCCGTTCGAGCGTGCGGCGTACGCGCGCGTCATCGCCATCGAGCCCGGCGTCGACGCGGGCGAGGCGATCGATCCGATCGTCGCGATCGATCGCGGCGAGGTCTTGCCCGCGCGCGCGCTTCGGGACCGACTCGGTGTCGCCGGCGGAGCAAGGCTCGACGTCGTCGTGCAAGCCGGCGCGCCGGACGAATGGCGCGCGCTCGTCCGGGACGCTCCGGGCGCCGTTCACGTCTTCACGCTAGGCGGCGCACGCCACGACGATGTTCCGGCGAACGTGCGCGTCCACGACGATCTCTTCCCGCTCGCGCCGTGGCTCGTCGGCGCGGATGCGATCACGAGCGGCGCTGGTTACAATTCGTTCTGGGAGGCGCGCTGGCTTGGGCACGCGGCGCGCACGCGCTTCGTCGCGTTCGCGCGTCCGGTCGACGATCAAGCGTGGCGCATGCGAGCGCACGCGGATCACACGCCGCGCGCAAACGGCGCCGACACGCTCGCGATGGACATCGTTGGTGCGCGCGCCGCGTCTCGGATCAGATCACGGAGCTGACGAACGCACGCACGGCGTCGACGGCGTCGATGGCGACTTGTCCCGACGCGACGATCGCTTCGTCCTCGGGACGTCCGGCGAGCCTCGCACGCACGCGGAGGAGCGATTCGATGTAGACGCGCTCGCGACCGAGACCGGCGCGGACTCCGTCACCGCCACGGAACGCGCGCTCCGCGGCGAGCACGGCGTCGCGCGCGGGGATGCCGTGATCGACGATGAGCGCGCGCGTCGCGTCGACGAACGTCGCGCCGCGGAGCATCGCCTCGACCGCGATGTGGCGCGCCGCGAGCTGGCGCCGGCGCGTGACGCTCGCGAAGCCGCCGCGCTCTTCGAGGAGGAGCGCGTACCCTTCTTGATCGTCCGCGCCTCGCGCGGTGCCGATCCCGAAGAGCCCGATCGTCTGCGACTCGGCTCGCCTCCGCGGGAGCGCGTGGCCTTCGATCTCGTGAAGCACCGTGCGCGCGACGTCTTCGTCGGTGACCTCGCGCTTCGTCGCGATCAGGATCGTGCGCTCGCCCGTCGCCGCGAGCGGCGCGAGGCCGTCGTGCGCGACGACCGAGAACGGCAGCCTCCGCTCTCCGACGGCAGCGCGCATCCGCGAGAGGAGGGATCGCGGATCGGGGGCGTCGCTGCGGATCGTCGGCGCGTCGTTCGCCGC
>JAYVXB010000687.1:0-3625 GCA_043785585.1 Deltaproteobacteria bacterium | reverse complement strand
TCGGAGACTTCCTTTTCAAGCTTCGTGCTCGGTCCTCGCACCAATGTCCGCTGTGCGGTGGTGGGTCGTTCCTTGGAGTCAAGAATAGCGTGGCGGGGGCACCCGCACTCCAGCTAGTGACGCCTGGTTACGCTACACTCGATGTGACGTCAGAGTACTCGTCGTCCTTCGCCGGCCTGCTGACGGATCCCTCCACCGACGTACTCATGTCGGCGGACGATTGGGCAGTCACAGACGGCACGGCTCAGGGCGTGGCGATTCGGCGCACCGACCATGCCATCGTTGATATCCTGCGTACGGACGCGAAGACCGGATTCGCAGCACCACTCGACGCGCCAATTTCTCCTTTTGAAGGAATCCTCGTCGACTCGTCGCACCCTGGAGCCGTAGTTGTCAGTGCACACCGTCAGGAGGTGGCCTTCTTTGGTGAGCACCTCAAGGACGGAAGTACTCTGCCCGCCGTCAGGGTGTACGATTTTGACCTTCAGCGGATGAGTCTGCGGCCCATTATTTCGGATATGAAACTAGCCGATCCGGTAGCCGCTACGTACCGCGCTGAAGACGATGCTTACTATCTGATTGATCACGTGAAGTCGGAGCACCGTGAGATGGCGCGCCTCGTGCGGATGCCGCGAGGTCTCGGCGTCGAGCTCTTGGCGGAGTGGCCGTGGCGTGGACGCTCGACCACGTTTGCGCTCACGACGGGGACGGAGGGCGAGCTCGTGCTCTCGGCGTCGAGTACGCGGCAGTATCGGATCGCTGTTCTCCGCGTGGTCCGCGGCCACCTCCGCATTCAGGCGTTTTTCCGCGGGGACGGCGTTCTCACGATTCCAGCCCACAAGAATGCGAATGCGGTAACCTTTGTTCGCGTCGTGAACGGAACTGCCTTTCCAGAGCGAACGCCCACTTCGTCGCCGCGGGGGCGTGACGACGATGACGGTCGGGACGATCAGGATGATGAGGACCGACACGACGATGATGATGACGATCGGTTGATGGAATGCTTTTGAGCGGACGGCATTGGACCCTCCGGTTTGTTCTCGCCGCCACCACCGGATCCTTGTCCGCGTGCGCGGGGTGCTCGGTTAGCTCAACGTCGGCAATGAGCGACGCTGGAGCGCCCCTTGACGGGGGCGGAGGCGTCGCGGACGGAGAGACTCTCGTGGACGCCGACGCCTCGCCACCTGCCGATGCGGGGTTCGTCTTTCCAGGGAGTTGGAGCAGCATTGGCGGACTGCCGCCTGCGTGCAACTTGCGGTCGGACGCGGTGGCATCCGATCTTCCGCAACTGTCGTGGGAACCTTGCCCGTCGGGTCGGACCGGATGTCGTCGCGCGGTGGTCGACTGGGCAAGCAAGGCTCCGAAGCTCACGTTTCCAGCGATCGAGCCAGCCCAGCTGGTCGGCGGGCAAACGATGCTGCTTTATCAACGTAACTACTACTCACCAGCCGGTAAACTTCAGTCGTACATGACGGTATTGCAGCGTGGCGACGCGGCTGTCTTCGCAGTCGGGCAGGAGATAGTCAATCTCGGATCGTGCGCCGCAAATCTCGGGTATGGCACTTTCGGCGTTGCCGCAAATGTACTCATCGGCACGCCGCCGAGCAGTACTCACGCTTTGGTCACCGCGGACTGGATGCACCTGAGTCCGCTTGTAGCGAAGACGTTCGCGTTGTCCGACGTCGGTGCGACGAGCGTCGGTGATGTCAGCAACGTCTCGCTCGGCGACACCGTCGCATTCTTGGAAGTAACGGACCCCGCGACCGTCGCCACATACGACCCCATGAACTCCGCCTTTGCTAAATCGAGCTCGAGCGCGCCCATCGGCGGGCCGCGCGCGGTCGGGGCGGGCGCGTACGTGTTGCACGGCGCACCTACCTCTGGCGTCGACTACGTCGCGAAGAATGCAGGCGCGACAGCGGTGGTGCGACCGACGTCGCCGCACGTCGTGTCCGCCTTCGCCGTCGATCGCAGCGGCGGGGGCGCGCTCCTATGGGTGGAGAGCGATGAAAGCGGCGGGACCTACTCCAATCCTATCGTGTGGCTTACGCCATACGCGACCTCGGCCGGCGGCGTTCAGGCACGGCGGCTGACGGTTCTTGCGGATACGCTCGGCCTTGGCGGGTTCGGACTCGTCGCGAACGCGGGAGTTGCTCTCGTAGTCACTGGAAAACAGACCGCACAACTTGTTCGGTTGTCCGATGGCGCTTCATGGAAGTTCATGGCCGACCCCGCGGACGCGTTCGTTACGGCGGTCTGGGTCGACGATACCGAGGTATGGCTCACGATCGCCGACGTGACGAGTACTCATTACCAAGGGCAGGAAGCCGGCATTGTGAGGATTCGGCGCGACTCGCTTGGCGCACCTGGTCCAGCGATGTTGCCACGGGTTCCGCCGGGACCGCCTCGGAAGCGATAGGATGGTGATGGCGACGAACATCGTCGTCACCGAGAGCAACGAAGCTGAGCTCGAATCCGTGGGCATGGTCTGGGGGGCGAACGGGCAAATGACTCCGACTTCGAAGATCGTCAACAGATCGCGCCGATGACCGGGTCACGCGCGATTCGGTGATGAGCGCTCCGCCCGCAACGATGCCGACTCCGGGGCGAGCGATCGTCGTGGACTCGACCTGCATCTACTGGACGAGCGACGACAGCATCTGGTCGATGAAGAGGTAAGTAAGGGGCGCCACGATCGTAGAGACTCCACGCGCGATGGGCCCGGCGCCCGGCGCGCCCTGCATGCGTGGATGTCCGTCGCGCGCTCCGCGCCGCGACCGATCGGTCGAACCGAGGCTCCACGGAGACGCAGCGAGCGTCCAGGTCGCGCTAGCACTCCGTCGATGAAGCTCTCCGCCGTTCGACGGTGCGGTGCCGCGGTGGTCGCGTTCGCCTCGTTCTTCGCTTGCCGCGGGCACGACGCGAGCGCGACGCGCGCATTCCCGAAGGCCGAGGTTCGCCTCGTCGTCGACGACATGGGGATCACCCACGTCTACGCGCAGAGCGACGAGGACGCGCTCTTCGGTGCGGGGTATGCGATGGCCCGCGATCGCCTGATGCAGATGGAAGTCTTTCGGCGCCAAGCGCTCGGGACTTCGTCCGAGCTCTTCGGAGCGAAAGCGCTCAAGGCGGACCTCGGCGCGCGCGCGTTCGGCTTCCGCGATCTCGGCGTTCACGACGAGGCGCGGGCGCGCGCGGAGCGGCCGGCGGACGCGGCGCTGGTCGACGCCTGGTGCGCGGGGGTGAACGCGCGCGTGGACGAGGTCCGCACCGGCGCAGCGCCACGCCCTTATGGCCTCCGCGCGGATCAACTCGATCTCGTCCCCGACCCTTGGATTCCCGCGCACGCCTTCGCGATCGGAAAGCTCCTCGCGTTTGGGCTGTCGAACTCGCTCGACTCCGAGATCCTCGCGACCGCGCTCTTGAAGCTCGCCCCCGACGTGACGAAGCGCATGCCCCTCTCGCTGCCGGCGTACGACACGTTCATCGTCGGCGCGTCGCCGAGCGGAAACCGCCGAGCGCCCGCGCCTCCGCCGTCGACGCCGCAAGTCCCCGAAGCGCTCCCCGTTCCGCCGCTCTCCTTCCTCTCGCTCGGAGGAGGCCACTCGAACAATTGGGCCGTCGC
>JAYVXB010000686.1:0-11672 GCA_043785585.1 Deltaproteobacteria bacterium | reverse complement strand
TTCGAGCGCTCGCGGTTCATCCGGGCGAAGGCGATCGATCGCTCTCGATCGTGTACACGCCGATGCACGGCGTCGGCGACGAGCTCGCGCGCCAAGCGCTCGCGGAAGCGGGCTTCGCGAACGTCACGTCGGTGCCGGAGCAACAGCACCCGGACGCAGCCTTCCCGACCGTCGCGTTCCCCAACCCCGAAGAGAAGGGCGCGATGGATCTCTCGTTCGCGCTCGCGCGAAAGCTCGGTGCGGCGCTCGTCCTCGCCAACGATCCCGACGCCGATCGCCTCGCCGTCGCCGTTCCCCTCGCTTCGTCGGCGACCGGATTTCACCAGCTGACGGGGAACCAAGTCGGCGTTTTGCTCGGTCACTACTTGCTCACGGAGCGCACGACGTCGCGCCCTGCTTCGCGCCTCGTCCTCGCGTCGATCGTCTCGTCGCCGCTCCTCGGGCAGATCGCGCGCGCGCTCGGCGCTCGGTACGAAGAGACGCTGACCGGCTTCAAGTGGATCGCGAACCGCGCGATGGAGCTCGAAGGTTCGGAGTCGCCTGGCTCGATCGAGTTCGTGTTCGGCTACGAAGAGGCGCTCGGCTACACGGCCGGCGATGTCGTTCGCGACAAGGATGGCATCAGCGCGGCGATGCTCGTCGCGGAGGTCGCAGCGATGTCGCGCGCGCGCGGACGGACGATCCTCGACGAGCTCGACGCGATCTCGCGGCGCTATGGCCTCTTCGTGAGCTCGCAGGTCAACGTCACGAGGAAAGGCGCGAGCGGCGTCGCCGAGATAGCTGGGATCATGGCGCGTCTCCGCGCGGCGGCGCCGAAGCGGATCGGCGCGTACGACGTCGATGCGATCAGCGACTTCGAAGCGCAGCGGCGCGTGGTCGTCGCGACCGGCGCATCGAGCGCCCTCACGCTTCCGAAGAGCAACGTGCTCGCGTTCGAGCTCGCCGGCGGCAGCCGCGTCATCGCGCGCCCGAGCGGCACCGAGCCCAAGGTGAAGTTCTATTTCGACGTTCGCGAAGCGATCGTCCTAGGCGAGCCGCTCGCACGCGCGGAAGAGCGCGCGAACGCCGCGGCGAAGTCGCTCGCCGACGCTTTCGTCCGCGTCGCGGGGACCGAAGAAAAAAAATGATCGGCGCTGTCGATCCGTCCCGGGGCCGTTCGACTAACCGCTGAAAGGAGAAACACCGATGCAATACATGCTCTTGATCTACGAAGAGGAAAAGAACTGGACGACCATGCCGGAGGCCGAGCGAAACAAGCTGTTCGGCGAGTACGGCGCGTTCACCGAGGCGATCAAGAAGAGCGGGCACATGCTCCACGGCGCGCCGCTCCAACCGACGTCGACGTCGACCACTGTTCGCGTCAAAGACGGCAAGAGCGTCACGACGCACGGCCCGTTCGCCGAGACGCGCGAGCAGCTCGGTGGCTACTACTTGATCGAGGCGAAGGATCTCGACGAGGCCACGATGATCGCCGCGAAGATCCCGTCCGCGCGCCTCGGCAGCATCGAGGTGCGGCCGGTCATGCCGGCGACGATGTAACGGATCGCGGTACGCTGGCCTCGGCCAGCATGAGCGTCGCGCGCGACATCGACCGCATCTACCGCAACGACGGCGGTCGCGTCCTCGCGACGTTGATACGCATCCTGCGTGACTTCGACCTCGCGGAAGAGGTCGCGCAGGAGGCGTTCGCCGCGGCGCTCGAGCAGTGGGCGACGGGCGGCATGCCGGAGAACCCGAGCGCGTGGATCGTCGGCGTCGCGCGCAAGAAGGCGATCGATCGCATTCGGCGTCGCGTGCGCCTCGGGGAAAAGGTCGCGGAGATCGCCGCGACGTCGGAGGGCGAGGCGTACGCGATGGACGAGACGCTCGAGCACGGCGTCGAAGACGATCGACTGCGGCTCATCTTCACGTGTTGCCATCCCGCGCTGCCGCTCGATGCGCAGATCGCGCTCACCTTGCGCACGCTGTGCGGGCTGTCGACGGAGGAGATCGCGCATGCGTTCCTCGTCCCGGCGCCGACGATGGCGCAGCGTCTCGTGCGCGCGAAGGCGAAGATCAAAGGCGCGGCGATCCCGTACAAGGTCCCCGACGACGCGGTCCTCGCCGAGCGCCTCGACGCGGTTCTCGCCGTCGTCTACCTCGTCTTCACGGAAGGCTACGCAGCGAGCTCGGGCGACGCGCTCGTCCGACGCGAGCTCTCCGCAGAGGCGATTCGGCTCGCGCGTCTCGTCGTCGAGCTGATGCCGGATCGCCAGAAAGCGCGCGCGCTCCTCGCGTTGCTCTTGCTTCAAGACTCGCGCCGCGACGCGCGGGTCGACGCGGCGGGCGACGTCGTGCTCCTCGAGGATCAGGATCGCGCGAAATGGGACCGGGCCGAGATCGACGAGGGCCTCGCGCTCGTGCAGCGCGCGCTTCGCGACGGCGAGCGCGGCAACCCGGGGGCGTACGCGCTCCAAGCGGCGATCGCGGCCGTGCACGCGCAAGCCGCGCGGGCCGAGGCGACCGACTGGCCGCAAATCGCCGCGCTCTACGCCGTCCTCGCGCGCGTCGCGCCGTCGCCGATCGTCGAGCTCAATCGCGCGGTCGCCGTCGCAATGGCCGAAGGGCCGGCGGTCGGTCTTGCAATGCTCGACGCGCTCGACGCCGGTGGCGAGCTGGCGGACTACCACCTCTTCCACGCCGCCCGCGCTGACCTTGCGCGTCGTCTCGGCCACAGGAGCGACGCCATGGCTGCCTACCGCCGCGCGCGTGACCTCGCGCCGAACGACGCCGAGCGCCGTTACCTCGAGCGAAGGTTGACGGCGCTGGCACGAGGCGACCTCGCGTCTTGACGCTGGTTTTAGCCCGTGCGCTTGACAATCCACGTTTTTCCGCACATAAAGCCGCCCCCGCATCCCTCGGGCACCCAACGGCGCGTCCAAAGCGTGCCGGCCTCGGACGGAGCGGTTTCAAGGAAGACTCGTCATGCCGAAGATGAAGACGAAAAAGGCCGCGAAGAAGCGGTTCCGCATCAGCGGAGCCGGTCGCGTTCGCCGCCCGAAGGCCGGCGGAAATCACGGGATGCAGGAGAAGTCGCGCAAGCGCGTCCGTCGCCTGCAGAAGAACGACATGGTCGACTCCACCATGGAGAAGCACGTCAAACGGATGCTTCCTTACGGCTGATCGAGGAGACGAACCATGCCCCGCGCTAAAAAAGGCTTCAAAGCCCGCCGCCGTCGCAACAAGATCCTGAAGCTCGCCAAGGGCTTCCACTCCGCGCGCTCGCGCCTCTTCGCTTACGCGAAAGAGGTCGTGATGAAGTCGTGGGTCTACGCATACGCCCACCGCAAGCGCAAGAAGCGCGACTTTCGCCGTCTCTGGATCGCGCGCATCAACGCCGCGGCCCGCACCAACGGCACGACGTACTCGCGCCTGATGCATTCGCTGAAGAAGGCGAACATCGGCCTCGATCGCAAGATCCTCAGCGACCTCGCGGTCGTCGATGCGGCGGCGTTCGGGCAGATCGTGCGTAACGCGAGCACCGCCAGCTAGTTCGGCTGTCCGCAGCGGTCGCGAGTCGCGGCCGCTACGCGCGACGTCGTCTCACCAGGAGCGCGATGGCTGGCACGATCGCCAGCCATGGCGCTGATCCGTCGTGCCCAACGTTGCAGTTGCCGCAGCTGCGCAGCGGCGACCTGCCCGTGACGGCGACGCCTGCGTCCGGCGCGGTCTCTGCGGGCTGCGCGAAGAACATCTCGAGGAGCGGCGGCGTCGTCGTCGCGATCGGGTTGGCGAGCGCGATCGGGTGCGATGCGTAGCGCGTGGCGAGCGTCCCGTCCGACGTCCCCCAGCGATCGCGCTGCGGCACGTCGCACGCCATCGCGCCCGTCCACGGATGGCGCACGACGTACTTCGGCACCACGCGCGTCGCCTTCTCCGCCGGTCGCAGCGTGACGTCCTTCGCGCTCGCCTTGTCGTCGATGAGGAGACGAATGCGCGAGAGCTGCCACGTCGGTGTGTCGAGCGCCCACTCGCGGCGAAAGCCCAGCGTGAGGCTCACCGTTTCGGCGACGCTCGGTTTCTGCGCGAGCGTCATGCGTGCGATGCGTTGCACGACGCATTCTTCCGCGCGGCGATCGGTCAGGTTCGATCCGACGACGACGACGTTCGCGAGCGCGCCGGTGGCGAGCGCGTCGAGCTTCACGGTGATGCTGCCCTCGTTGACGCACTCGTCGACGGTGCTCGCGGTGATCGTGTCCGCGACGCTCTTCTCGATCCCTTCGAGGTTGCCCTTGGGCGACGAGGAAAACACGGAGACCGATCCGCGAAACGAGCTGAGCGCGATGTTGCCGCCCGGGATGGCGTCGCCGCCGAACGTCGCCAGGTCGGCGCGATCGAGCGGCCGCGACGGGCAGCCTCGGCAGTGCGGCGCCTCGTCGACATACTCGGTCACGGCGGCGCGCCCGAGCCGTGCGCGGTCGAGGAGCGCGGAATAGAAGAGCGAAGGCGAAGTCCTTGCGCTCTCCGCGACGTCTGCTCCTTCGGGGAGAAACGTGTTCTCTCCGCCACCGACGTCGTAGCGATCGTCGCGTGCGAGGACGTGGAGCAAGACGTCGGCGTGCGTCCTCGGAGCGATCGCGAGCGCTCCGAGGCGAAAGGGGAGCGAGCCGAGCGGCTTCGCGAAGTGCACTCGAAGCGGCGTGAGCGCGGCGCCGTCGGCGTCGAAGACGAGCTTCGAAGGATCGACGCGCGCGACGACGAAGCGCAGGTCGGTGTAGCTCGCGAGGATCGCGTCGGCGCCCGCGGGCAGCGCGAGCTTCTCCTTCGCGACGAGGGCGCGGAGCGCGGCGACATCGGCGACGACCGAGATCGATGCGTCGCTCGGCGTGAGGTGCGTCGGAAGCGGACCGACGTCGGCGAGGCTCATTCCTTCCCAACGGCCGGCGCCTTCGCCGAAACCGAAAGCATCGAGCGTCGGCGCGCCGTGGGCGCACGGATCGCGCTCCCAGAGCTCGACGAGGCGCGGGGCGTCAGCTTCGACGAGGCGATCGACGACGTCACGCGGAACGAACGCGACGTCTCTCGTCGTGATGGCGGCGGGCACACCGACGATGAAGACGAAAGGCTTCTTCGGTCCGCGGTAGTTCGGCGCGATCGTGACAACGGTGTGCCCTTTGTCCGTCATGACGATGACGTTCGACGCGTCGCTCGTCAGCACGTCGCCCGGCGCGCCCGCAAAGAATCCCGGCATCGCGTGCGAGTGCGGTGCGAATGCGACGATCGACGCCGCGGCGCCAAAGGAAAGGATGAGGGGTGACGAAAGGCGAGGAGGCACGTGGCATCGTCGCGCATGCGTGACACACCATCAAGACGGCGCTAAGGAGCCGCGCGAAAACCGTGTCAAGCTGTCTACCCATGAGCAAGGAGTCCACCCGCCGCGTCGTCGTCGTCGCGTCGATCGTCGCGGCGTGCGCATCGGCGGCGTGCGGGCTGTCGCTCTCGGGGACCTCGGAGACGTCCGACGACGCAGGCGTGGCTGTCGACGACGCCTCGGGCGACCGCGCGACGACCACGGACGGCGGGCGCGCGACGAACGATGCGGGCGCCGACGCGCCTCTCGGTGCGGACTCGACGAGCGACGTCGCGATCGACGCTCCGCGGGACGCGTGCGTCCCGTTCGATGCGGGCCTCGGCGGACCGCTCGCGCTCTCCGCGTTCTCGTTGAAGGGCAAGGCCCTCTACAACAACAACGGCGACGGCATCCTCACGCTGACCGACAGCAACAAGCACGAGCAAGGCGCCGCGTGGTACCCGACGCAAGCTCCGCCCGCCGCCGGCTTCGATGCGACGTGGACGCTGCGCGTCGGCCCGAACGACACGTCGGGCGACGGTCTCGCGTTCGCCGTGCTCCAAGCGGGAGGAATGCCCGGCGTCGGCGACGACGGCGACGGCATCGGGCTCCGCAACCTTCCGGCTCCCGACGGCGGCGTCGTCTCGGGCTATGCGGTCGTCGTCGACACCTACAAGAGCGCGACCGACACGACCGATCTCGCAGCGACGACGATTAAGCTCGTCGCGATGCCGAGCTTCGTCATCGTCGCGGTCACGGCGGTCCCCGTGGCGCTCAACGACGGCAACGTCTACGCGGTCGACGTCTCGTGGCGAGCGCCGAGCACGCTGACGGCGACGCTTCACGGACCGGGTGGCGCGACGTACCGCGTGACCTCGATCGATCCGCGCCTCTCGACGACGACGCGCTCGTTCCTCGGATTCACCGGCTCGACCGGCGGCGCCTCCGACTCGCACAACGAGATCGCGGGCCTCACGATCGTCCAGACCTGCAACTAATCGCTCGCGCCCGCGTCCGGCAGCGCGATCGTCCCCTCTTCGAGGCGCACTTCGAGCTTGCACGCTTGCGCGAGCGGCACCTTGTGGCGAAGCTCGTTCTTCAACACGCAGATCGGAACGGACTCCGACTGTCCCGGCGCCTGCGTGATCTCGATGCGCCCGCCCGGAAGCATCGTCGCGGTGAAGCGCACGCCGCCGTTCGGCACCGTCGTGCACCCCTCGACGAGCTTGTACATCGCGTCCTCGGAGAGCTTCGCGTTCGCCTTGCTCACGGTCGCGCACTCGTTCGCGAGGACGGTCGCGCTGACGAGCCGCGCCGATCGTCCCGCGGGCTCGCGCGGTGGACCTTCGCTCGGCGCCTTCGTCGCGCAGGCAAATGAGCCGACGAGCATCAGAGCGGCGAAGACGAGCGGGACGCGAATGAGCACGCGCTGACCTTAGCAGGAGTTGTGCTAGCACTCGGCGCATGTCCGCCGATGCATCGGATCCCCAGTCGTCGATCGAGTCCGCTCTCGCCGCGCTCCGCGGTCAGTACGCGGCGCGTTTTGCGGCGGCGGCGACCGAGCAAATCCTGCGCGACGAGAACGCGAAGGTCCTCGGCAAGAAGGGCGAGCTCACCGCGATCTTGAAGCAGATGGGCGCGGTCCCCGGCGACGCGCGCAAAGCGATCGGCGAGAAGGTCAACGCGCTCAGGCAAGAGGTCGAGGCAGCGTTCGAAGCGCGCCTGCGCGACCTCAAGCAAGCGAAGCGCGACGCCGAGCTCAACGCGCGCCCGTTCGATCTCACGCTCCCTGCGCGCCCGCTCGCGACGCTCGGCCACAAGCACCCGATCTCGATCGTCCGCGAAGAGATCGTCGACGTGCTCCGCTCGCTCGGCTTCGCCGTCCACGACGGCCCCGAGGTCGAGCTCGAAGAGAACAACTTCACGAAGCTCGGCTTCCCGCCGGATCATCCGGCGACGGACATGCAGGACAGCTTCTGGACGACGGGCAGCCTCTTGCTCCGCACGCACACGAGCAACGTTCAGGTCCGCGCGATGACGACGAAGAAGCCGCCGATGGCGTTCATCGGGCCGGGCACCGTCTACCGTCGCGACGACGACGCGACGCACTCGCCGATGTTCCACCAAATCGAAGGCTTCCTCATCGACGAGCACGTCTCGTTCGCCGAGATGAAAGGCACGATCTCCGAGTTCGCGACGCGCATGTTCGGCCCGGGGACGCCGACGCGCTTTCGCCCGAGCTACTTCCCGTTCGTCGAACCCGGCGCGGAGTTCGACGTCGGCTGTGCATTCTGCAAGCTTCCCGACGGGACGCGCGCCGGTTGCGCCGTGTGCAAGAAGACCGGATGGATGGAGCTGGGCGGCTGCGGGATGATCCACCCGGTCGTCTTCGAGCACTGCGGAATCGATCCCGAGAAGTACACCGGCTTCGCGTTCGGCTTCGGCATCGATCGCATCGCGATGCAGCGTTACGCGGTGCCGGACATTCGCTTGATGTTCGAGAACGATCCGCGCTTCTTGGCGCAGTTCTAGAGCGGGCTAGGAAAGGGACCGGACGATGTTGGCTTCGCTTCAGTGGCTTCGTGCGCTCGTGCCGCAGCTCCCCGACGATCCGCGCGAGATCGCGGCGCGTTTCACGGGCGGCGGGCTCGAGGTCGAGGCGATGCATGCGTATGGCGAAGGCGCGGCGTCGTGCGTCGTCGCGCGCGTCGTCGGCGTGCGCCCGCATCCGTCGAAGAGCGGGCTCAAGCTCGTGATGGTCGATCGCGGCGGCGGTCAGCAAGAGGTCGTGTGCGGCGCGCCGAACGTGCCCGACGTGGGCGGCCTCGTCGTGCTCGCGCCGCTCGGAACGCACTTGCCGGCGAAGAAGATGACGATCGAGCGTCGAGCGATCGGCGGCGTGACGAGCGAGGGGATGCTGTGCAGCGAGCAAGAGCTCGGGCTCTCGGACGAGAGCGACGGGATCATCGTCCTTCCAAACGATCTCGCCGCACCGGGGACGTCGCTCCCGAAGGCCGAGCCCGGCGTGCGCGACACGATCTTCGAGATCGGCCTCACGCCGAACCGGCCCGACGGGCTCGGTCACATCGGTCTCGCGCGCGAGCTCGCCGCGCTCTTCGGCGTGCCGTTCGCGCCGCCGGTGATCGAGGCGGCGCCGCGGACGTTCGCGGATCCGGTCGAGTCGCTCGTCAGCGTGCGGATTGAAGACGCCGAGCGTTGCCCGCACTACGCGGCGCACGCCGTCATCGACGTCACCGTCGGTCCGTCGCCGCTGTGGATGCGCTACCGCCTCGCCGCGCTCGGCGTGCGATCGATCTCGAACGCCGTCGACGTGACGAACCTCGTGATGCTCGAGTACGGGCATCCGCTGCATGCGTTCGACTTCGACAAGGTGCGCGGCAAGCAGATCGTCGTGCGGCGCGCGAAGGACGGCGAGAGGCTTCGCACGCTCGACGGCGTCGACCGCGTGCTCGTCGCGGACGATCTCGTCATCTGCGACGGCGAAGGGCCGGTCGCGCTCGCGGGCGTCATGGGCGGCGGCGACAGCGAGATCTCCGCGACGACGAAGCGCGTGCTCCTCGAGTGCGCGTACTTCGATCCGCGCGGCGTCCGGCGAACGTCGCGCCGCCACGCGCTCCACTCCGAGTCGAGCCATCGCTTCGAGCGCGGCGTCGATCACGGCGACTCGCTTCGATGCGTCACGCGCGCGGCGCAGCTGACGGCGAAGCTCGGCGACGGCGCAGCGGCGACCGCCGCAAAGATGTTCGAAGGACGCGCGCTCCCGAAGCGCACGGCGTCGCTCCGCAACGCGCGGCTCGGTCAGCTCCTCGGCGTGTCCGTCGCGCGCGATGAAGCGACCGCAATCCTCGCGCGGCTCGGCCTCGTCATGCGCGGCACCAAGGACGGCGCCGACGAGTTCGACATCCCGACGCACCGCCCGGATCTGTCGCGCGAAGTGGATCTGATCGAAGAGGTCGCGCGCGTGCGCGGGCTCGACAAGATCCCGACCGTGCTCCCCGCGATTCGCCCGACGATCGAAGGCCCGACGCAGGAGTCGCTTTGGCGCCGCGCACGCGAAGCGGCGGTGGAGATCGGCCTCACCGAAGCGCTGACGTACGCGTTCGTCTCGCCGCGCGAGCTCGAGGCGCTCGGTGCGCCGGCAGCGAAGATCATCCTGAAGAACCCGATCAACGAGCAGCAGTCGGTGATGCGCACGAGCATGCTCCCAGGGCTCCTCGAAGCGGTCGGCCGCGCGCGGCGTCACGGCGAGCGCGACGTGCGTCTCTTCGCCGTCGGGGCGATCTTCCTCGGCGGTGGCGGTGAGCGCGAGCTCCCCGAAGAGCGAATGAGCTTCGCGGCGGTGCTCGCCGGCGAGCGCCCGTCGTACCTCGCGAAGCCGGAAGCGGTCGACGTGTGGGACGCGAAGGGGCTCGCGCTCGCGATGATCGAGCGGCTCGTGCGACGCGACGCGCGCGTGACGGCGTTCGCGAGCGACGGGCGCCCCGCGCATCTTCATCCGCGCGGCGCCGCGGTCGTCACCGTCGAGGCGAACGGCGGCGACGTCGTCGTCGGAAGGCTCGGCCTCTTGCACCCGAACGTCGGCGAAGCGCTCGACGTCGGCGGTGACGTGGTCGTCGTCGAGATCGACGTCGCGGCGGTCGACGCTCTCGGACGCCAGGCGAAAAAATACGCCGCCATCCCGCGCTTCCCCGCCAGCACGCGCGACGTCGCGCTCGTCGTTCACGACGACGTCGCGGCGGGAGACGTCGAACGCGCGGTGCGCGACGCGGCGGGCGCGCTCGGCGCCGAGGTGCGCCTCTTCGATCGCTTCGTCGGCGGCGCGGTCCCGGCGAACCACGCGAGCCTCGCGTTCCACGTCGTCTACCGCGCGACGGATCGCACGCTCACCGACGCGGAGGTCGACGCGCAGCACGCCAAGGTCATCGCGGAGGTCGGCAAGCGCTTCGGCGCGACGCTGCGCGCGTAGCGGCAGCGTGCGCGACCACGATCCGCATCCAGGTTCGGACATCGCTCCAACGTTCATTCTTTGGACTAGGATGGCCGTTCGATGAACATCGCGGACCCGGCCGTGCAGCGAAGCCTCGTCGGCGCGGTGCTGTGCCGCCGCTATCGGCTCACGCGCCGCCTCGGCGACGGCGGCATGGGCGAGGTCTACGCCGTCGACGACGTCGAAGGTGGGCAGCAAAAGCTCGCGGTGAAGATCTTGCTCCCGGAGTTCCTCGGCGAGCCGAGCGTCCTCTCGCGCTTCCTCGACGAAGCGCGCACGTGCCAGCGCCTCATCCATCCCAACATCGTTCGCGTCTTCGAGTCCCTCACCGCCGAGGACGGCAGCCCGTTCATCGTCATGGAGCTGCTCGAAGGCGTTCCGCTCAGCGCGTACACGCAGAACGGCGGGCGCGTCCCGATGATGCAGGCGGTGCCGATCCTCCAAGGCATCCTCGCCGGCCTCGCTGCCGCGCACGCACAGCAGATCGTGCATCGCGACTTGAAGCCCGAGAACGTCTTTCTCACCCGGGACGCGCACGGCCATTTCGTCGTCAAGGTCCTCGACTTCGGCATCGCCAAGGTGATGGACGCCGCGGGCGGCATGGGATCGAAGACGCGCACCGGGATGCTCCTCGGAACGCCGGCGTACATGAGCCCGGAGCAGATCAAGAGCGCGAAGGACGTCGACGTGCGCGCGGATCTCTGGAGCGCGGGCGTGATGTTCTACGAGATGCTGACGGGGCGCGTCGCGTTCCCCGCACCGACGGAGTACGCGCGCCTCGCCGCGGTGCTGACGACGACGCCGCCGCTCGTCGAGGTGATCGATCCGCAGCTGACGCCGCTCGCGGGCTTCATGAAGAAGGCGCTCGAAAAAGATCGCGAGCTGCGGTTTCAGTCGGCGCTCGAGATGTCGCGCGCGCTCACGGCGGCGACGAGCGGCGTCGAGGCGGCGGCGATGAGCCGCGTCGAGGTGCTGCCGCTCAGTCGTCTCCCGGACGTGCCGTCGCTCTTCCAGCCGCCCGCGCCGAACGCCGTGTCGGTCTCGCTACCGACGCAGCCGCAGACCAACGTCCCCGAAACGATGAACCGCATCCCGACGAAGTCTCCCGGCGGGACGCTCGCGAGCCCATCGTCCGTCGGTCATCACCACAGCGACCCGCCGCCGCAGATCATCGTCGTGGCGGGCGGGCACTCCGCGGGCGAGACGCTGCCGTCGAAGGATCTGCCGATGCTCCCCGCGCGAGGGAGCACGAACCCGCCGCGCACCGGCGTCGCGCCCGGCGTCGTCGTGATGCTCGTACTGGGCGCGCTCGTCGCAGGCGCGCTGATCGGCTTC
>JAYVXB010000685.1:0-11677 GCA_043785585.1 Deltaproteobacteria bacterium | reverse complement strand
CTGCTCATCGTCTTCTTTTGCTACTTCTACACCGCCGTCACGTTCCAAGCGGTCGACGTCGCGGACAATCTCAAGAAGCAGCAGGCGTTCATCCCGAGCATTCGCCAAGGGAAGCAGACTGCCGATTACATCGACTACGTGCTGACGCGAATCACGTTCGGCGGATCGATGTATGTTGCAGCCGTTTGCATCATCCCGACGGTGATTAGCCAGGCGCTCCGCGTGCCGTTCCAGTGGGGCGGCACGTCGATCATGATCGTCGTCGGCGTCGCGCTCGACACGGTCAATCAGATCGAAGCGCACCTCATCACGCGCAACTACGAAGGCCTCGCGGGCGGCGCCGGCAAAGCGCAGCGCGTCCGCGGACGGAGGGACTGACGATGCGGCTCGTGTTCGTCGGTCCGCCGGGGGCGGGGAAGGGGACCCAGGCGCAGGTCATCTGCGCCAAGTGGGGGATTCCTCAGGTGTCGACGGGCGACATGCTGCGCGCCGAGAAGAAGGCCGATCGGCTCCCCGCCGAGATCGCCGCGGCGATGGCCGTCGGTGGCCTCGTGCCGGACGAATACGTCTTTGGCCTGATCGAAGCGCGCACGAGCGGCGCGGCAGGCGCCGATTGCGGGAAAGGTTTCCTCTTCGACGGCTTCCCGCGGACGGTCCCCCAGGCGGTTTCGCTCGACGCGATGCTCGCGAAACGCGGACAAAAGCTCGACGTCGTCCTCGCGCTCGAGGTGCCTCGCGAGCTGCTGATCGAACGCGCAGTGCTCCGTCGCACGGACAAACGGACTGGACAGATCTACCACATGAAGTATAAGCCCCCGCCCCCTGATGCCGAGCTTGAGCACCGGGCGGACGACCAGGAAGAGGTCGTACGAAAGCGCGTCGACACGTACGAAGCGATGACGTCCGAGCTACTTCCCTGGTACGAGAAGGCGGGATTGCTGAAGCGAGTCGACGGAGTGGGCGCGGTTGATGAAGTCACGCAACGAGTTACCGCGGTGCTCTCTGCACTCGGCGCCCAGTCTTGAAGGTTTGACGGAGCAGGTTTTGAGAGGAGTCTTTCTTCAATATGAGTGAACGTCGTGAGAGGAAGGAGCCGAAAGGCGACAAACTCGAATTCGATGGCGTCGTCCAAGAGGCGCTGCCGAACGCGATGTTCCGTGTGAAGTGCGACAACGGCTTGGTCGTCCTCGCGACGATCAGCGGCAGGATGAGGCAGTTCTACATCCGCATTCTTCCGGGCGACCGCGTCACCGTCGAGGTCAGCCCCTACGATCCCAGCCGGGGTCGAATCACGTACCGACACAAGTGACCGACGCGAAACGTTAAGGCGGTCATCCCGAGCGCAGCAAGGGATCCCCGGCAGCAGTCGACAGCAAGTCAACGAGAGAGTCAGCAGCCATGAAGGTCCGTCCCAGCGTCAAAAAGATTTGCGACAAGTGCAAAGTGGTTCGCCGCAAAGGTGTCGTGCGGATCATTTGCGAGAACCCGCGCCACAAGCAGCGCCAAGGCTGAGAGAGATAACCCATGGCTCGTATTGCAGGCGTCGACCTTCCCCGTCACAAGCACATCGTTTATGCGCTGCCGTACCTCTTTGGCGTCGGCCAAAAGCTCGCGCGCGAGATCTGCGTCAAGGCGGGCATCCCCGGTAACAAGATGACCGAGGAGCTCACCGAGAACGAGATCAAGAAGATCCGCGAGCTGCTCGAGAACGACTACAAAGTCGAAGGCGACCTTCGCCGCGAAGTGCAGATGAACATCAAGCGCCTGATGGACCTCGGGTGCTACCGCGGCCTTCGTCATCGCAAAGGCTTGCCGGTCAACGGCCAGCGCACGCACACGAACGCTCGCACCCGTAAGGGTCCGCGCAAGGGCATGCTCACGCGCGCTCGCAAGCCGGTCACTTGATTTCGAATGGGGCATTGCAGCTTGCCCCACTCGGCTCGCATCGTTTGAAGATCTAAGGGACTAGACAATGGCGACTGAAAAGACAGCGACGACGACTTCGGGCGGAGCGCCTTCTGCACGGCAAAAGCCGGCAAAGAAGAAGGTCAAAAAGAACATCGCGACCGGGATCGCTCACATCCAGTCGACGTTCAACAACACGGTCGTCACGATCACCGACGTCAACGGCAACGCGATCGCGTGGTCTAGCGCCGGGTCGCGTGGCTTCAAGGGCTCGCGCAAGAGCACGCCGTTCGCGGCGCAGCTCGCGGCCGAAGAGGCAGCGCGCAAGGCGATGGAGCACGGGATGCGCAGCATCGCCGTCTTCGTGAAGGGCCCCGGCGCAGGCCGCGAGAGCGCGCTTCGTGCGCTCCAGACGGTCGGCTTCAAGGTCACGCTGATCCGCGACGTCACGCCGGTTCCGCACAACGGCTGCCGCCCGCCCAAGCGTCGGCGCGTCTGATAGGAAGTATGTAGCAACACACTCCGGGACGAAGCTCGCCCAACTCGGGCCCGCGTAAACCGGTTTCAGCGTCCCTCGGGACACCGAAAGAAAAGAGACAATCGATGGCTCGTTATCATGGTCCGGTTTGCAAGCTCTGCCGCCGCGAGGGGATGAAGCTCTTCCTCAAGGGCGAGCGCTGCTACTCGGAGAAGTGCTCCGTCACTCGTCGCCCGTACCCGCCCGGCCAGCACGGCCAGGCGCGCGTCAAGCTGAGCGAGTACGCCGTTCGCCTTCGCGAGAAGCAAAAGGTCCGTCGCATCTACGGCGTCCTCGAGCGTCAGTTCCAGAAGTACTACTTCGAGGCGACGCGCCGTAAGGGCCGCACCGGCGAAGAGATGCTCGGGCAGCTCGAGAGCCGCTTGGACAACGTCGTCCACCGCCTCGGGTTCACGTTCACGCGCGCGCAGGCGCGTCAGCTCGTGAAGCACAACCACATCCTCGTCAACGGCAAGCGCGTCAACATCCCGAGCGTCGTCGTGAAGCCGGGCGACAAGATCGAAGTGCGCGAGTCCAGCCGCGCCATCAAGGAAGTCGTCGCGTCCCTCGCGGTCGTCGAGAAGCGTCCGATGCTCTCGTGGCTCGAGCTCGACAAGGCGAACTTCGCGGGCACGTTCAAGGCCGCTCCGGTTCGCGAAGAGCTCAACGAGCCGGCGATTCGCGAGCAGTACGTCGTCGAGTACTACTCACGCTAATACGGTCAGAGGGAGCGCGGCCGCTCCCCCCGACCCCCCCCAGCCGGCGTCTCGGCTGGTGATTGATCGAGAATGCAGCATACGGGCAGGCGACGGGTCTTCCGGCGAGCGGGTTCAAACGAAGACTGAGATTGCCGCGTAAACGAGAGAGAGAAAGAAAGGCCAACCGCACATGAACATCACGACTCGCAACTGGCGCGACCTCATCCGCCCCCGTGGGATCCACCTCGAGAGCGATACGCTCACGGACTTCTACGGCAAGTTCACCTGCGAGCCGCTCGAGCGCGGCTTTGGCATCACGCTCGGCAACTCGTTGCGCCGCATTCTCCTCTCGTCGCTCCAGGGCGCAGCCACGACGGCGATTCGCGTCGACGGCGCGCTCCACGAGTTCACGACGGTCGGCGACGTCGTCGAGGACGTGACGGACGTCATCCTCAACTTGAAGGAAGTCGTCCTCAAGGCCGCCAATGCGAAGACGTACACCGTTCGCATCGACAAAGAAGGCCCCGGCCCGGTCTACGCGCGTGACATCCAGCTCGTCGACGGCCTCCAGGTTTTGAACCCGGATCACCTCATCGCGACGCTCGACAAGAAGGGCCCGCTCGCCATGGAGCTGACGGTCAACGTCGGCCGCGGCTACGTCCCGGCGGAGAAGAACAAGACGCCGACGATGGCCATTGGCACCATCCCGATTGATGCCCTCTTCTCGCCAATCCGCAAGGTGAACTACACGGTCACCAACGCGCGCGTCGGGCAGATCACCGACTACGACAAGCTGACCCTCGAAGTCTGGACGAACGGAAGCGTCAAGCCGCAAGACGCCGTCGCTTACGCCGCCAAGATCATCAAAGAGCAGGTCTCGATCTTCATCTACTTCGAAGAGACCGAAGAGACGACGTACGCGCCGGCCGGCGGCGACGACGAGCCGCTCAACGAGAACCTGTTCCGTTCGGTCGACGAGCTCGAGCTCAGCGTCCGCAGCGCGAACTGCCTGCAGAACGCGAACATCACGCTCATCGGCGAGCTCGTTCAGCGTACCGAGCAGGACATGCTCAAGACGAAGAACTTCGGGCGCAAGAGCCTGAAGGAAATCAAAGAAATCCTGGCGAACATGGGCCTGTCGCTCGGTATGAAGATCGACAATTGGCCCCAGATGCTCGAGCGCTGGAAGGCGCTTCAGTCGACGAACTGAGGATTAGGTCATGCGCCACAAGAATTCTGGTCGGAAGTTCGACCGCAACACCAGCCATCGCCGCGCGATGTTTCGCAATCTCACGGCGAACCTGATCCTCCACGAGAAGATCGAGACGACCGACGCGAAGGCGAAGGAGCTGCGCCGCGTGGCGGAGCGGCTCATCACCAAAGCGCGTCGTCTCGGCGAGGTTTCGTACACGCCGCAGGGCGAGCTGAATCCCGTGCAGAAGGCGCGTCGTCTCGCCGTTCAGCGCGCGATCGGCGCGTACATTCCGCGTTGGGGCGTCCGCATCGAAAAGGGCGGCGACTCGAAGAAGGTCGACCTCGTCGAAAAGGTCATGGTCGACCTCGCCAAGCGCTTCTCCGAGCGTCCCGGCGGCTACACGCGCATCGTCAAGTTCGGTCCGCGCCGCGGCGACAACGCGCCGATGTCGATCATCGAGTTCGTCGGCGACATGGAGCCGGCGGGCGCCGATGGGGCCAAGAAGAAGAGTGCAAAGGCGACCGGCGCGAAGGCGAAGAAGGCCACCGCGACGGCACCGGCGGAAGGCGTCAAAGCCGAGTAGCCGAATCGGACGCTCGAGAAGTTTTACAGAAGGTGAGAAGGGAAGAAGGAGAGGAAGGGATTTGGATCCCCTTCCAATTCTTTTTCCCTTCTTCTCTTTTGTGAATCTCTCAGTGCGCGTCGCGCGTGCGCGGCTTGCGGCGGCCGCCGAAGAGGATGATGCCGGCGATCGCGAGCGCGAAGACGGCGGCTGCGGCGATCCATCGATTCAAGTGGCTCTGCTTCGACTCGGTCACCGCTTCGAGGCGCGAGAGCTCTTGGGACGCGCGCACGTTGCCCGGATCGAGCGCCACGGCCCGACGAAACAAATCTGCGTCGGCGATCCCGCGCGCGAGGAGGTCTTCGCCTTCGAGGTAGAGGATCTCACTCTGCACTTGCGACGCGCGCGGACCCGATTCGTCGAGACGAAGCGCCTTGCGCAGATACGCGAGCGCGCCCGGACGATCGCGCTCTTCCATGGCCTGTGCATATTGCACGTACCCGGCGACCATCTCGCCGCGGCGATCGAGCATCGGCTGGCGTGCGAGGACTTTGTCGAACGCGGCGATCGCTTCGTCGAGCTGTCCCGCTTTTTGCTTCGCGAGCGCCTCGTCGAGCACCGCGTACACCTCTTGGAGGCGGAACTTGTCGTACGCTTCGAAGAGCTGCTTGGCGAGCTCGGGCGCCGTCCAACCTTCGTTCGCCGGCTTGCCGGTGAGCGCGGCGTACGCTTCGCGCAGCTTCCAGATCGCGTCCTGGCCATACGACGCGAGCGCGTCGCGCGCCGCCGCCCGCACCTGCGCGCGATCCGAGTTCACGAAGGACAGAATCACCGGCACCGCGTCGAGATCCTTCACCGTGCCATAGGCGTGGAGGACGTCGGACAGCACCTGATTGTCTTTCGTTTGCACCGCGTCGCCCGGGAGGCGCTTTCCCAGCGTGTCGAGGACGTTTCCGGCCCAATTGCGCACGTCGTTCGACGTGTCTTTGCGCGCCTCGATCAGCGCCGCGACGGATCGCTCGCCGAGCTGGACGAGGAGGCGCGCGAGCTCGGGGCGGAGCGTTCCACCCGCGTCGCTCGCGACGAGAACGAAAGTGCGCAGGGCCGGCGTCGTCCCAACGTGGGCGAGCGCTCGGACCAGGGTCGCGGTCGTCAGGGTCGCGCGAAGCGATGCCGGGTCACCCTTCGCCTGCGCCAAGAGGAGCTCTACGAGATCGGGCGGCGACGTGCCTTTTCCTGCGCCGAGTTGATCGCGGGCCGTGCGCATCACCTGCTGAATCCCCGCGCCGTGGATCTTCCGCAGCTCGATCAGCTTCGACGCGATGGCCCCGAGCGAGTCCGGCCCGAGCTCGCTCACCGCCTTGGCCGCCGCGCGTCGCGTGTCGACGTTCGCGTCGCCCAGCGGTTCGAGCATGCGCTCGAGCTCCGCGGCGGTCATCCCCGTCGCTGCCGCTGCGCTCGTGCTGGCAGCGCTCGACGCGCTCGGAGTCACGGACGGCTCCATCGCCGCCGCCTGCGTCGTCAACGCGGCACCCACCCACACCACCACGGCCGCGACCGCGCGCGCTTGTTTCGACATCGCGCTCCTGGAAACGCCCCGCGCCGGGCGTCCTATTCGACGATCTGAAAGTCGAAGTACTCGCCGGTGTACCCGCGCCACCGGACGTCGACCTGCTCGACGCGCGCGGCGGACGGGCCGTGGTGCGCCCACGACATGATCTCCTTGATCGCGTCCTCTTCGCCCTCGGCGAGGATCTCGACGCTCCCGTCGTTGCGGTTCTTGACCCAGCCGGCGATCCCGAGGCGCTTGGCCTCGCGCTGCGCTGCCGCGCGGAAATAGACGCCTGTCACGCGCCCTTTGACGATGAGGTTGACTCGCTTGTTCGCCATATCCCTACGTTTCCAAGTACCGAACCTGGCACCTTCAGGCAAGCTCTTGGCGCCTCGGGCTTGACGTCCGCGCGGCGGATTGTCTACACCTCCGCCGTCTCTCCCGCCTGCAGCAATCCCCCTCACCCCAACGATGTACCCAGTCGCACCGCACCCTCCGGTTCGGATTGCGTGCACTTTCCAGGAATCGCCCGACCCCATGAATTTGCGTGAGCTCAAGCAGAAGGCGATGCCCGACCTCCTTGCGATGGCGCGGGACATGAACATCGAGGGCGGCGCAGGGATGCGCAAACAGGACCTCATCTTCGCGCTCCTTCAGCACACGGCAGCCAAGGACGGGAGCATCTTCGCGGATGGCGTGCTCGAGTGCCTGCCGGACGGCTTCGGATTCTTGCGCGCTCCGGACTACAACTACCTCCCCGGACCGGACGACGTGTACGTCTCGCCGTCGCAGATTCGCCGGTTCAACCTCCGCACGGGCGATGCGGTCACCGGCACGATCCGACCGCCGAAAGAGAGCGAGCGGTACTTTGCGCTCACGAAGGTGGATCAGATCAACGGCGTGTCGCCCGAGGTCGCGCGCGACAAGATCCTCTTCGACAACCTCACGCCGCTCTATCCGCACAAGCGCTTCAACCTCGAGCTGAAGGGGGCGAGCGGTGCGGACAAGGGTGACAAGAAGAAGGGGATGTCGACGCGGATCATCGACATGGTCGTGCCGATCGGGATGGGGCAGCGTTGCCTCATCGTGTCGCCGCCACGCGCGGGCAAGACCGTGCTTCTGCAAAACATCGCGAACTCGATCGCGACGAATCATCCCGAGACCGACCTCATCGTCCTCCTCATCGACGAGCGCCCCGAGGAGGTGACCGACATGCAACGCACGGTGAAGGGCGAGGTCATCTCGTCGACGTTCGACGAGCCAGCGACGCGTCACGTGCAAGTCGCGGAGATGGTCATCGAGAAGGCAAAGCGACTCGTCGAGCACAAACACGACGTCGTCATTCTCCTCGACTCGATCACGCGCCTCGCGCGCGCGTACAACACCGTCGTTCCGGCGAGCGGGAAGATCCTCTCGGGCGGCGTCGACTCGAACGCGCTCCACAAGCCAAAGCGATTCTTCGGCGCGGCGCGCAACATCGAAGAGGGGGGCTCGCTGACGATCATCGCGACGGCGCTCGTCGACACGGGCTCGCGCATGGACGAGGTCATCTTCGAAGAGTTCAAGGGGACGGGTAACAGCGAGGTGCACCTCGATCGCAAGCTGATGGAGAAGCGCATCTTCCCGTGCCTCGACATCAACAAGAGCGCGACGCGCAAAGAAGAGCTGCTCCTCCCGGATTGGCAGCTCCAGCGCGTGTGGCTCTTGCGCCAGCTCCTTCATCCGCTCAACGTCATCGACTCGATGGAGTTCCTCCTCGACAAGCTCCAGCGCACCGACTCGAACCAAGAGTTCCTCGAGTCGATGAACCAGTAGCCGTGGAGCCCGTCGTCGTCGAAGGTCGCGGTCTTCACTCGGGCGCGATGGCGCGCGTGACGTTCGCGCGCAAGGTCGGCGCGGTCACGTTGAACGGGACGGTGATCGCGGACCTTCGCGTCGTCGGGACCGATCGCGCGACGACCGTCGAGGCGCCGCGCGTCGCGACCGTGGAGCATTTGTTCGCGGCACTGGCGGCGCTCGGCGTACGTGAGGGGCTCGCGATCGTGTGCGACGGGCCCGAGCTCCCGCTGCTCGATGGTGGCGCGGCGAAGTGGTGCGACGCGATCGCGACGTTCGAGATCGCCGCGCGGGAGCCTTCGCTCTGCGTGATGCGCGATGGCGAGGTCGTGGTCGGACGGAGTCGGTACTCGTTCGCGGTCGGATCCGGGGTCGAGGTCGCGGTCGACGTCGAGGTCGAGGTCGAGGTCGAGATCGCGAAGCATGCTTCGTGGAGCGGCGATCCCAAGGACTTCCGCACGCGGATCGCCCACGCGCGCACGTTCGCGTTCGCGCGCGACGTCGAGGAGCTTGCGGCACGCGGGCTCGCTTCGCATGTCGATCCCGAGAGCGTCGTCGTCCTCGCGCGCGACGCGATTCATTCGTCCGGGCGACCCTTCGAGAGCGACGAGCCCGCGCGCCACAAGCTCCTCGACCTCGTGGGCGATCTCCATCTCTACGGCGGCCCGCCGCAGGGTAGCGTTCGCGCGTTCCGGCCCGGTCACTGGGCGACGCACGCGGCGATGCAGCGTGCGCGTGCGCTCGGCATCTTCGGTTAGGATGGCGAGGACGGTGCTCATGCGCGCGCGCACTTCCGTCCTCGTCGTCGTCGCTGTGTCTGCGATGGCGATCGCGATGGCGATCGCGCGCGACGCGCATGCGGGCCCCTTCGGCGATCCGTACGATCTTCCCGACGCGCCGCGACCGACGATCCTCCCCGAGCTCACGCACCCGGATCTCGAAGCGACGCTCGAGTCGACGCTCGGCATCCTCACGCCGCGCGACGGCACGTTGTCTCCGCCCGACAGCGACGTTCACACGTCGCGCTTCGCGTACGTCCAGCGCGTCGGTCTCGAGATCCCGCTCTTGCTGCGTCGCTTCTTCGTCGGGACGAACTACGAGCTCGCGGTCGGCGGCCGCCACGGAGCGGATCCGGACAAGATCGTCGGCGGAAACCTCGAGCTCTACGGTCGCACGGTCTGGGCGACGCGCACCGGGCTCGCGTTCGGCGGCGGGCTCGGCATCCTTCTGCCCACGGCCAGCTTCGACCCCAATTCGACGAGCGGGAGCATCGCGCGCTCGGCGGCGACGCTTCGTCCGTGGGACGTCTCGTTCTTCACGGACGGAGTCTTCGTGATCCGGCCGTTCGTCGACGTGCGAGACGTCATCGGCCCCTTCGTCATTCACTTTCGGCAAGGGCTCGACATCGTCAACGAGGTCGGCGACATCTCGAGCCGCCGCGTCGTCGCGATCAGCGGCCTCTACATCGGCTATCGCGTCGCCCCGCGCCTCAGCGCCGGCATCGAGGCGTTCGAGGTCTACACCATCGACGCGCCGATCGACGATCGCCTCCGCGCGACGTTCGTCGTGTCACCGAGCATTCGCGTCATGACACCTTACGTGCAGCCTGCGTTCAGCGGATTCACGAACATCGGCCCGCCGCTCTACGGCAACGCGGATCGGATCACGGGCATCCGGATCGCCGTGACGATCGTCTACGACGCCACGACGCGCACCATCGAGCGCGGGACGCCCGGGCACGGCGAACGAAACTAATTGACCGCCGGGTGACTCTCCGACGGCTTGCGCCCTTCGGAGCTGAACGACGCGGCGCGAACGGCCTGACGCTCGAGCGCGGCACGCACGAAGCGAGCGAACAGCGGATGCGGTGCCGCCGGCCGGCTCTTGAACTCGGGGTGAAACTGACAGCCGACGAAGTACGGATGCTCCTTGAGCTCGACGACCTCGACGAGGCGCTTGTCGGGCGACATCCCCGAGAGCACGAGGCCCGCCGCGACGAGCTGCTCGCGAAACTCGTTCGCGAACTCGTAGCGGTGACGATGACGCTCGGAGATCTCCGTCGTGCCGTACGCCTCCGCCGCGACCGATCCGGCGAGGAGCGTGCACGGGTACGCGCCGAGACGCATCGTCGCGCCTTTGTTTCTCACGTTGCGCTGCTCGGGCATCAGATCGATGACCGGGTACGCAGCGTCCCTGTCGAACTCGCTCGAGTTCGCACCGACGAGCCCGGCGACGCTGCGCGCGAACTCGATGACCGCGAGCTGCATCCCGAGGCAGATCCCGAAGAACGGAATCTTGTTCTCGCGCGCGAAGCCGATCGCCTGGATTTTCCCCTCGGTCCCGCGATCGCCGAAGCCGCCGGGGACGAGGACCGCGTCGAGGTTCGCGAGGAGCTTTTGCGGTCCGTCGCGCTCGACCTCTTCCGAGTCGATGTACTCGAGCTCGACCTTGCAGTCGTTGTGGAGGCCGCCGTGCACGAGCGACTCGTGGAGCGACTTGTACGCGTCCTTGAGGTGAACGTACTTGCCGACGATGCCGATGCGCACCGACCCCTTCGTCGGCTTGGTGAACCGCTCGACGATGCGTGTCCACGACGAGAGATCGGGCGAGCGGCTCCAGATGTTGAGGCGCTCGGCGATGAGCTCGTCGAGCCCCTCGGCGTGAAGGTGCAGCGGGACTTCGTAGATGCAGCTGACGTCGAGCGCGGAGATGACCGCCTCGACAGGCACGTTCGAGAAGAGCGCTATTTTTTCCTTCACGCTCCGGTTTAGCGCCATCTGCGTACGGCAGATGAGGATGTCCGGCTGGATGCCGATCTCGCGCATCTCCTTTACGGCGTGCTGCGTCGGCTTCGTCTTCAGCTCGCCCGCTGTCGGAATGTACGGCACGAGCGTGACGTGCACGGACAGCGCGTTCTGCGGTCCCGCTTCGAGCTTGAGCTGGCGCACCGCTTCGAGGAACGGCAGCGATTCGATGTCGCCCGCCGTACCGCCGACTTCGATGATCGCGACGTCGACGCCTCCGGTCGCGTCGCGCACGCGCTCTTTGATCTCGTCGGTGATGTGCGGGATGACCTGCACCGTCGCGCCCAGGTACTCGCCGCGCCGCTCCTTCGAGATGACCGACTCGTAGATCCGCCCCGTGGTGAAGTTGTTCTGCCGCGTCATGCGCGCGGTGGTGAAGCGCTCGTAGTGCCCGAGATCGAGGTCCGTCTCGGCGCCGTCGTCGGTGACGAAGACTTCGCCGTGCTGGTACGGACTCATCGTGCCCGGGTCGACGTTGATGTACGGGTCGAGCTTCACGACGGTGACCCGAAGGCCGCGTGCCTCGAGCAGCGCCCCGAGCGACGCGCGCGCCAGGCCCTTGCCGATCGACGACACGACACCGCCGGTCACGAAGACGTATTTGGTCG
>JAYVXB010000684.1:0-11683 GCA_043785585.1 Deltaproteobacteria bacterium | reverse complement strand
CGTCGTCGACGCTCGCCGCGAAGCGCCCCTCGAAGAGCGCGCGAATCTTCGCCGCGAGGAGCACCGACTGCGCGCCGCGCGGCGACGCTCCGAAGCGCACGAAGCGCTTGCCGAGATCCGGCGTGTCGGGGCCATCCGGGTGCGTCGCTTGGAGCAGACGAATCGCGTAGTCCTGCACGTGCCGCGCGATGGGGACTTCGCGCACGAGCTTTTGCATCTTCACGATCTTCTCTCGGTCGAGCACCGGCGTCGGCCGCGCGACCTCGCCGCCCGTCGTGAGGTCCAAGATCTTGTGGAGCTCTTCGCGATTCGGAAACGGAACGTGCAGCTTGAAGAAGAAGCGATCGAGCTGCGCTTCGGGAAGCGGGTACGTGCCTTCCATCTCGAGCGGGTTCTGCGTCGCGAGGACGACGAACGGCTCTTCGAGGGTGTGCGTGCGTTTGCCGACGGTCACGCGGTGCTCTTGCATCGCTTCGAGGAGCGCGCTCTGCGTCTTCGGCGTCGCGCGGTTCACTTCGTCGGCGAGGACGATGTTCGCGAAGATGGGACCTTTGCGAAACTCGAACGACTTGCCACCTCCGACCGTCTCGTCGATGACGGTCGTGCCGAGGATGTCGGCCGGCATCAAGTCGGGCGTGAACTGGATGCGCGAGAAGTTGAGGCTCAGCGCTTCGGCGAGCGCGCGCACGAGCATCGTCTTGCCGAGACCGGGGACGCCTTCGAGGAGCGCATGACCGCCGCCGAGCAAGCACGAGATGACGCCGTCGACGACCTCTTGATGACCGATGATCGCTTTGCCGATCTCCGCGCGAAGCGTCGCGATGTTCGTGCGAAACTCTTCGACCTCAGCGCGCACGACGTTCGTATCCACCGACGGCTCTGCCATGACCTCTCCCTCGTTCGACGCACGACGCGGCCTCTCGCGCCGCGTGCGCTCGCCTTCGACCGACGACGCTACTTGCTATCTTGTCCTTCGCGCGGGCGAATCAACTGGAAGTACCTCCGCACGTAGAATCGATAGCCGCCCGGGAGATCGTCCTTGTTGAGCGACTCCTCCGCGACGTTTTTGTACTCGGTGTAGACCTTGCGGTAGCCGCGCCCTGTGAAGCCGCGCTCGGCCGCGCCCTGGATCACCTGGCTGCGACTCGGACCTTGCCCCGTGTCCTGACCTTGGACCTGCGTGTCCTGCGTCCCCATCTTCGGGTTCGTCCCGCCGCCTTGGACGTTCGGGTTGTGGCCAGTGCCCGCGCCTTTGCCAGGCTCGCCGCCGCCTTGGCCGCCCTGCCCCTGCCCCTGCCCCTGTCCTTGGCCCTTCGAGACGACCATGATCTTCTCGCCATTCGGCCCGAGGACCCAGCTCTCGCCCTTGCCGCCGCCCTGACCCTGGCCTTGCCCCTGACCCTGGCCTTGCCCCTCCCCCTGCCCCTGTTGCCCTTGCCCCTCTTGGCCTTGGCCCTGCTGACCCTGCCCCTCTTGTCCTTCTTGCCCCTGCCCCTGTCCCTGCTGCTGCCCGCCCTGACCTTGCTTCCCGCCGTTCGCTTTGCCTTGGAACTTCCGGAGGCGCGACATCTGTCCTTTGCCGCCTTGGCCTTGCTGACGAAGCATCTCGCGTAGCTCGCGGAGTCGCTGGCGGAGCTGCTCTTTCTCCTCCTGCGTCATCTCTTCCTTCGCCATGCGATTCAGATCCTCGGCGCTGTCGTCGAGATCCTTCGCCGTCACCCCGAGATCCTTCATCAGATCTTCGGCGGCCTGCGACAGCTCGCGGTCGAGTCGATCGAGCTGACGTCCGACCTTCTCTTGCTCCTTGATGTCGCGATCGAGGCGCTCGAGCTCCTGCTCTTTCTTCTTGAGAAGGCTCTTCTCTTCGTCGCTCCCGCCGTCGCCCATCTTCTGCTTCTGCTTCAGGATGTCTTGCTGCAGCTGATCGCGCTTTTGCTGGAGCTGCGCCATGCGGTTCGCGTGCTCTTGCGACGCCTTCTTCAGCGCCTCCTTCATCTGCTCGAGCTTCGCTTTGTCGATCTTTCCTTTGTCGTCGCGGAGCTTCTTCGCGAGATCGTGCAGCTCTTGGTGCGCCTTCGCGAGGTTCTTGTCTTTGAGCGCCTCGCCCGCGGGCTTCGTGAGCTCGGCCTTTTTCAGCTCTTCGCCGAGCTGCTGGAGCGCCTCGTCGAGTGCTTTGCGATCGGCGTCCTTGCTCGCGATGAGCCGCTCTTCGAGCTCCTGCATGCGTCGAAACGCTTCGGTGCGATCGAGGCGCTTGTTCGCGAGATCGTCGATGAGCTGGTTGAACTCTTGGATCGCCGCCTTGGTCTCTTCGCTCTGATCTTTCGCCTCGAGGTCTTTCAGAAAATCCTTCATCGCATCGATGTCGTCTTGCGTGACGTCGACGGCGTCGATCGTCTTCGCGGCGGCGATGTACTCGTGCCGGCGGACCTCGAAGACGGCGACCGAGAAGACCGCGAACGCCAAGAAGAGCGCTGCGCCGATCGTCGTCGGCACGCCGATCGCGACGGCCTTGCGCGGGCTGACCGTCGCGCTGACGGCGACCGCGTCTTCGATCGCAGCGGCCATGAACGGCGTGCGCTCGGTCTTCGGGAGCTGTCCGAACGAGATCGCGCTCGACAGGCGATCGTGGAGGTTGTGAAAGCGATCGAGCGCGACGGCACCCGCGCGCGCGGGCAAGCGGCGAGCGTACGCGACGATCGCGGCGACGAGCGTGAGCGCGCCCGCGGCGACGAGGAAGAAACGCGTCTTGCCTTCGGTGACGTGGCCGGTCTTGCGCAGGACGAGGATGACGACGGCGAAGACGAGCGCGACGCAGAGCGCTTTGGTGCCGACTTCGAGCGCGCGACTGAACCGAAGGCGCCCCTCGGCGTGGCGCGCGAGCCGCTCGATTCTACGCAGCTCCCGGTTGGTCGACTCGTTCATCCGTAACGCATCCTTCCCCACATCATCAGGCGTCGCCCTTCCGTTGTGACGTCCGACCCACGACAAAGTTCCCTGTTGGGGACGAAACGCTCAAAACTCTGGAGACCTTGCAGAAGCGTAGCATCGAATCGGTGGGCCTCCTGAGCGTACGCCCGGGGACGGGGCGGCATTCCTAACGCGCGACCGCCAACGCCAGCGCCAGCGCGACGGCGAGAGCGAAGGCGACCACGACGGCGATCGCGATCCCGACGCTGCGGTCGCCCCATCCTCGTCGACGCGGCTCGACCGCGACAGCGGGTGGGAGTGTCGGCGTCATGTGCGGCACGGTGTCGAGCGTCGCGGGGGGTGGAGGCGGCTGCGAGGCGCCGGCGGTCGCGCTCGCCGGCTCGAGCGCACGCTCGGCGTCCGTGGGGAGCGGCGCGAGCATGACTTCGGCGTTCGCACCGTCCGCGTCTGTCGGCAACGCCGCGAGCAGCGCAGCGTCGCTCGGCAACGCGTGCGCCTCGAACGTGGGCCCATCGACGGGGACCTCGTCTTCGTCGAACGCGAGCGCCACTTCTTCGTAGCGGAGCGTATGCGCGGTTCGTCCGGTCGTGCTCTCCGCGGCATCGCCGCTTCGCTTCACGGTCCGCTCGAGCGCACGCTTCCAGCGCGTCAGGAGCTCCGCCAGCTCGACTTGTCCGGCCCGCACGTCGACGCTCGTGCGGACGATCTCCGCCATCGTCGCGGCGCTCGTCGTGCGCTCCGACGGCTCGACGTGCAAGGACATCGCGATCGCTTCGAGCAGCGCTTCCGGCAAGTCGGGGCGGATCACCGCGAGCGGCTTGATGCGCGGGTTTCGCATCGCGCGAAGGAGCTCGAACTCGTCGCGCGCGTGCTTCGCGAACGGAACGCGCCCCGTCGCGAGGCGCCACGCGAGGAGCCCTGCGGCGTACACGTCGGCGCGTTCGGTCACGACGTCGCCGCGCGCCTGCTCGGGCGCCATGCAGCCGAGCGTCCCCTTCACGACGCCCACCGTCGTCTTCGACGACTGCCCCATCATCTTTGCGATCCCGAAGTCCGCGAGCTTCACGCCGCCGTTCCAGTCGACGAGCACGTTCGACGGCGACACGTCGCGATGAACGATGGGCGTCGGTTTCTGCTGTTCGTCGCGGAGCGCGTGCGCGTACGCGAGTGCCGCGAGCACGCGCTCGACGATGTGCCACGCGGCGCGATCGGGGAGGCGGACCCCGTGCGACGCGCAGAAGCGGAGGAGGCGCGCGAGGGCGACGCCGGCGACGTACTCAAAGACGAGCGCGGCGAAGCCTTCGGCTTCCAGAAACGCGCGCACCTGCACGATCGCCGGGTGGCCGAGGCGCGCGCACATCGAAGCCTCGCGCGCGAAGCCGTCCGCGATCCCTTCGCCGCTTCGTCCATCGGCGAGCACCTTGATCGCGACGAGCCGTCCGCCGCGGCTGCGCGCGAGAAACACCTCGCCGACGCCGCCGCCACCGAGGCGCTGCAAGATCTCGAAGCCCTCGAGCGGGGCAGGCAACACGTCGCGGGGGAACAAGCGGCGGCCAGCCTACCGTCGACCGTCGAGAGCCAACAGCCTAGAGCCGACGGTGGACTGTGGACCGCAGACTGTAGACACTCTGCGTCTGCACGTGCCGACGCCCCGACCGCTCCCTCCACCACCGCGGATCTCGCTCGCCGTCGAGCGCGATCGAACCGCATCCTCCGCAGCGAGCGGCGGCTTCCTCAATCTCCGCCGGCTCGATCTCGTCGCGCGCTTTCCCGACGGAACCGAGAGCGAAGCGTTCGCCTACGACGTCGCCGTGCGCGCATCGCTCGACGTCGCGGTCATCGTCGCGCACTTCCGCGTCGACGGCGCGCCGCACGTATTTCTTCGCTCGTCGGTGCGCCCGCCTCTCGCGCTCCGCGACATCGCCCCCGCGCACGACGGCTGGTTGTGGGAGCTCCCCGCGGGGCTGATCGACGCCGGCGAAACCGCCGCCGATGCCGCCGCGCGCGAGCTCGAAGAGGAGCTCGGATTTCGCGCTCCGGCGTCGGCCATGCGGCCACTCGGGCCGTCCACGTTTCCGGTCTCCGGCATGTGCGCCGAGATGCACGCCTACTTTCACGTCGAGGTCGATCCGACGAAGCGCAACGCACCGTCGGAAGACGGATCGGCGCTCGAGCGCGGCGCGACGATCCTCTCGCTCTCGCTCGCAGATGCGCTCGCTCACTGCAGAAGCGGCGCGATCCAAGACACGAAGACCGAGCTCGCGCTGCGTCGTCTCGCCGAGACCCTCGCGTGAGCCCGAAGGTCCTCGTCATCGCGAAGCGCTCGTCGTACCGGCGCTACGTCGAAGAGGCGCGCGACCCGCGCGTCGAGAGCCTGCTCGCGAGCGGCGATCCGACCGTCAAGCGGATGCTTCCCGCGCACCGCGATCACGAAGAGGCCATCGACGAAGTTCGCGCGGCGCTCGAGGCGCACCACATCGACGCGTCGTTCGACGAGAACCCTCGCACGCCGCTCGAGAGCGAGCGCTTCGATCTCGTCGTGACCGTCGGCGGCGACGGGACGCTCCTCGCGGCGTCGCACGACGTCGGCCCCGACAGCGCGCTCCTCGGCGTCAACAGCTCGCCGAACCACTCCGTCGGTTTCTTCTGCGCCGCGAAGAAAGGGACCGTGCGCGCCACGCTCGACCTTGCGCTCACCGGCAAGCTGCGACGCGTGAGTCTCGCGCGGATGCGCGTCGACCTCAACGGCGTCTGCATCCATCGCCGCGTCTTGAACGAGGCGCTCTTCTGCCACGCGTCTCCCGCGGCGACGTCGCGCTACATCCTCCGCGTCACGCAGCCGGACGGCGCGTACGAAGAGGAGGAACAGAAATCGAGCGGCTTGTGGATCGGCCCCGCGGCAGGATCGACCGCCGCGCAGCGGAGCGCGGGTGGGCGCGTGCTGCCGCTCGCGTCGACGCGCATTCAATACGTCGTGCGTGAAGCGTACGCCCCGTACGGACATCGCATGCGCCTCACGCTCGGCCTCGTCGACGATGGCGGGACGCTCGCGCTGCGAAACAAGATGCAGCAAGCGAAGCTCTTCCTCGACGGCGAGCACACCGTCCACGACATCGCGATGGGGGACGTCGTGACGATGCGACGCTCCGAAGAGTTCGTGACCGTGCTCGGGCTCTGCCGAAACGGGGACGGTCGAAAGACGCGCGCCGACCGCGGCGAACCGAGGAAGGCGCGCTGATCAGAAGAGGCGCGCCGAGCGCCGCTGGATCACGGCAGAACCAGGCGGTCGACGTCGAACGGCACTTCGGGTAAGAGGAGCGCCGTCTCCATGCCTGGCTTCGAGATCATCGGCACTGGCCACTACGTTCCCGGCAAACCGGTCACGAACGACGACCTCGGCCGCGTGATGGACACGGACGACGAGTGGGTCTTCAAGCGCTCGGGCATCAAGCAGCGCCACTTTTGTCCCGAGGGGCTTGGCGCGAGCGATCTCGCGACGGAGGCGTCGCGGCGCGCGATCGAGTCGGCGGGCATCAAGCCGCGCGACATCGACTACATCATTTTCTGCACGATGACCCCGGACTACATCTTCCCGGGATCGGGCGCGCTGCTCGGGGCGAAGCTCGGGATCGACGGCGTCCCCGCGCTCGACATCCGGCAGCAGTGCGCGGCGATGATCTTCGGGCTGCAGCTCGTCGACGGCCTCATCAAGAGCGGCGCGGCGAAGACGATTCTGTTCGTCGGCGCCGAAGCGCAAGCGGGCTTCATGCCGTGGGACGATTGGGAAGCGCTCGATCCCGCGAGCGGCAAGGTCGTCACCGCCGAAGAGCGCGAACGCGCGAACAAGCACCGCGCGCTCGCGGTCCTCTTCGGCGACGGCGCCGGCGCGCTGATCTTCCGCGCGACCGATCGCGACGCGGGCCTCCGCGGCATCAAGCTCCACACCGACGGACGCGCGGCCAAGCTCCTCTACGTCGAAGGCGGCGGCTTTCGCACGCGCCCGTACTGGAAGCCGAACCACTACGGCGACCAGGAGCACATCCCGAAGATGGACGGTCGCGAGCTCTTCAAGTTCGCGGTGACCAAGCTCCCCGAGTGCGCGCGCGCGCTGTGCGCCGAGACGAAGACGGGCATCGGCGACATCGATTGGTTTCTCGCGCACCAGGCGAACCAGCGCATCAACGAGTATGTCCGTCAGCAGCTCGGCGTGCCGGCGGCGAAGATGCCGATGAACATCGATCGCTTCGGCAACACGAGCGCCGGGACGTTGCCGATCCTCATCGACGAGCAGACGCGCTCGGGCAACTTGAAGCGCGGCGAGCTCAACATGTTCCTCGCGCTCGGCGCGGGGATCCACTGGGGGTGCGCGCTCGTTCGGTGGTGATTCGGTGGCGACGGAAGCGTGACACGCCGCGCTCCTCGAAGAGTCGAGCGCGCGTGCTATCTTTCCGGGATGTTTCGCTTCCGGGCGAGGGCTCTCGCCGTCTTCTTCGCGCTTGCATCCGTCGCGGCCGCCGCCGCGCTTCCGATCACCACCGAGGCGCGCGCGTCCGTTTCGATCGCCGTCACGTTCGACGGGCTCGTCCGCGAGACGTCGCTCTCCGCGGTCGTGACGCCGATCGAGCAGCGCGCGGCCTGGGAGAACGGCCGCATCTACACGTACACGCGCGTCAGCGTCGACCGCGTCGTCGCGGGCGCGACGTCCGCATCGGGGACGCCCCCGCAGACCGAGGCGTGGGTCCGCACGATGGGCGGGATCGTCGGGAAGATCGGGCAGATCGTCGACGGCGAGGCGGTGCTCACGATCGGGAGGCCATCGTTGCTCTTCTTGCACGCGGGACCGCCCGGCACGCTCGAGGTCACGGCGCGCGGGCAGGGCCAGTTTCCGATCGTCGTCGACGACAAGAAGTCGACGCGCGTCATCCGAGCGTCGAACGTCGGCGCGCTCCTCGCAGCGCGTCCGGGCGCCACGACGAGCGCAACGGTCGCGCCGGCGCCGCCGCTCGCCGCCGACGTGATCCACGGCCGACTCCTCGACGATGTCGCTCGCGACGTGGCCACCGCGTTCAAGCGGCTCCATGCGACGAAGTAGCGTCGCGACCGCCGCGATCGCGTCTGCGATCGCGCTCGCGAGCGTCGTGACCTCCGGCGACGCCGCCGCGTTTTGTCGGACGACGACGAGCCCTGTCCCCGCCGATTTTCAGCCGAGCGCCGCGGCGTGTTGGACGAACGGTCTCCCGCTCTGGTGGCGAAACGCGTGCGTCGGCTACAGCCTCCAAAAGGACGCGAGCCGGCAGATCTCGTACGACGACGCATCGCGGATCATCTTCGCGGCGTTCCTCAAGTGGACGAGCACGGCGTGCCCGAGCGACGGGACAGGGAGCTCGCGCGTGAGCATCGACGTGCACGACGAAGGCGCCGTCGCTTGCGGGACGGTCCAATACAACTCCGACCAACCGAACCAGCACGTCATCGTCTTTCGCGACGACACCTGGCCGCACAACGACGCCAACAACACCCTCGCGCTCACGACCGTCGTCTTCAACCCGGACACCGGCGAGATCTACGACGCCGACATGGAGATCAACACGGCGCAGCAAAAGCTCACCGTGAACGATCCGGTGCCGAGCGACGGGTACGACTTCTCGAGCATCGTCACTCACGAGAGCGGGCACTTTCTCGGGATGGCGCACTCCGGCGATTCGCACGCGACCATGTTCGCGCACTACCAGCCAGGCTCGACGACCCTGCGCAACCTCACCTCCGACGACGTCGGCGGCATCTGCTCGATCTACCCGCCCGACGGGACGCGCGTCGTGGCCAAGAGCGTCACGCCAAGCGGCAAAGTCGCGAGCGACGCCTGCAACCCGCAGCCGCGCCACGGGTTCGGTCCCGAGTGCGCCGCAGCGCCGAAAAAGGGGTGCGCCATCTCGCCTCTCGGGCCGTTGGACGCCAACGGCGGAGCTGCCGGGATCTTTGCGGCGGCGGCGATGTGCGCGATCGTCGGGTTGCGCCGAAGCGGCAGAAGAGGCAGTGAGAAGTGATCGCCTTAATGATGGTCCGGGGGATTCGGAGGCACTGACGATGAAACGCGCTGCTGCTTATGTCTGTGGGGTCATCTCGACCGCCGCCGCTTTTGGTCAAGTGATGACTGCGTGCAACACGATCCCGGACATCGTTCCAACCGACGCATCCACGGCGGACACCAGCCATCCCGACCCGCCGATCGCGGCGTGCGCCGTCGACACACCGCCCGTCATGAAGATCCTGAACCAAGAGGGCAACGAGGTCGACGGCGATTGGAGCTGTTACGCGTCCGACGGCGGGTTCCTGTTCCCGCTCGGCCTCGACGCAGACGCAGACCCAGCGGATGCCGTCGCGGACGCGGACCCGGATGCTGCAATGGCCGACGCAGAGGTCGACGGAGGAGTCGACGCCGGGCCAGTGCCGTGCAAGTTCCACCTCGACGACTTCGTCCTGAAGTCGCCGGTGCCGGGCGCAAACGTCAATCTCTTCTTCAACAACGACGTCCTCTCGACGCCGGGCTTCCAAGGTGTGACCGCCACGGCAGACGGCGGAGGCCTCGGCGTCGGCGAGTTCTTCTTCCCTGCCCCGGGTACCGAGCAGATGGCCTTCGGCGTCGTCGGACGCACGGACGCGGGCGGCGGTCTCGCCGATCTCAAACCGTTCGTTTGGCTCGACAATTTTTCGTGCAAGGCGGGCGACACGTACATCGGGCAATCGATCACGAAGCAGAGCTTCGACCTCCTCGGCGGCGGTATCGTCGCGACCACGCCCATCGATCCCGCGAAGATGACGATGGTCGTCGGCGTACGCGACTGCAAGTACCGCGACGTCTCCGGTGGCTTCGCCGAGATCTTCGACGACACGACGGGGCTGCCGCTCGTCTCCGGGCAAGGCGATTTCCGCGCAGCGTACTTCGGCAACACCGGCATTCCGGATTTGTCGTGCAAGCACACGGTCGCCGCGCAGTCTCTCTTTGCCGCGGTCAACGTACCAAGCGATCGCAAATTGACGGTTCGGGTCTCCGGGAGGATGTTCGCGAGCGACACCTCGCCAGTCGTCCTCGGCGAGCGCAAGCTGCCGCAGCTTCCCGGAAGCATCGTCATCGTGCGCCCGTACCGCGTCCTCAAGACCGTCAAGATGTAGTCTCGCGCTCCTCGTGACCGAGTCCCGCACTGACACTCCGCACATTCCGCATCTGCCGTGCGCGCCGCCGCGCGTCGTCTCGTCCACCGCCGATGTCGAGTCGGTCGCGCGCGAGGTCGAGCGCGCGGCGCGTGTCGCCGTCGACATCGAGTCGAACGGGATGTTCGTCTACCACGCGCGGACGTGCGTCGTGCAGCTCGCGTGGGACGCGCAGATCGTCGTCATCGACGCGATCTCGGCGAGCCTCGCGCCGCTCGAGCGTGCCCTCGGCGACGCGGGGCCGATCAAGGTGGTCCACGACGTCGCGTTCGACGCGCGGATGCTCGCGGAGAGCGGCATCGCGCTCGGGAACGTGCACGACACGGCGATCTGCGCGCGGATGCTCGGCCACGCGGCGACGGGCCTCGCGAGCATGCTGGGGTCGGCGCTCGGCGTCGTGATTCGCAAGGAGATGCAGCACCACGACTGGTCGCTGCGACCCTTCGACGACCAGGCGCTGGTGTACCTCGCCACCGACGTCGCACACCTCGCGGCGCTCGACGACGCGCTCTTCGGCGCCGCGCGAGAACGCGGGATCGAAGAAGAGGTCCTCGAGGAGACGCGCTACCGAATCGCGACGGCCACCGAATCGGCCAAGACGCCGGACCGTCGCCCGCCGTACGTGCGCGTCAAGGGGATCGACCGCGCGAAGGGGCCAGAGCTCGCGATCATGCGGGGCCTCGCCGCGGTGCGCGAACGCGAAGCCGAACGGCGCGACGTGCCGCCGCACAAGGTGATGCCGGCCGAGGCGATGCTCGCGGTCGCGCGCTCGCGACCTGCGACGCTCGCGCAGCTTCGGCGGGTGCGCGGCTCACCGTCGAACGACGCGGTCGCCGAGGAGATGCTGAGCGCGGTGCTCGACGGTCTCGCGGCGGGATCGATCCCGGACGACGAGCGCGTCTGGTTCGAGCGCCCGCGCGTGCCGCGCGAAGAGCTCGACGCGCGTCGTCAACGCGAGTCGCGCCTGACCGCGTGGCGCCGCGGCGAGGCAAAGCGGCGGGAGGTCGACGAGCAGGTCGTCTTGCCTGGGCACTGCGTTCGCGAGATCGCGGAGCACGGCGCGGAGCGCGCGGAGGATCTCGCGCGCGTCGCGGGGCTCGGCGCCTTCCGCGTCGAGCGCGACGGCGAAGCGATCGTGCGCGCGTTGCGCGGCGAGCACGTCGCGGAGGTCGCTCCCGAGGTCAGCGAATGAGCGATCTGCTCGTCGTCGCGGGCGAAGCGTCGGGGGATCGCGCCGCCGCAGCCGTCGTGGCACGTCTCGGAGGCGTGCGCGCGTTCGGGATGGGCGGCGCAGCGCTCGCGGCGAGCGGCGCGGAGCTGCTCAGCGATCTGCGCGATCTCACCGCGCTCGGCGTGACCGAAGCCGCGGTGCGCGCGTTCGACATCGGACGTGCGTTCCGAGCGATGCGCAAGGCGGCGCGTTCGCGGCGTCCTCGCGCAGCCCTGCTCGTCAACTACACCGAGTTCAACGCGCGCCTCGCGCCCAAGTTGCACGACGCTGGCATTCGCGTGCTCTGGTACGGCGCGCCGCAAATCTGGGCGT